>NZ_JBJUVG010000001.1:0-349583 GCF_046097595.1 Peptococcus simiae
ATGATTTACCTTGTTTGGCCTGTTTAGTTTATTAAGCGCATGAGCATCCGCTCATGCGTTTTTTATTTGCCATTATCCGGTTTGTTTCTCTGTAGACCGCCGCATCCACCACCTGGCGGTGGTGGCCGGCTGGTGTCGCTGGCGCGACTGCTGACGCACCAGCTCCGGTCTCAAGGAAAACCCGCAGTAACGAACTTACTGTAAAAATTATATTTACCTTGTTTGGTCTGTTTCATTTATTAAGCGCATGAGCAATCGCTCATGCGTTTTTTATTTGCTTTTTCCGGGTCACCTTTCTGCAGGCCACCTGGTTTGGCTATTGCCTGCTAATACTGCTAGGAAAAACTGGCTATTTTGCCTAATTGGTAATAGAATAAACATACAATACTTTACCCGCAAGTCTTGGAAGGTGGTTGTATGAAAAAAAGATGGATTTTTTTCCTGGCCTTGCTGGGGCTAGGCCTGGTGTTGGCAGCTGTGACTATGTTTGCCGGTGTTCTTGCTGATAAGCGGGCCGAGCGTGCAGAAGCGACCAATATGCCTGCTGCTGAAAAGGCTGCTGTGGAAGAAGTGGCTGTGGATTTTATCAGGTCCTGTTTTGTTGAAGGATCCAATCAAGCGGATCCTGAACCCTATTTGGCCCAAGAGGCCAGCGCCCTTCGCCGGCTGCTGACGATTCGCCAGGCCATACAAGTGGGCAGGAGTGAAAGAAACCCGTCCATAACTGATTTTCAAGTAGAAGACCTTTTGTCGAAGCCCCTTGCCGGAGACAGGGCAGAGGTCCAGGTGAGGGCTACGAGCTATTGGGGTGACCCTGACCTTCCGGAGGAGCGGGGTGGACAGGAATGTCACTACCGATTAGAATTAGTCCGGCGACAGGACCGGTGGCAGGTTTTAAAAGCCCTGACAGATGACACAACAGCCGGCTTTACCCACCCGGATTTTTTCTGCAATCCCGAGGCCTTTGAAGCCTACGATATGACTCATTATGATCAAGACATCCAGGACCTGGATCTGGAAGCTATCCTTGCAGACCTGGATGGGGCATAGGCTAGGTGAATGATAAATGGGCTCTTGAGAAAGGGTGTAGCCGGTCAGGCTGCGCCTTTTTTGATGGGAAATCCCTTGGCTGCAGGATTCGGATTGATTTGCGCCTTGCAGGATAGGGGGCGGTAAGGTATTCTAGGGTATAGATGGAGGTGAGTGTATGACTTGGGGTATTATTGGAGCCGGCAAGGCCGGGACGGTTTTGGGCCGGTACCTGGCTGCCTATGGGCTGGCGCCGGTTGGGTATTACAGCCGGACTAAAGCCCATGCGGACCGGGCGGCCGGCTTGACCGGAAGCCGGGCCTTTACGGACCTGGCGGGCCTAGCCGCGGCCTGTGACCTTTTGGTGGTTGCCACGCCGGACGGCGTCATCCCGGCTATGGCGGAAGCCCTGGCCCCCTACCTGGGCGAGGGACACATCCTGGCCCACTTGAGCGGGAGCCTGTCCCATGCGGTCCTGAAACCGGCAGGGGCAGCCTGGCAGGCGGCCAGTCTCCACCCGATCATTGCCTTTTCGGCGGTGGACATGGACCTGGCCCCCCTGGAGGCGGCGGTCTTTAGCCTGGAAGGTGACCGGGCGGCCTGCGACCGCTTGCGGGCCCTGATGGAGGCGCCCGGTAACCGACTGGTTGAAATCAGCGCAGGAGATAAGACCCGCTACCATGCGGCCTGTGTCATGGCCAGCAACCTGGTTTGCGGCCTTTACGGGGAAGCGGCCCGGCAGCTGGAAGCCTGTGGCTTTGCCCCGGACCTGGCCCGGGCCGCCCTGGCCCCTCTCTTTATCCATAATGCCCAAGCCCTTGCTGACCAAGGCCCGGCAGCGGTGCTGACCGGCCCAATGGAGCGAAATGACCTTTCGACCGTTAGGGCCCACCTGACAGCGCTGGCTGACGATTCCCGGGGTCTGGCCGTCTACCGCAGCTTATCCCTAGCCGTATTGCCGCTCCTCCGGGACCGGGACCCCGGGCGGGATACGACTCACCTGGAAAAGGAGTTGAGGAGCAATCATGCCAACAACGGTTCAGACCTTTGCTGAAGCCAAAGGTAAGAAGAGACCCTTGACGATGCTCACTTGTTACGATTATTCCACTGCAAAACTCATGAACGATGCCGGCATAGACAGTATCCTGGTCGGCGATAGCCTGGGCAATACCATCCTGGGCTACCCCAATACCCTGCCGGTGACCATGGAAGACATGATCCACCATTGCAAGGCGGTGACCCGGGGCGCCCCGGACCTCTTAGTGGTCTGCGACATGCCCTTCCTGTCCTATGAAACCAGCGTCTATGACGCGGTGACCAATGCCGGCCGCCTGATCAAGGAAGGCGGTGCCGACGCAGTCAAGCTGGAAGGGGGCCGGGCGGTGGCCGAGCAAATCCGGGCCATTGTGGCCGCTGGCATCCCGGTCCAGGCCCATATCGGCCTGACGCCCCAGTCCATCCATGCCTTGGGTGGCTTTAAGGTCCAGGGAAAGAACCTGGATGCCGCCCTGGACCTCATTGCAGATGCCAAGGCCGTCCAGGCCGCCGGGGCCTTCAGCGTGGTCATTGAATGTGTGCCCGCCCCCCTGGCCAAGGCCATTACTGACTTATTAGATATTCCCACCATCGGGATCGGCGCCGGGCCCGACTGTGACGGCCAGATCCTGGTCTACCAGGATATGCTGGGCATGTACACCGACTTTGTGCCCAAGTTTGTCCGCCCCTTTGCCCATATTGGAGAGGCCATGACCCGGGCCTTCCAGGACTATGCCCGGGCCGTTCGCGACCGGTCCTTCCCTAATGCATCTGAACAGTTTGATATGGACCAAGCCTTGGTGGACCAAGCCCTGGCCCAAAGCCAGGAAAGCGAGGCCCAACATGACTGATTTTCCCATCCCTGTTGTCCATTCCCTTGACGATTTACGCAGCCTTATGGCCGATTGGCGGAAAAGCCGGTGCAGCATCGGCCTGGTCCCCACCATGGGCTACCTCCACGAGGGCCATGTGAGCCTGATTGACCGGGCTGCCGCCGATAATGACCGGGTGGTCGTCAGCGTCTTCGTCAACCCTACCCAGTTCGGCGCCGGCGAAGACCTGGAGGCCTACCCCAAGGACCTGCCCAGAGATGTGGCCCTGGCCGCCCGTCATGGGGCTGCCGCCGTCTTTGCTCCGGCCCCGGAAGACATGTACCCGGCCGGCTACAGCACCTATGTCAATGTGGAAGGGGTGAGCGCTGAGCTCTGCGGCCGGTCCCGGCCCATCCACTTCCGGGGGGTGGCAACGGTTTGCACCAAGCTCTTCCTCCTGACCGGGGCCGACCGGGCCTATTTTGGGGAGAAAGATGCCCAGCAATTGGCCGTCATCCGCCGGCTGGTGGCCGACCTGGCCATTCCGGTGCAGATTGTCGGCTGTCCCATCGTTCGGGAGGCCGACGGTCTGGCCAAGAGTTCCCGGAATGTCTACCTGACCGCCGAAGAGCGGGCGGCGGCCCCCATCCTCCACCGGGCTCTGGAAGAGGCCCGGGAAAAGATCCAGGCCGGGGAAAGAGACGCCCGGACCATCATTGCCTTCCTGGAGGACCGGATCAGCGCCGAGCCCCTGGCGGAGATTGACTACATCCAGGCCGTCCACCGGGATACCATTGTGCCCATCGACCGGCTGGAAGGGCCCATCCTGGTGGCCCTGGCTGTCCGTTTCGGCAAGGCTCGCTTAATCGACAACTTCAGCCTGGACCTCTAAGCCTGCGGCCAGCCGCCTGACCATAAAAACGAAAATATGTTCCGATTGACTTGCTACCGGACTTTCCCCTGGGTTATAATAAAAGCCTAGGAGGGGAGTCCGGTGCGTTTTTTTTATAATGAATCCATGGATCCGTATTTTAATCAGGCCTATGAGGAATATATTTTTAACCACTACCGGGAGGGGGTCAACTTCCTCCTCTGGCGGAACGGGCCCGCTGTGGTTTGCGGCGCCGGCCAGTGTGTGCCGGCCGAAACCAACCTGACCCTGGCCGCCCGGGAAAAGGTGGCCGTTGTCCGGCGGCCAACCGGCGGCGGCGCTGTCTACCATGACGCCGGTAATGTCAACTACACCTTTATGGCCCCGGCTAGAGGCAAGCACATTGACTACGCCCGCTTTTTACAGCCGGTGGTGGCCATCCTCCGGGCCCTGGGCATTGAGGCCCGGATGGATGGCATTAGTGAACTCATGCTTGGTGATTATAAAATCAGCGGCAATGCTCAGAAAATCGCCGCCGATCGGGTCTGGCACCATGGCACCCTGCTCTACGATACAGACCTGGATAAGCTCCGCCAATTGGCCAATGGCAAGCGGGTCTTTGTCGATAGCCGGGCCACCGCCTCCCGGCCGGCCCCGGTGACCAATATCCGCCAGTGGATGGCCGAGCCTTTTACTGATACCGAGGCCTTCATGCAGGCTTTCCTGGCCGAGTTGGACCGGACTTACGGTCCCCTGACCAGGGTTGAATTAAGCCCGGACGACCTGGCCGCCATCCGCGACCTGGCCGAGCAAAAGTACCGGACCTGGGCCTGGACCATTGCCCGGGGCCCGGCCTTTACCTTCCGCCGGATGTTCATCTGGCGGGGTGCCCCCTTGACGGTGACCTACCGGGCCAAGCGGGGCTGTATCGAAACCATTTCATTTGAGCCGAACCATCCGGAAGCGGCCCTGGCCTTACGGGGCGTCCGGGTGAAGCGGCATGACCTGGCCCGGGCCCTGGAGGCCTTCCCAGACCTGGATGGCCTGGCGCCGGAATTATTTTAGGAGGGGAAGAGATGGAAACAGTAAAAATGCCACAATTAAGTGACGATATGAAGGATGCCCTTTTGTGTGACTGGCTGGTCGAGGAGGGCGCTGACTTTGCTGCCGGCGAAGCCCTTTTCGAAGTCGAGACAGACAAGGTCGTCGCCCAAATCGAATCGGACCGGGCCGGGACCCTGGTCCTTCAGCTGGTGGAGGCCGGTGACCGGGTGGCCTATGGGACCGACCTGGCCGAGGTAAACTACCATGACTGAAAAACCCGCCTGGCTCAAAGTTCGTTATAAGCCGGCTTCAGTGGATCGTTTGACTGCAAACTTACAGGCCAAGGGCCTGCATACCGTTTGCCAGGAGGCCCACTGCCCCAACCGGGGGGAATGCTATGAGAGCGGCACAGCCACCTTTATCCTCCTGGGCGATGTCTGCACCCGGAACTGCCGCTTCTGCCAAGTCGGCGGCGGCCGACCCCAGGCGCCGGATTCGGAAGAACCGGCCCAGCTGGCCGAAACCGTCAGGGACATGCAGCTGGACCATGTGGTCCTCACCCAGGTGACCCGGGATGACCTGGCCGATGGCGGGGCCGCCCATATGGCCCGGGCCGTCCGAGCCATCCGCCAGACCAACCCGGCGGTCAGCATTGAAGTCCTTATCAGCGACCTGGGCGGCGACCCGGCCGCCCTGCAAACGGTTTTAGATGCCAAGCCGGACGTCCTCAACCACAATGTGGAAATGGTCCCCCGCCTTTACCCGACCATCCGGCCCGGGGCTAAGTACGACCGGTCCCTGGAAGTCCTGGCCCGGAGCAAGGACCGGCTACCGGACGGCCTGACCAAGAGCGGCTTTATGCTGGGCCTGGGCGAAAGCGATGATGAAGTCCGGGCCCTCCTGGCGGACCTCCGCCGGGTCCGGTGTGATATTGTGACCATCAGCCAGTACCTCCAGCCCAGCCCGGCCCACCAGCCCGTTGACCGCTATGTGACCCCGGAAGCCTTTGAAGCCTGGGCCGAAGCGGCCAGGGCCCTGGGCTTCCGCTATGTCGTCTCCGGCCCCCTGGTCCGGTCATCCTACCGGGCCCTGGCCGCCTATCGGGCCGGGAGGGAGGCCTAATGCGTTACCTAGACAGCCCGGGCCTGGACCCCTACCGGCACTTTGCTACCGAATACCACTTCGCCACCGCCGTACCCCTGGAAGAACCGGTGGTCATGCTCTGGCGGACAGAACCCACCCTGATGATCGGCAAGTACCAAAACACCGCCCAGGAAATCAATACCCGCTATGCCGCTGACCATGGCCTGCACATTGTCCGCCGGCCCTCCGGCGGCGGGACTATTTATACAGACCCCGGGGCCGTCCAGTTTGGCTACATTGTCCCCGACCATTCAGAGCAAATCAGCTTTGACCACTTTATCCGGCCGGTCTGTGCGGCCCTGGCCGAACTGGGCGTCCAGGCCGATTTCAAGGGCCGGAATGACCTGACCGTTGCCGGCCGCAAAATCAGCGGCAACGCCCAGTATAAGATCAAAGGGACTACCGTCCACCATGGGTCCATCCTGGTGGATACGGATATTGAAGTCATGACCGCCGCCACCACCGTCGACTACGAAAAACTGGCCTCCAAGGCCATTTCCAGCGTTCGCGACCGGGTGGCCAACCTGTCCGAATTTCTCCCGGCGGGTACCACCATTACCGATGTCATGGCCTGTCTTCGCCGCCATCTCTGCGGCGGTGGCCCGGTCATCGCAATCAGCCCGGCGGATGAAGCCGCCATTGCCGACCTGGCGGCCAACCGCTTTGCGGCCCCGGACCATACCTATGGTAAAAACCCGGCCAGCCAAATCGTCAAAAGCCGCCGCCTGGCCGGTGGCCGGCTCCGTCTGGCTCTGAGCCTGGACAAGGGCCTCATCAGCGATTGCCAGGTCGGTGGGGATATTTTCGCCACCGAAGCCGCCGACCGGCTGCCGGATGTCCTCCGGGGCCTGCCCCTGGAAGAAGGCCCCCTGCGCCGGGCCCTGGTCGCCGCCCAGATGGACCGGGCCTTCTACCGGATTAGCATTGATGACCTCATTGACCTCTTATTGAGTTAATACAAGCCGACCGGCATAAAAATACCCCTAACGGATCTGTCCGCTAGGGGCTTTTTTGAGCCGGTCGACTTTGACTTTTATTTACCGAATGACATCTTCTTTTTTGACCTGGGCAATGACCATGACCAGGGCCACCGCAATGAGGGCGGCATTCCCTAAAAAGGCCATATGGAAGCCCTTCAGGGTGGCCAGGGTGGTCCCCAGGTTGCTATTGGCCATGGTGACCATGGTCATAATACTGATAATGACCGCCGTCCCTAAAGAGGCAGCCACCTGGCGGAGGGTGGCGGAAAAGGCGTTCCCGTGGCTAATGAGCTGCTGGGGCAGGGCGTTTAAGCTCCAGGTGTTCAGGGGGCTCATGACCAGGGTGATCCCCACCACCCGGGCGGTATAAATCATGGACAGGTACCAGAAGGGGGACTCTGCCGTAAAGGTCAGGAAGAGGAGGGTGGCGGCCAGTTGGACGATAAAGCCTGTAATGGCCAGCCCCCGGAGCCCCCGCCGGTCAAAGAAGGACCCAATGGCCGGTGAGGCAAAGATAGAGAAGATAAAGGCCGGCAGCATGACCAAAGAGGACTTAAAGGCCGAATAGCCCAGTACCTGCTGGAGGTAGATCGGCGTGGCAATGGTCCCGGCAATCATCCCGGCGTTGACCAGCATACTGAGGAAGGTCCCGATGCTGAACTGCCGCTGGCTAAAGACATCCACCCGGAGGAGGGGGTGGTCAATCCGTTCCTGCCGGCGGAGGAAGAGCCAGGTCACAACCAGACCAAAGGCCGTCCCCCCGATGACAATCGGGCTCAGCCAGCCCCGGGTCCCGGAAATGGAAAAGGCATAGAGGAGGGCCCCAAAGCCCAGGCTGGATAAAAAGATGGAAGGAATATCCAAGACCGGCCGGGAGGTTTTGCCCCCCTTGGGCATAATGACCAGGGACAAGAGGATATCCCCCAACAAAAAGGGCACCAAGACCAAAAACATCCGGTTCCAGCCATAGCTATCAATGACCAGACCGGCCAGGGGCGGGCCAACCGCCGGCGCCGCACTGAAGATAATTCCCACATAGCCCATGGCCACCCCCCGCTTGTGGGAGGGGAAGATGGCCATAACAAAGTTAATGATGAGGGGCATCAAGATCCCGAAGGCCATCCCCTGGAGGACCCGGGCCGCCGCCAACTGCCAAAACTGGCTGCTGACCCCGGCCAGGAGGGTGCCGGCGGTAAAGATGGCCATGGCCGTTAAATAGAGCTGACGGAAGCGAAAGCGCTCGGTCAAGTAAGCGGTGATGGGGATCATAATCCCATTGGTTAAAAGGAAGATTGTCGTAAACCACTGGCCCTGGCTAGCGGTAATCCCCATGGTCCGCATAATGGACGGCAGAGCCGGCGATAAAATCGTTTGGTTCAGAGAAGCGATAAAAACCCCTAAAAGGCCCAGGCCCAGGGATAATTTCTCATCTTTACTGAGGGAAAAATGACTCAAATAAAAGACCCCTTTCTCATCCTTGGATGCATCTAAAAAATACAGCTAAAAAACCTTACCTCGGCTGCCTCCGGGTAAATTAAAGCAAAAAAAACAGCCCTATCTACTCAGCTTCCTGAGTACCAGCGCAGCTATGGTTATTCACCTACCGGCCGCGGCAGTCCGCCGGCCAGTAGCCTTATCTGTCAGCAATATATAATTATATCGAATCACCGAGAGAAGGTCAAGGGACGCACGAAGGCTTCTTTTCTTGTCATCAAAAGGAGACTTTACAAGCTCCAGTAGGGCTGCCAAAATGTGGGTATATAGATGGTATTAAAATGGCTTTGTTTAAAAAGGAGGAAGACAAATGGGTATATCTATAGGCTTAATGCTTGTCGCCGGGATTGTGCTCCTCGGCGTCTTACTGGTCATCTGGGGGATCGGCGTCTACAACCGTCTGGTCAAGGAAAGGGAGCTGGTCCGCAATGCCATGGGCCAGATTGCCGCCCAGATTGAGAGCCGCTGGGACGCCCTCAAAAGCTTAATCGAAGCGACCCGTCAGTACGCCGGCCATGAAGCGGACACCTTTAAGTCCGTCACTGAGGCCCGGAGCCGGGTCACATCCCAATCCACCGTCGCTGATGTCGAGCAGGATAACCAGCTCTTCGGCCGGGCCATGGCCAATATCAACGCTGTGGCTGAAGCCTACCCGGACTTAAAGGCCTCATCTGTTTACCAGCAGTCTATGGGCGCCGTCGACAAGTACGAAAACCAGGTCCGCCAATCCCGGATGGTCTACAACGACACCGTCACCAAGTACAACCGGACCATCCAGCAGGTCCCGAGCAATATCATTGCCGGCATCTTCAACTTCAGCCAGGAACGCTACTTTGAAAATAGCCCTGAAAAGGCAGAGACCCCCTCATGGAACGCTTGAGGGAACTCTGTCGCCGTAGCCTGGCCCTGGGCCTGGTTGGCCTCTTGACCCTCGGCCTCCTGGCCCTGGGGGCCCAACCGGCCCGGGCCAATGACCTGACCGACTGGCAGCTGTCCGTCGTCCTTCAGCCGGATGGCAGCGCCCAAGTGACCGAACGCCGCCAACTGACCGTTGATGAGGGCACCGAGGCCTACATTGCCCTGGGCCAGCTCCAGGGGGCCAAAATTACCGACTTCCGGGTGGAAGAAAACGGTCAGCCCTTTACCGACCTTGGCACCGCCTGGGATGTCAATGCCAGCCGGGAAGAAAAGGCCGGCAAAAGCGGCATCATCGAAAAAGAAGACGGGGTGGAACTCTGCTGGGGCCTGGGCGCCGACGGGGACCATACCTACACCGTTCACTACACCGTCCACGGCATTGTCCGCCAACTGACCGACGGCCAGTCCATGTTCTGGACCTTCTACAATTCGGATACCAACACCCCGCCGGAGCGGGCCAGCCTGGAAGTCCGGGCCCCCTTTTCCATGACTGCGGACAATACCAAAATCTGGGGCTTTGGTTTTGAAGGCCAGGTCAACTTTGACCAGGATGGCCGGGTCATCGGCCAGGCCCAGTCTCCCCTGAGCCCGTCCAACCACATCACCCTCTTATTCCAGTTTCCGGATAACCCCTTCCAGCCCGGCCTGACCCAGGACATGACCCTGGCTGACCAGGAGGCCCAGGCCAAGGAAGGTTCCTCTTACGGCAGCAGCGAAGAGGAGGGGGGCGGCGGCTTTATGGATGGCCTGGGAGCGCAAATCCTGGCCATTGGCGGCGCCTTCGGCTTCTTCCTGTTGAGCAGCCTCTTCCGCAAGAGCGGGCAGGGCGGCAGCACCGGGTCCAACAACCCCTTCCGGATTGATGTCAAGGATGTCCGGGCCCGGAACAAGGACAAGTACTACCGGGACATCCCCTATGAGGGCCCCCTGGAAGACATCGTCAATATGCTCCGCCCCTTTGACATGGCCCAAATCGAGGACCTCTTCAATGCCTACCTCCTGACCTGGTTGGCTGAAGGGCGGATTGGCCACCAAACCGTTGAGCGGGGCGTTTTCCGCAAGCGGGACGAGACCACCATCGTCGTAGACGCCGGCTATACCGGCAACCGGGCCCTGCCCCGCCTGGAGGCGGAATTTTATGACATGGTTGTTTCCGCCGCCGGCCAGGATGGCATCCTGGAGGCCAAGGAATTTGCCAAATGGTCCCGGCGAAATGCCGGTGACCTGGAAGCCTGGTGGGACCGGGTGGAAAGCCACTCCCGCCGGGCCATGAACCAGGCCGGCTATGTGACGGTTTACGAAAGCCGGAAATTCCTCTTCCGGACCAGCCACATCGGCCTGACAGAGGGCGGGGCCGGCCTGGTCGACCGGCTCATCGCCTTCAAAAACTACCTGGAGGACTTCACCCTCCTAGATGAACGGGAAATCACCGAAGTTGGCCTCTGGCAGCAGCTCCTCATCTGGGCCGGCCTTTACGGCATGGCCGATGAAGTGGCCAAGGCCCTGGAAGACCTCTATCCGGAGCTCGCCCGTCAAGTCGATATCGATTATACCGACATCATCCTCTTACACCACTTTTCTGCCGGCCTGGGCGATGCCTACCGGGCTGCAACCGCCCCTGACCTGACCGCCTCATCCGGCGGCGGAGGCTTTACCTCCATTGGCGGCGGCGGTGGCGGCTTTGGTGGAGGCGGCGGCGGGGGAACTCGCTAGCCGTCCGCGCCCAACCGGATACCTGAGAGGCCGCAAGGCCTCTTCTTTTATACATTTTACGCAACATCTTACGCAGACCCATTTCTCATAAGGAGGTTTATCCTTGACACAAGCATATGAAAAATACGGCTTTACCCTGATCGAAGACCGCCCCCTCCCGGAACTGGCCGGCCGCGGCCTCCTGCTCAAGCACCAAAGCGGGGCCCAGCTTTTGGCCATCCTCAATGATGACGATAACCAAACCTTCGGCATTGGCTTCCGGACCCCCTCGGATAATTCCACCGGCGTGGCCCATATCCTGGAGCACTCCGTCCTCAACGGCAGCCGGAAATACCGGACCAAGGAACCCTTCATGGACCTGGTGAAAAGCTCCCTGGCCACCTTCCTGAACGCCATGACCTTTTCCGATAAAACCATCTACCCGGTCTCCAGCCGCAATGATAAAGACTTCACCCACCTTATGGATGTCTACCTGGACGCCGTCTTTAACCCGGCCATCTATGAGACCAAGGAAATTTTCCTCCAGGAAGGCTGGCACTACCACCTGGAAAAGCCCGAAGGCCCCTTAACCTACCGGGGCGTCGTCTACAATGAAATGCGGGGCGCCCTGTCCGGGGCCGATGCCCAGGTGCAAAACGCCATCCTGGAAGCCCTCTACCCGGACACCGTCTACGGGAAGGAAAGCGGCGGGGACCCCTATGAAATCCCCGACCTGACCTACGATCGGTTCCTGGACTTCCACCGCCACTACTACCACCCCTCCAATGCCTACATCTTCCTCTACGGCCAGGTCGACCTGGACCGCCGGCTGGCCCATATCCATGAAGAATACCTGTCCCATTACAGCCCCCTGGATGTGGACAGCCGCCTTCATCTCCAGGCCCCCTTCCAGGCCCCTAAAGAGGCGGAAGTCACCTATGCCGCCGCCCCGGAAGAGGACAAGGCCGGCAAGGATCAACTGGCCTACGCCCTGATTTTCGGTACCCGGACCTCCCTGCGGGATATGTTCCTGGCTGACCTTTTAACCGATGCCCTCATCGATAGCCAGGCCGGCCCCATCCGCCAGGCCCTCCAGGAGGCCGGCATCGGCGCCGACGTCCAATCCTTCTCCTCCGATGGCATCCAGATTCCTTTCGGCATCATCGCCAAGGATACCGATGCCGCCCGGAAAGAGGACTTCGTCCGGGTCATCGAAGACACCTTCCGCCGCCTGGCTGACGGGGGCCTGAACCGGGACCTCCTCCTGGCCTCCCTCAATAAAATCGAATTCGCCTACCGGGAATGCCAGGGCTTTGGCACCCGGGGCGTCGTTTACTACATCAATGCCTTTGAAAGCTGGCTCTATGACGGGTCTCCCTTTGATGCCCTCCACTATGAGGCCCCCCTCAAGGCCCTCCGGGAAGACATTGAAGCCGGCCGCCTAGGTGAGGAAATCCGCCGACGGATTTTAGACAACCCCCATAAGGTCATCCTGACCGCCCGGCCGGAAGCCGGCAAAACTGACCGACGGGATGCCGCCGTCGCCGACAAGTTGGCCGCCTACAAGGCCTCCCTATCCCCGGCGGAAATCCAGGGCCTGGTTGATGAAACCCACCGGCTCATCGCCCGGCAGAACCGGGCCGACACCCCGGAAGAAAAGGCCACTCTGCCTGTCCTCACCCTGGATGACGTCGACGCCGGCATCCCCCGAGTGCCCACGGAAATCGTCCCCCTGGAAGAGGGGACCCTCCTGACCAATGACGTCTTCGCCTCCGGCATCCTCTACCTGAATATCTACTTCTCCGCTGCCCACATCGGCGCCGAGGACCTCTGCGACTACGCCCTCCTCACCGCCCTCATCGGCAGCATGGATACCGCCCGCTACACCTACCGGGACCTCTCCACCCAGGAGTACCTCATTAGCGGCGGGCTCAGCATCAGCCCGGCCATTTACAGCGACTTCAAAGACGGCAGCCGCTGCTACCCCAAGCTGGCCGTCAGCACCCGGCTTTTGGGCACCGACCACCTGGATGCCGTCCTGGACTTAATCTATGAAGAACTCTACCAGACCAAGCTCACCGACAAGGCCCGGCTCCATGAAGTCATCAAAATGCTCCGCCTCCGGACCGAAGCCGGCCTCCTCCGGGTGGGCCACCAGGTGGCCGCCGCCCGGGCCATGAGTTATATCTCCGCCCAAAGCGCCTACGCCGAGCGGATCGCCGGCCTGGACCTCCTCTTTGCCCTCCAGGACCTGGATGACCACTTCGATGAGCAGAGCGACGCCCTCATCGACCGGCTCACCGCCCTCTACGCCCGCCTGGTTGACAAGCGCCAGGTGGTCCTGGGCCTGACCGGCAGCGCCGAAGACATCGCCGCCGCCCGGGGACCGGTCCAAGACTTTATCCGCCGCCTGCCCGTCAATGAGGCCCCCCGGGCCGACTTCCTGCCGGCTCCGGTTGTTAAAAACGAAGGCCTCAAGACGGCCGCCGGCGTCCAATACGTGGCCCAGGCCGCCCCGGTACAAGCCCCCGGTGGCTATACCGGCAGCTGGGAAGTCCTGGCCAACCTCATCAGCAATGAATACCTCTACAATGAAATCCGGGCCAAAGGCGGCGCCTACGGCCAAGGCATCCGCTTCTCCCGGAAGGGCTACATGAACCTTTACTCCTACCGGGACCCCAACCTGGAAAAAACCGTCGACGTCTACACCGGCCTGCCGGCCTGGCTGGCCCAGCTGGACATGGACGCCGCAGGCCTGGCCCCCTTCATCATCGGCACCCTGGATAAGTTCAACCCCCAGCGGACCCCTGCCGGTAAGGGACTCCTGGTCCTCCGTCTCTTCATCAGCGGCCAGACCTACGAAGACATCGAAGCCAGCCAAGAGGAGGCCCTGGCCACCGATCCCGCCAGCCTCAAGGCCCTGGCCCCAGCCCTGGCCGAGGCCCTGGACCAAGCGGTTATCTGCGTCATCGGTGGCGGCACCGCCATCGACCGGGCCAAGGACCACTTCGACCAGATCCGTAACCTGGAAGGCTAAAGGATGGTTTGAAGACGAACCACTTGCCATCAAAGGCAGAAAAGCACGTCCGCATCTTTGCGAGCGTGCTTTTTTGTGTGTCAAAAAGAGGGAGGGCTAGCGGTATAGGGCTGCTTTTAAATATCAATGCTAGGATAACTGAGCACCTGAAGGCTTCGACATGGCCTCTTTTTCCTGTGTCCTTCCTCAAGGTTTGGTTGGTTCACTCGCCTAATCGATGCTTGTCCCTGTCATCATCTCCTTACATCAAGATTCTAAAAAAGCCTTTACTTGAACTCCTTTTATAAATGATGAAATGAAATGGATCCCCGGTTTTAATTCGACCATGGTCGGGTATGTTTTTATCGGCCCAATCATTGACCTATTCGGCTAATGGGTCTCATAAATAACCCTATAGTTGGGTCCGGTAAGTGCTGTTTAGCACAAACTGCCGGCGGTTATAGGATAAGTAGACACAATCATTGGAATGATCCTCACTTCAGGAAAGGAAGACCCTCATGAATGTGAACTTGAAAGATAGCTACAAACTCTACATCAATGGCGAATGGCGGGAGGCCGAAGGCGGCAAAACCGTTGCCACCAGCAACCCGGCCACCGGAGACCACCTGGCCAATATCGCCGAAGCCTCTGAAAAAGACGTTGATGATGCCGTCAAGGCCGCCCGGGAAGCCTTTGCCAGCTGGCGGCACACCCAGCCTGCCGAACGGGCTGCCATTCTGAACAAAATTGCCGATATTATCGAAGAAAACGCCGAACTCCTGGCCACCGTTGAAACCATGGACAACGGGAAGCCCATCCGGGAAACTTCCAGCATTGACATCCCCTTTGCCGTCGAGCATTTCCGTTACTTTGCCGGGGCCATCATTGCTGACGAAGGCAAGGCCAGCGTCCTCCAGGGCCGCTACCTGTCCCTGATCCTGCGTGAACCCATCGGGGTGGTCGGGCAAATCGTCCCCTGGAACTTCCCCTTCCTCATGGGCGCCTGGAAGCTGGCCCCGGCCCTGGCCGCCGGCGATACCGTCGTCTTTAAGCCTTCTTCCACCACCAGCCTGTCCATGCTCGTCTTCACCGAACTCATTGCCGACCTCCTGCCCAAGGGCGTCTTAAACGTCATCACCGGTAAGGGGTCCACCGCCGGTGACTTCGTCAAGAACCACCCCGGCCTGGATAAACTGGCCTTCACCGGCTCTACCGAAGTCGGCCGGGACATTGCCGAAGCCGCTGCCAAGCGCCTCATTCCCGCTACCCTGGAATTGGGCGGTAAGAGCGCCAACATCATCTTTGACGATGCCGATATGGACAAGGCCCTGGATGGCGTCCAGCTGGGCATCCTCTTTAACCAGGGCCAGGTCTGCTGTGCCGGTAGCCGGATCTTTGTCCAGGAATCCATCTACGAAGACTTTGTTAAAAAAGCCGTTGAAAAATTCCGGGGCTTAAAAGTCGGTAACCCCTTAGATAAGGACACCGCCATGGGGTCCCAAATCAACGCCGGCCAGATGAAGAAAATCCTCGAATACATCGAAATCGGCAAGCAGGAAGGAGCCAAGGTCGCCTGCGGTGGGGAACAACTCACCGGCGGTGAATATGACAAGGGTGCCTTCCTGGCCCCGACCCTCCTGGTCAACGTCAGCAATGACATGCGGGTGGCCCAGGAAGAAATCTTCGGGCCGGTTGGGGTGGTCATCCCCTTCAAGGACGCCGACGATGTCATCCGCATGGCCAACGAAAGCGTTTACGGCCTGGGCGGCGGGGTCTTCACCCAAAACATCACTCGGGCCCTGAAAGTCGCCCGGGAAATCGAAACCGGCCGGATTTGGGTCAACACCTATAACCAAATCCCCGCCGGGGCCCCCTTCGGTGGCTACAAGGAAAGCGGTATTGGCCGGGAAACCCATAAGATGATCCTCGACCAGTACAGCCAGGTCAAAAACATCATGATCGACCTGTCCGATGCCCCCAGCGGCTTCTACGATGCAGATAGCGAAGATTGCTGCATTGTGAACGGCTAAGCCCCAGCACCCATACCCCTTAAAAGTTTCCGCCTTCGGGCGGGAACTTTTTTCTGTTGGGCCCGCCTTGTACTTGACCGGCCCATCCGCTAAAATAGAATACAATGAAAGCAAGTGCCGGCCTTTCCGGCTGCCGCTTAAAGGAGCTGCCTATGATAGAAGAGAAACATTCCCCCGGCCTGGGGAATTATAAGGAAGGGATTGTCCTCTCTGTCTGGACCCTGGCCCTCAACCTCCTCCTGGGCGTCATCAAACTGGCCGCCGGGATTTTGGGCCGGTCCAGCGCCATGATTGCCGACAGTATCCATTCCTTTTCCGACTGCGCCACCACCGTAGCGGTCATTGCCGGCCTGAAAATAGCCTCCAAGTCAGCCGATGCCGACCACCCCTACGGCCATGAAAAATACGAACTCATCTTTGCCAATATCCTGAGTATTATCCTGGGCGTCACCGCCATCAAAATCGGCTACGATGCCCTCCAGGTTATCCTGACCGGCAGCTATGGGGTCCCCGGCTGGGCCCCCCTGGCCGCTGCGGTTTTTTCTATCCTGGTCAAGGAAGCCATGTACCGGGTCACCCTCCGCAAGGCCAGGAAAATCGGGTCTGTCGCCATGGAGGCTGACGCCTGGCATCACCGGTCCGACGCCCTGTCCTCCGTCGGGGCCTTCGTCGGCATTCTCGGTGCCCGCCTGGGTGCCCCCATCCTAGACCCCCTGACCGGGTTGGTCGTTTCCCTCCTGGTTTTAAAAGTCGGCATCGACCTCTACCGTAAAAGCGTCTTCGGCCTGGTCGACTCTTCTACCGATGAAAGCACTGTTGCCGAAATCAACCGGCTCCTGGAAGGCGTCGATGGTATTCTGGCCGTCAGCAGCCTAAAGACCCGGGTCTTTGGCGCCTCCGCCTATGCCGACGTCACCATCAAGGTCGACGGACAGAAGAGCGTAGAGGAGGGCCATGACATTGCCACCCTTGCCCACAACCGCATAGAAGCCAACCTGCCCCAAATCAAACATATCATGGTTCATGTTGAACCCATGACCCCCAACCATGACGCATAGGCCGGCCTGCCGGTCTTTTTTCTTGCCCCCGGGGTTTAAGGCCGCCGGGACAGGTTCATATCAATAGATATCAATCACCAGATAGAAAGGGAGGGGAGACCTTGTCTGACGAATCCTGCATCATTACTGAGCCCCGGCGCAAAAGCGCCCTCGTTACGGCCATTATCCTATCCAATGTCATCACCATGCTCAATGCCGGCTCCGTGAATATCGCCATGCCGGTTATGATGGAATCCTTCCAGGCCAACTTGAACCAGGTCCAGTGGATCATGCTGGCCTATATCCTAACCCTGGCCTGTGCCATGCCCCTGGTCACCGCCTTGAGTGACCGGTTCAGCTACCGCCGGCTCATCCTGGCCAGCCTGATTATGACCGCCATCCTATCCCTGGCCTGCGCCCTGGCCGCCAACCTCTGGGTCCTCATCATCCTCCGGGCCTTAAACGGCTTCTTCGCCGGTATCATCATGAGTTCGGTTATGGCCCTCATCTACCGCTATATGCCCAAGAATGAACGGGCCGGCCGCTATGCCACCGTCCTCATCGTCCAGAGCATTGCCTTTGCCATTGGCCCGTCCTTTGCGGGCCTCATCATGCAATGGACCAGCTGGCGGGTCATCTTTGTCCTGCCCGCCCTCATGGTCCTGCCCACCTACTTTGAAGCCCGCCACGCCCTGCCGGTTGAAAGGGTCACCGGCAAGGCTCCGCTGCAAATTGGCGGGGTGGCCCTGGTGTCCCTGGCCACCGGCATGCTCCTTTTGGCCTTTACCTTCTTAGAATCCTGGGGCTTCGCCAACTGGCGCTTCTGGGCCATGATTGCCGGGGCCATCGGCCTGGTGGCCTACTTCATTATCCATAACCGGAAAAACCCCCACCCGGCCCTGGACTTCAGCCTCTTTAAGCTGTCCAGCTTTGCCCTGGCCGTCTTCCTATCCATGATCCTGTCCACCGTCATCGGCATCACCGCCTCTGTCCTGGCCGTTTACGTCCAGAGCGTCCGCGGCTATGCTCCCTTCTTCTCCGGGGTCGTCCAGTTCGCCCCCTCCATCATCATGGCCGGGGCTAATACCCTGGCCAAGCGCCTCTATGGCAATGCCTCCACCACCGCCATGGTGGTGAGCGGCTTCTGTGTCGCCGCCCTGGGCAATGCCCTCATGAATACCGTCGGCATGGACCGGTCCCTCATTATCCTGTCTGCCATCCTGACCATCCGCTATGTGGGCATCGCCTTTGTCCGCCTGCCCATTTCAGACGTGGGCATGAGCGCTGTGCCCCAGGATAAGGTCAGCCATGCCTCGGCCTTTATCAACTGGGTCAACCAGCTCTCCCAGGCCATTTCCACCAATATCCTGACTGTTATCTTCACCTTCCGGGCCAATACCCTCTTCCACCAGTACGGCGGCAGCGGCCAGGCCCTGCCCGGCAAGGAAGGCTACGCCGAAGCGGCCCTGTCCGCCTTCCACACCGTCTTTACCATCATGGCCGGGCTCATGCTCCTAGGGGCCTTTTTCTCCCTCTTCATGGTCCGGGCCGCCAACCGGGACAAGGCCCGCCACCGGGCTGCCGAACAAGGCTG
Source organism: Peptococcus simiae (assembly GCF_046097595.1). Taxonomy (NCBI): domain Bacteria; kingdom Bacillati; phylum Bacillota; class Clostridia; order Eubacteriales; family Peptococcaceae; genus Peptococcus; species Peptococcus simiae. The sequence goes on from NZ_JBJUVG010000001.1 coordinate 18,696, forward strand.
ACCCGCTTGTATTGACAAAGAGATACCGCCTGTGCTATTTTTACTAAATGACAATTACCCCACGCTAATCCACCACCACTACAGGGAGGATATATGAAAAACCAAGCCATCGCCTTACTCTGTGCCGGCTGCCTGGCCCTCAGCGCCTGTGCCGGCCCGGCCGCCTCGCCGGAAACCAGCAGCCCGGCCCCAACCGAAGCGGAAGCCCCCCAGGCCATGCCCATCGAATATACCGATTCCGGCTACACCAATGCCCCCATCCAGGCCGATGCCGATATGTACGCCATGGATACCGTCATGCACTTCCGGGTCTATACCGAAAATAAAACAGATGCGGAAAAAGCCATTAACGCCGCCATGGATGAAATCAAACGCCTGGATGCCCTCCTGTCCACCAACCATAAGGACGCCGAACTGGCCATCTTAAACAGCAAGGGCGAGGTAGACCTCTCCGATGATTCCGCCTACCTCTACGACCGGTCCCGGGAAATCAGCAAGCTGACCGGCGGCCACTTCAACGTGGCCATCTATCCCCTGGTCAAGGCCTGGGGCTTCACCACCCAAAAATTCCAAGTCCCCGACCAGGCCACCATCGATAAGCTCCTGCCCCTGACAGATATGTCCCTGGTCCACTTCGATAAAGATAAAAAGACCATCCGCTTTGACAAGGAAGGGATGGGCGTCGACTTTGGCGGCATCGCCAAGGGCTACGCCAGCCAGCGGATCATGCAAATCTTTGCCGATAACAAGGTTGTCGGCGGCCTGGTCAACCTGGGCGGCAACACCCAGCTCTTCGGCACCAAGCCCGATGGCGCCGACTTCAACGTCGCCATCCAGGACCCCAAAAATGAAGAAGACTTCGTCGGCATCGTCCAGCGGAGCGACTGCGCCATCATCACCAGCGGCATCTACCAGCGCTACTTTGAAGAAAACGGCCAGCGCTACCACCATATCATCGACCCCGCCACCGGCAAACCGGCCGATAACAGCCTGGCCTCAGCCTCCGTTATCACCGCCGACGGCACCACCGCTGACGCCCTGGCCACCGCCCTCATGATTATGGGCAAGGAAGGGGCCATCGCCTTCTGGCAGGCCCATAGCGACCTCTTTGACATGGTCCTGGTCGATAAAGACAACCGGGTCTCCATCACCCCCGGCCTGGTAGAGGACTTCACCACCCCGGACCGTCCCGCCCCGGAGGTTATCCCTGCCCATGCCTAAGTCCAATAAAAAATGGCTCATCGCCATTATCGCCATCCTGGTCATCTCCGGCATCGCCGCCTACGGCGTCAGCCACTGGCAGACCGGCGGTCACATCGCCAAAGTCTACCTCAATGACAAGGTCATCCGCACCATCGACCTGGACAAGGTCAAAAAGACCTACACCTTCCGGGTCGATGGCCCCGACGGCCACTATAATATTATAGAAGTCAGCCCCGGTGCCATCCGCATCAAGGAAGCCAACTGCCCCGACCAAATCTGCGTCAACCAGGGCGCTATCAGTAACGGCGTCGAACCCATCGTCTGCCTGCCCCATAGGCTCATGATTAAAATCGATGACCAGGTGGTCGCTGACCATAAGCATGACCACGCCGGCCATGACCACCGGCACGATGACGACAGCCAAAGCGCCGAAAAAGCACCCACCATTGACAGCGTGACCAAATAGGAGGACCCATGACCGTCAAAAGATTGGTCACCATCGCCATGCTCACCGCCGTGGCCCTGATGATCTTTGTCATAGAAGCCCAAATCCCGCCCATCCTGCCGGCCATTCCCGGCATCAAAATGGGCCTGGCCAATATTGTTTCCCTCTTTACCCTCTTCTGGCTGGGCCGGAAGGAGGCCTTTATGGTCCTCATCGTCCGCATCCTCCTGGGGACCATCTTTGCCGGTACCGGCGTTACCCTCCTTTACAGCCTGGCCGGCGGCCTCCTGTCCTTGGGCGTCATTGCCCTCTTTTACCGGGCCTTCTCCCTGGAAGCCCTCTGGATTCCCTCAGCCATCGGCGGCGTCCTGCATAACATCGGCCAGCTGGCCTGCGCCTGCTGGATCATGCACACCTGGGCCGTCCTGGCCTACCTGCCCGCCCTCGTCTTCGCCGGCACCCTAAGCGGCCTCTTCACCGGGCTCATCGCCGGCCGGCTCATCCGCCACCCCGCCTTTCACAAAAATTTCCAGGATTAACCCCAAGCGAATCGTATTTTACGGTTCGCTTTTTTATTTAGGCAAGAACCCGCCCTCTTGCCACCGGCCTTTAACCAGGTCCATAAATAATATTGATAGGAAAAATAAGGCCCTTCTTCTACAAAATAAAGGGTGGAAATATTAAGCTTCTACACCTTTAGACCCGGACCCATCCGGATAATAAATTAAGCTAACAATTATCCTATGACCAGGCGTCATTATGAAAAGGAAAAGAAAGCCTTTGATAAGCCAAAAAATAGCCTCGTCATTTCCAGGGAATAGAAATATCCGGATATCAATAAAAAAGAAACTGGCGAGGAACTGAAAAATTCCTTAAACAAGTTGACAGAAAAGGAATTCCTGTAAAAAAAGGTGTAAATATGAAAAAAAAAAAACATATTATATATTTGAGGCGTATCTAAGAGGATAGTATACTCAGATTAGTTAGGTTAAATAAAAGTACTTTTAGGATGTCTGAAAGAAGTGAAAGTTAACTGAGAGAAGATAAGCTACAAACACTAAAAACTATCATGAACTTTATAAGGCCCATCTTAAAGAATAGAGGCCATAGGTAAGGTGTGGAGAAGGCTGACTTAAGTTCGGGATAAAGGTAAAACCAACGATCGGTGATACCCGGGAGGTGAAAAAAGGATTTATAGAGCTAGTTAACTATATTCCATAGAAAAATGTAGCATTGTAAAAAGGAAAAGAGTGGTTAGAAACAATGAAAAAAAAGATAAAGAAGGGCCGCCTGGCTGTTCTGGTTGTCTTACTCCTACTCGTGTCCCTTTCTCCGGCATTTGCGGAAACAACAGTACCTTTTCCGCAAAGCGACGCAACCGGTGACCACAAATGGCGGGTAGAAGAATGGTGGCAAAGTGGACAAAACAGAGAGAATTACGCCTATGTTAACTACATTGATGGCGAAATTCGGTTGCGAAATTCATTTTTTGATGAACCTGCAGCGAATTATGTCAATATCACGAGAAAAATTGACGAAAAAAACCACCAAATTCACTGGGCCGTTGAATTTAATAAGGCGGAAAAATACGCCGGTGGTTATGCAGGATCAGGTATTCAGCATGGATTATTTTTACCTAGGTATAAAAGTATATCTCCTATAAAAGTACAAACAATCCATAATGGAAATGATAAATATCAAGAATACACCTATCATGTTAATAATTTCAACAATGAAAAACCTGCCGGGAACACAAATAATTTTTATACCGATAATTTCTTTAATAATGGGTCGGGGAAAAATGTTCACTGGGGCATGGACATCAAAAACGATACATTAGGATTTTGTACGATTGGTCGTGGGAAATGGGCAAATAACCATGCAGACCAAAAGGGTTGGTATAGGGACCTGGACAGGATGTTTGGGACGTCTATGGCAGACTCCATGTTTTCGGGGATGATGAGAAGTAATATCCACGATAAAGAATGGATGCACGCCGTTTGGACCTTTACCACCACCCACGACGCCGATACAGATTTAAATAATGTCCCGCTTCTTGCGAGAGTATCAAGTAAATTAAGGAACTTTGTCAACCACCAAGTCCATATTGTAGGACCTGTCGGGGTCAAAGGCTATATGAATCTTACCTATGACAGGAATTATTGGGTAAAAGACAAGGCCAACCTTGACGAGGCAGAAAGAAGACACCTACCATTAGAAGTGCAAGAAGATAACGTTAAGAAAGCGCCGGAAGTCATTAAAGGTTTAGTTGATAATCCAAGTACAAAATGACATTAGAAGAACAAGGCAAGGGAAGAGACAAAAGATATTTTGTCAACGTCACCTATGCCGATGGCTCCCATGACAAAATTGATGTTACCAAAAACGTCAAAGAAAAGCGGAAACTCATCCCGGGCTCGGAAAACAATCCGCCGGAACTACAAAACTATTGGGTTGGACAAGAATATGTTAAGGTCTTCCTGGATGGAAATACCGGCGATGTAAAACGGGATGACAAGAAAAAGCCGGAAAAATTCTATTATATCCTAAAAAACACGCCTATCACCCGTGACCTGTTAAAAGAAGTAGGGGAAAAGGAAAACTATAAATTCCTCTACTGGTCCTTTGACAAGAACGGTAATGATAAAGACATCTTCAAAGACCCCAATACACCGCAGGATAAAAAGGACGACAAATTTACCGTAGATCGTGAAAAAACCATTTACGCCGTCTACCGTCCAAACCTCCAAATCGTCCTCCACAATAACAAGGGCGGCAATGAAGAGAAAACCAGGGTCATTGATGTGACGCCGGACATGTTTAGAGACGGGGTTAAGATTCCCTCTGCCTTCTATTCCGTAGAAGAAGAAAGAGAACACCCGGACAGCCTGGGAGGCGACTTCAAAAAAGATGACCATACCTTTATGGGCTGGACCCTTGAACAAAATTTTGGCGATAAAATCCAGTTTGGCCCCCATATTCCCCATGATGCCAACTTTACAGCCTCTAGGCACTTTGGGAAATATTCCTTAAGCGAATTAAAGCAAGGGCTTAATTTGAATGCAAACACGCAAAATGGTGCAGGCACCTACAAATACCCGGTCTACTTGCCTAATGGCTTTAAGCTCACCTTTGACGGCCAAAAGCCGGAAGACGTCATCAAAGAAGCAGCAAAGAACGAGGGGAAAATCGACTTATACGCCAACTACCGCCCCTATATTACGGTAACAGCCTATAAGTACTTTAAGCAATACGACGCTGATAAAAAAGAATACTCAGATGACCCTGCTATCAAAAAATCAGCCGTCGACATGGGGCTGATTTTTAGAACAGCGGTCACCGACTATTCGGATCCCACAGTCCACTCCGGGGCCAACTACCATACTTTGAACCCGGTGAACTACAACAACCAATCTGTTTTAAAAAGATACGACCCCAACAACTCACCAAATCCCACCTGGAAAGTTCCCGGCTTCGACAAACACGGCCTGAGACTTTCCTATGCCTTGGTTGAAGTGCCGGACAAAACCAAGTATGACAACTTCGGGAACAACTGGGCAAACCTTGGGGTAGAAGTTTTCGCCAGAATCCCGGACGGCACCGGCAAATTGAATATGGACCCCAGAGCACCAAGAGCACCGCAACAACACAACGGAACCGGACTTATTGACTACAACGCTCCCCAAGGAGAAAAAGAAGTTGTGCCCAAGATCCAATCCGTCAGCATTAGAAATGGGGACGATATTGACGCCTACACGGCAGCGACAACACGTTACACTGTGCATAGGGATAACAAAAAATTCGAACCAATAGGTTACAATATAACCGTTTATAATGTACCTGTAGCCGTGCCCAAGCCCGAAGTGGATGAAATCACCCACAAAGACAAGTTCTTCACTATGAAATATGAAGAAAACACAGTCAAGGGCAAGTCTCCTGTTGATAAAGTTGAATTTATTTACAATGGAGCGTCCTACACAGCGGAAAGGGAATACACACAGGGACAAGGCAGTGGAACAACTGAAAAGACCTACAAGGACACCTGGACTGTTAAAAAAGATGGACGGACACAAGATGTATTTAAGGCTGAGTTTATCGACGACAAGAAAAAACTAAAGATTTCCTTCAAAGATGACAAGGATTTCTTCAAATACTACAAAGATCCCTACAATGAAGACAACGACGCCCAACTGCAAAAAGACACCTTATTGGTAATCAACTATAAGGGTAGTGCAAAATCTGCGGAAACGGTGGTCTACTTCAGAGCATTGATCGATGCCAACAAGTTGGTCAATATCGTTCAAGAACATAACGAGTATAAAGAGGGCGCGAATAATGAAGATTGGTACACTGTTGTAAAGACCCAAATTTCCAACCCGGTTCTCAACGAAGCAAAACAAGGGACCAGGTACCTTTTAGTGACGGAAGACTTCATAGAAACCAATAACCTAACCAAAAAAAGTGCATTAAAAGAGTATATGAAGCAACACGATAAGGACTTTAAAGCCGATAACACCCACAAAGAAAAAAGTCAACAGACCTATTTCAACTTCCAAGGCGACACCTACACCCTGATGGAACAAAAACAAGCGGGTCAATCCATCACCTTCAGGATACCGAAAGAGGCCTCGGAAGCATTGCACAACAAGAAGCTGAGAATTATTTCCATCGAAGAGAAAAAGAATCCTGCCCTTTCCGATGCCTTTGTCGTTTTAGACACCAAGGCAGAATTTGATGGAACTCCAACAGCCGCCACCGGATCCTACGGCATGCGGGTTAACCTAAAAGGCGCCGTCAAGCAAAGCGACTTTTACGATAATCTCAAGCTGGCCATAAAATCCGGCCCGGCCGAGGAAACCGTGTCCCTTTACAGGCCGGCCTTTGACCTGCAGGATATTATTCAAAAAAGCGACACACTTACCCTGTCCTTCCGTGACAAGTTTGGTAACTACGCAAAGACAAGCGTACAACCGACAGCAACGACCCAACTGCAAGTCAAAGTTGTCCGTCCTATGAAAAATTCAAACGTTCTTTACGTTAATGGCATCACATCCGGTGCAAAAGCAACCGCAACCTTAATCAAGCCCAGCGAAAGCCCCCTTGTTGTGACAAGCCACCAAGATGGAAAATTCGTCTTTAATAAAAAATTCGAAAAGAACGATCGAATTAAAGTGGAAGTTACAAACGGACAGGGCAAAACCAATCCCTACATGGTCGTAGTAAAGTAAGGAGGAAGCTAAGATGAAAAAAAGAATAGTTGCCTTGGTTATGGCGCTTTTGCTTATGTCTTCCTCTTTTGCTGGTGCAAGTCCTTACGACGACTTGAGCAAAAATGGCACGACCATCACGCAAATGATGAAGATGGCAAAATTCGTCGGCAAAGACAGGTCTGCCGACCGAGTATCCGGCTGGACCAATTACCAAGTAAAGGTTAAGGTGACCGCCGAAGACGGTGTTTGGGACCTTTTAAAAGACAAAAAGCTTAACTTAAAGCTAAAGTACACCTATGATGGCGTCCTGAAAGACCCATCCGGAACGAATACATCTTTTGAGACCAATGCTCCTACCGAACGAGATGCAAAGATTTCACTGCCAAAAGACTTAACCGACCTGGACGCCTTAAACCTGGTGGCAGACTTTGAGAACCCCAACGATTCAAACTATGACCCGGATTGTCCAGTAGTCTTGGAAGAAACAACAGGCCTTAGTGATGGAAGTATCATCACCAAAGAAATCCACCTCATGAAAGCACCTGTGACCAAGATGAAGGTAAAATACACCGGACTCTATGGGAATGACTTAACCGTCAATGAAATCAGAAGATACATTCCGGTAGGTATCTTTGTCCAATTTAACCAAGAGGGCGCAGACTATGTTCAACTGCCCCAAAAACAAGGGCCCTTCAATCCCATTCGGGAAAATGAAAACATAGGGAAACTTGTCCTGGATAAATATGGGGCAAAAGACAAAGAGTTAAAATTAAACCTTGGTCTTTTGTACAATAAAAAAATCAACCCGGCAACAAAGGATAAAATCGTCAACGACGTCGACGGTAAGGGCTTTATCTTAAAAACCGATTTAACGAAAAAGACAAGTGACCTAGTTCAAAACGGCGCCATCAACCTTGAAATCGCAGCCGTGCCTGAAATTGCTGAAGTACCATTGGACGGAGACAATCCAAAGGATAAGCCCAGTACCGACTATGTAAGACTTACCTTTGACACTGCGGGTAAACAAGAGAAGACAAACAAAGAAGTCCAAGGGAAATTCACCAACGAAAGTTATAAGGACAAAACCAAACTCTATCTTGATGTCAAAAAAGACACCGAATGGAGAAAGATCAAAGCCTTCCTTGAAGCCTACACCGTTGAAGGGAATGGCAAAGAAGAATTTGCAGACTGGAAACTTGCAGATAGCAGCCAAAACACTTGCCAAGCCCCCAGTGAAACCGATCCAAAAAAAATGGAACCGATTCCAAATTGCAAAGTCGATACCTTTAACGATAGCGACAGAATCGGCGAAGATAAAACCTTCAACGCCCTGTATAAGTATCGTGTAAGCTCAAAAGACGTGGAAGTATCCTTTGACGGAGCCACAGTAAACGACGATGCCAACGCACCGAGAGACGGCGAAGAAATCGTAAAAGGTAAAGTAACGCCAAAAGATTCAGCTGCCATCCTTCCCGGAGCAAAAGTAGAAATTAAAGTTTCTGACGGTCAAAAAGACGTCGTCATCGGTACCACCACCGTGGGCGAAGACGGCACCTTCTCCGCTGGAACCAACCGAAAACTCAAAGCCGGCGAAACCGTTAAAGTCGTCGTTACCCTTGTCGGGGCCGATGAAGCGGCGCAACCGGTAGAGAAAAAAGTAGGACTAAACCCCGATAAACTGAACACCATTCTGCCGACCGCCGATAAAGTCTTAGAAAACTTCAAAGGCAAAGAAGGCATAAATGAGGGAAAATATAAAGAATTAGATGGTTTAGTAAAAGATGCTTATGACAAGTTAGTCAACAAGGCACAAGATCCAAAAGACCAAATCAATCAAAAAGCCAAAAAGGCAAAAGAGCCAACCGCAGAAAATCAAAAAGCGTTGGATGAAGCCCACCAAAAGATCGAAGCGGCACTTAAAGCACTTAATTCCAACAACTTGCCGAAAATCGAAGGCCCCGGTTACAAAGAAATCTTTAAAGGCGGAGACTTAGGTTTAGACAAGGTGGTCGTTGATGTACAAGCCACAGGTGAGCAAACAGTAGCGAACGGCTACGTCATCCTAAAAGACGGCGACAACGTTAAGGCGAATACAACGGCTCAACCACCGGTGCAGGAGTATATTGACCTTGTAAAACTTCCAAAAGATGGAAACGAACAGGACAAAAAATACTACACCCTAAAAGTTGAAAAACAAAAAGTGACTGACGCCGGAACAACCTGGGAAACAGTTAATGCAAGCGACATTGCAAACATCAACAACACCCCGGGAACCTACAAAGTCACCTACACCATCGAAGACAACAAGGGCGCAACAGCTACCCATATTATGGATCTTTCTGTCAAAGAACTTAAAGACGCCGTGCCACAAAAACCGGGAGGAATCAAGCCAAATGTACCGGCAAACTTTGTAAAAGTCGAATTTAAAGCCGACGACGCATCACACACCGGCGACAACGCACGTGGAACCATCTCTAAAACAGAAACCACCATTTATTGGGTCGATCCTACTAAACAAGTAGAGTTAGTAGCACCCTTTGTCCAAGTAAAAGACGGTTACAAACACACCGGTTGGGATAAAACTTTAACCGATACATTTGCAGCCGCGACAGACATCACTGCCCAATACAAGGCAAAAGTAGTCGATGGCAAAGACCAACCGAAAAAACCCGGCTCAAATGAAGTTGATCCGGACTATGTGAATGTTACCTTCCAAGCCGGCGAAAATGGTAAATTTGAAGCCCAAAGTGGACATGAACAAGTGACCTCCTTCTGGGTCCTCAAGGATGAAAAGGTAACCTTCAATCCGCCGACACCAACTGCTAATGAAAACTACACCTTCAAAGTCTGGAACCCGGCAGTACAAGAAAAATACACCGAAGGCAAAGAGCACAAGGCGATCTACACCAGCAAGGTAGATATTTCCGATCAAAAAGTGGAAGGCTACCAAGAAGTAAAATTCGACGCTGGCACTGACGGTAACTTTGGAACAGATTCTGGAAGTCAACAAGCCATTACCGAAAAATCCGTTTGGGTAAAACCGGATACACTTGTAGACCTAACAGATAAAGCTCCACAAGTTACAGTTACAGCCAAAGACAAGTCCTTTACAGGCTGGAGCCAAAAACTTGTTGCAAGCTTTAAGAAAGTTGACGACCCAACGGTCATCAACGCTGTATATAAATCGACAGTTGTAACCGAAGACCCGAAAGACAAAGAACACTACGCAAAAGTAGACTTTGTTGCAGGTAACCACGGTAAATTTGAACAAAACGCCAAAACAACGTACTGGGTCATTAAAAAGGCGGAAGTTACTTTAACACCACCAAAAGTTACCCCTGACGGTAAGTGGACACAAAAAACAGGCGAAAATGCTTGGTCACCTCAAGTAGCCAAGAGCTACACAGAAGACACCGTCCACACCGCCCAATATACTTTTGGAGATAATACAAATGTAGTTCCACAAAAACCAGGTGAAGAAAAACCCAAGGTACCGGATAACTTCGTAAAAGTTGAATTTAAACCGGGAACGAATGGCATTATCTCAAGCGAAGAAACAACAGTATATTGGGTCAATCCGGTAGCTAAAAATGTTAAATTAACAGCACCAAAAGTAATTGCGACTCAAAACTACAAACACACAGGTTGGGATAAACCGTTAGAAGGCACATTTGCTCAAACAACAGATATCACCGCCCAATACAAGAAAAAAGTAGTTGAAGGCATAAACCAACCGACAAAGCCTGATCCAAACGATTCAGAAAAAACCATTCCCGATACAGATTATGTTAAAGTAACGTTTGTCCAAGGCAATCACGGTACACTAGAAGGAACAGCTATCTTCTGGATATTAAAAGACGAAAAAGTAACCTTCAACCCGCCGAAAGTAAAACCAGCGGCAGGATATGCCTTTGATAAATGGGAGAGTGCTTTACAAGAAACGTACAAGCAAGAAACAACCCATAAAGCAATCTACAAAGGTGACGTCAGCATTTCTGACACCGAAATTGCAGGCTACCAACAAATTACTTTTAAATCCGGTAATGATGGCAACTTTGCAGGTCAACAAGAGAAATCCATTTGGGTTAAACCGGGTATTCTCGTTGACTTAAGGAAGAAAGCTCCTGAAGTAACAGTTACTACTGAGGGTAAATCGCATATTGGTTGGGATAAAGATCTCGTTGATACATTTACAAAAGCTAATGAAACTACGGTAATCAATGCAGTCTACTCAGATTCAATCTCAAAAACACCTGTACCTGGCTGGACCGAAATCACCTTTAACCAAGGAGACCACGGTAAGTTTGCAGGCGGTGCCAAGAACGTTCTTTGGGTCAACCCCGATAAAGAAGTGAAGCTAAGCGACAAAGCACCTGTACCTGCTCCAGACGTCAACTACTCCTTCTTGGAGTGGAAAGATGGCAATGCAAAGGCAGACTTAACAAAAGCTGTTAAGTACATCGAAGCTAAAACCTTCACTGCAAGCTACGAATCTGATTTCTCTGATCGAGCAAAAGACAGCTTCGTAAAAGTCATCTTTAAACCGGGCAAAAATGGTCAGTTTGCTCCAAACTCAACCACTGAAACCTATGTCAGAAAAGACAAGGTGGTTGACTTGACAGAAAAAGCTCCGACCGTTATCTCCAACCAAAACTGGGGGCACACAGGCTGGAATCCGGCCTTAAAAGGCAGCTTCACAGAAGCGAGGGATATTACTGCCCAATACGTTGAAGGAAAATTTGATGAAAATAACATCGAAAAAATCACTGTCATCGCCCCGACAAAGATGGCCTATGGTGCTGGTGAAACCCTAGATTTAACCGGCATGAAAGTCATCGCCTTTGACAAGGCCGGCATTCAAACAACCTATGATGGGGAAGATGCAATCAACAAAGCCGGATTCAAAATCACTCCGGCAAATGGTGCAACCTTGACGGTTAAAGACCATGACAAGAAACCAATTGTCGTTACCAAGGGTGAAGGCCAATCTAAGTTAGAAGGTCAGACCCAAACAGTCCTGTTCGTTGATACCAACCTCTCTGCTAAACCGGAAGACGTTAAAGCCCTTAACCAAAACAAGGTTGTAGAAGGCAAAGTAACAGAACAGCCGAAAGAAACTACCACTGTAACCGGTAAGGTCGCACCCAAAGCAACAGTTACCATTACTAACGAAAAAGGTAAAGAAATCGGCACAGCGACTGCTGATGACCAAGGTAACTTCACCGCTGAAGTCGAAAAGCAAAAAGATGGTGCCAAAGTAACTGTTAAGGCTCAAGAAAAAGGCAAACAGCCTTCTGATCCGAAAGAAGCCACCGTTGCTCGTGATGCCAATAATGACGGCAAAGCAGACGCCGATGCCGATCAGAAAACCACCACCCCAACAGCCAAGGCACTCAATAAGGGCGAAAAGCCCGCAGCCACCACCATCACCGGTAAGGCTACACCGAATGCCAAGGTTGTTGCTAAGGTAGGCACTACCATCGTTGGCCAAGCAACGGCTAACGGCCAAGGTGACTACACCATCGAAGCTAAGCAAAACGAACAACCACTTGCTAAAGACACCGAAGTCAAAGTCACTGCTCAAGAAGAAGGGAAACTCGTCTCCAACCCGACAGCCACCGTCGTTAAAGTTGACAAAGACGGCAACGATAAGGCTGATGATGAAGAAGGCTTTGAAATTACCAAGGCTGCTAAAGTAGAAATCCTATCCAACCCGGATAAGATGGACTACCTGGTCAAGACCACAGACGGTAAGGCTGCGTTCGACACCGCCGGTCTGGTCATTAAACTGACAGACGCTACCGGCAAAACCGTCACTTACACCGCCGATGAATTAAAAAATCTTACAAATGAGATTACCCTTTCTCCGGCAGAGGGTGAGAAAATGGGCTTAACCGCTCAAGGTAAGACAAATACCCTTCCTTTCAAAGTTACAGTTGCTGGCACCAAAGCGACAGAAAAACCCTCTGTTACCGGCGGCAATGTCACTGTCAAACTTGACGCTGACGGCAACAATAAGGCAGACGAAGCTGAAGTAAGCGAAACACCTATCGCTACCGCTTCTAACATTGGTGATAACCCCGCTAAAACAACTGTTAAGGGTAAAGCACCTAAAAATGCTACAGTTACCGTCAAATACATGGATGGTACCCAGGAAAAATCTGTAAATGTTATAGCAGGCGATGATGGTGCCTTCTCAACTGAAATCCCCAAACAAGGGGCTGGAAAAGAAGTAACCATTATTGCCAAAGACGGCGATAAGAAAGACTCTGTACCGTACAAGACCATCGTCTTTGATGACAAGGATGGCAATGGTAAAGATGACGCAACAGACGGTTTCGACATCGCCAAGGCTGACAAGATTGAAATGGTCTACGACCCCGCCAAGATGAACTACCTCGTTACCGAAAAAGACGGCAAAGCTTCCCTTGAAACTAAGGGTATGCTCGTCAAAGTAACCGACAAGCTGGGCAAGGTTAAGACCTATACCGCAAAAGAATTAGCGAAGGATACGACAAACTTCACCGTTGCACCGGCTGAAGGGACTCAACTGGGTTTAGCAGATAATGATAAACCCATTAAAGTAACCTTGAAAGCAGAAAAGGCAACAACTAAGGAAGTATCCACTTCCAGAAACCTTTCTGTCAAACTGGATGCCAACAACAACGGCATCCCTGACGATCAAGAACAATTTGACCTAGCCAAAGCCACCAAGGTAGAAATTCTCTCCAACCCGGATAAGATGGACTACCTTGTCAAGACCAAAGACGGTGAGGCTGCATTTGACACCGCCGGCCTGGTTATTAAATTGACCGACGCAGCCGGCAAGACCGCCACCTATACCGGTAAAGACCTGGAAAAAGAAGGCATCAAGGATAAGATTACTCTTAACCCTGCAAATGGTATTCAACTGGGCTTAACCGAAGGTAAGGATTTCACTGTCACCGTTACCGGTGCCGATGCTCAAACGAAACCGACCGTCACTGCTGACAAGAAAATCACCGTCAAACTTGACGCTGATAACAGCGGCAAGCCCGATGTGGACGAAACCACAGCAGAACCTACCGTTATCGCCAGCAACAAGGGCGAAAAAGGCAAGGAAAGCTCGGCGACTAAGACCACTGTTGAAGTGAAGACGGCTCCTAAGGCCAGTGTCACCATTGAGTATCAAGATAAAAATGGCGAGAAGCAAACCATCACAGCCGATGCGGATGCAGTCGGTAATGTAACCAAGATCATCGAACCGAAACTTGACGCCGGTACCGAAATCAAAGTCACCGTCAAAGACGGTGAAAAGAAACCGGCCACCAAGACTGCCAACGTCTTCGATGACCTCGATAACGACGGTAAGCCTGATGACCAAGCAGGCACTACCGAACGTCCGGCAGCCATTGCCTCCAATAAAGGGAAAGCACCTGCCTTCACCACCATCACCGGTAAAACCGAACCAGGTGCTACCATTACCGTCAAGGTAAAAGAAGGCGAAGCCTACAAAGATGTAACCATTGAAAACTTCAACATTGATGGGGAGGGTAATTACTCCCTTGGAGCAAAATATAATGGCAAGCCGCTCGCTCACGGTGCAGATATCCAAGTCTTCGCTGCCAAAGCACCTAAGACCGTCTCTGCCCCGCAAACCACCACCGTCTTTACTGATAAAGACGAAAACGGCAAACCGGATGATGGTCGGGTTGACTTAAAAGATGTTAAAGATATCCAAGTGCTTGGTCCTGAAAAACTCGACTACAACGAATCGGATGAAAAGAACAACAAACTTGACCTGACCAAACTCCAAGTTCTTGTTACAGACAACAAGGGCGGCATAGAAATGTTTGACTATAACACCCGGTCCAATACCTTCAAGGACGTTCAAGGCAAAGAAGCGAAAGGCTTTGAAGTGAAAGTCGGTGACAAGACTGTCCAGCAAAATACCGAAGTAACTTCTGCCGATTACAACGGCAAGCCCATCACCGTTAAATATAGTGATGGTGGGAAGGCCGGGATCAGCCGGAACTTAACTGTCGTCAAAGACTACCAAAAACCTAATGTTGACAGCATCAACCATGGCGACAAGGTGGTTACCGTTACTGTGCCGAAAGATGATAAGATTAATAAGATTACCATCAATGACGGTCAGGGACACACCATTACCGTCACCAAGGATGCCAATGGCTGGAAGGATGGCAAGGGTCAATCCGTTGATTCTATTAGCGGCAAGCTGCAAATCAAGGTAGAAGAACCTGCCAAGATTGAAGAAGGGAATGTCGTTACCGTTACCACTGAAGACGGTCAAGGTAATAAGGCTGCCGCCCGAAAGGTTGTCAAAGCCCAAGCCACGACTGCTGTGCCGACAGAACTTCAAGCAGCTAACCAAGGTGCTACCCCGACGGAAACCGTTATCAAGGGTAAAGCACCATCCAAGGATGCTATCATCAAAATCTACAATAAGAATGGTGAAGTTACACCGAAGGGTAAAGTAACGATGAAGGAAGACGGTAGATTTGAAGTCAAGGTAGATAAGCAGGAGGATAATAGCGTCATCACAGTAACAGCCACCGAAACCGGCAAGAAAGAATCACCTAGGGCTGACGCTAAGGTCATCCGCGATAAGAACAGTGATTGGAAAGAAGACGGTGGTAACATTAAATTAAACGTGCCCAATGTCGAACCCATCAAAGCCGGTGCAGAACAAGTTGTTGTAGATAAACCGACAGATGATTCCATCACGACCATTATTGTCAAAGATCAAGCCGGTAAAACAGTAGAGATCAAAATGAATGGTGATACCTGGCCGGGCGAAAAGGATGGTAAAATTACCATTCCTACAAAAGACAAGTTAACCTTTGGACCGAACCAAACCGTTGAAATCAAAGTCAAAGACAATGAAGGAAACGAAGGGACCAAAACGTTAGCGACTCAACCGGCTGATTTAGAAGCTATGGAAAAACCGACTATCAATCCGATCTCAACGGACTCCACATCGATTACCGGCAAAACAGTTCCCGGTTCTAAAGTTATCGTCATCCTACCTGACGGTGCAGAAAAAGAAGCTTCCGTTAAATCGGATGGCAGCTTTAAGCTGGACTTAGAAAAACCTCTTGTGGATAAGTCGAAAGTCACCGTCAAAGCAACCAACCCACAAAGGGAAGGTGAAAAAACATCGACTGCCATTGTCGGTCTGAATATCACTAAGCTGGAAAAAACCGATAAAGAAGCAGATAGCGTTATCGACAAAGCTAAAAAAGCCGATCCGAAAAACTGGGATCTGGGAAAAAATCCTTACGATAAGAATTTAGATGACAAATCTAAAGCCGCCAAGGATGTTCTTGACAAAGCCAAGGACAAAAATCCCGATAATGATCCAACCCAAAGCCAAGTCAATAAAGCTGAAAAAGACCTGAGAGATGCCATCAACCAAAAAGACGCAGACGACAAGGTCAAGGTTGTCGAAAAAGTGGTCAAAGAAGGCGAAAAACCGACCCCTGAACAAATTGAAACAGCCCAAGAAGCCATTGACAAAGTAGTGGATGAAAAAGCCAAGAAAGACTTGCAAGATCGGTTGGATAAGGCGAAAACGGTGGATGAATTGGTAGATAAGTTGAAAGAAGTCCCAAAAGAAGAGGATGAAGGCTACCAAACTAAGCCAGCCGAGATCGTCAAAAAGCTAGAAGAAGCCAAAGATGAAGCAGAAAAACTTATAGATAAGTATAAAAATCCAACAAAAGACAATCCAAATGGCCAAGAACCTTCAAAAGAAGAGCTTGATAAGGCTAAACAGGGTTTGGAAGACGGTGTCAATGAATATAACAAGGAACAAGTTGTTATTAGCATCACCGAGCCTTCCGCTGATTCGAATCAGTTAGAAATTACTTCTCTACAACCTGAGGTGAAACTGACGATATATGTTGGGAACGTGGAGCAGCATTTCGCTGTACCCGTAGTAACAACAAATCTAGGTAAAGCCACAGTCAACCTAAATAAACCACTAGTGTATGGTCAAGAGGTTACAGTTGTGGGGTCGAAAGAAGGTTTATTGGATATGATAAAGACAGCAACAGCAAGATAACTTGAGGAGTTTTAACTCGAAAGTGATTTAACAGTAGCCTATTGTGCATTCACAATAGGCTTGCTGTTGATTTGAGAAAGAGAGGGAGCTATGCTTAAAAAACTGACGGCTTATGTGCTTGTCCTGTTAATGCTAGTCTCATCTTTGCCAGCTCACGTTTTTGCAGCTGAAAAGAAGGACAATAGTACTGAGGGAACACGCATTATAAGCGATGAAATCGTTGATATAGACGGGCAGCCCTATGTATCCTTTGACTTAAAAGGGATTAAAGGTAGTGAAATAATGGGCTATGGGCCCAGACCGAAGTCGGTAAATAACGATAGCAATTCGCCCCTATGGGGTTATGGGCTAAAGATTGTTTGGAACGGTAGAGGACAATCTGAACATCCATATCCAGAAGAAGGCATTACTATTAGGATGGTGCCATCAGGAGAAGAAAGCAATATACTTGCTACAGCACACTACCCCAAAAGCCTTGTGCCCGAAAATGGGAGGTCTACAGAATTTGTGCCATTTGTAGAGAATCCGGGCGCCGTTAATCTTGCTGAAAAAATGAGCGGGCGTACTAAACTTTTTATTCCTTTCAATTTATCCTACAACCCTGAATTGTATGTTGATGACGGTGGTGCAAAACAAATTGTGCTTACCTTAACGCAAAAAGTAAATCCCTTATGGAAAGCTGAGTGGCACGTTAAAGGTCAAGACAAACCGGATATAAGGGCTTTTTATAGAAATACTCAAACATTTGAAAAATCCGGGTTTAACCTTCCACAAGATGAAACGGTTTATACTATGGAGTCAACAAGTCCTAAGGGTATGTATTGGGATGGTACTAGTACCTGGAGTAATTACGATAGAAGTGATAAATCTTTTCATAAGGTTGTATTTGGCAATAAAGCAGATACAGGTGAAGATTTTCGGGATTACTCGGGTAAGATAGCAAAACGAGGACTGGAAATTAACATACCAGCGTCAACGCCGAATATTACAACAGGTTTTGGGAAGTATAACAAAGAGAATACGGATGGTTACCAAAAAGTAAATGGAATTAAGTACCTCTTAAATGCTTATCCTGAAAATCAGTTAAACCCAAAAGCCAGTGCGAAAAATCCCTTTACTGGTCAAGAGATGGCTCCCTATCGCATCATTAAGCGATACGCAGTTTATGATGCATTAAAAGTCCAATTTAATACAGGTAAGGGCTTCCTAAGTGATGCTGACAAAAAAGCAAATAAGAAAGAACAAGTCATTCCTGTTCAATTAGACGATAACCAAATCAAACGCCAAACCATTGAAGACAGCGATTATGCCGATAAAGAAGCAAAAACGGTCATGCAGCAAACCATTGGTTTGGATGAAAAAATCACCGGCAATGAATCCGGCCGTGAAGTTAAAGCGGCGGATGGCGAAAGTCTGGTACCGCCGGCAGCTGAAGCAGGAAAGCCTGCTAATGAGTTCAAGGGTTGGAATACAGACCCGAATGCCACTGCACCGATGACCGATGATGATCTGGAACAGGTTGTCTTTAAAGATGACACCACCTTCTACGCCATCTATGGTCCCAAAGACCAAGGCAAGCTCAATGTCAAATACGTTTATAATGACGGAGGCCAGGAAAAAGACATTGACGCCAAGTACCGGATGAAGGGCCAAGAGTACGCTTCAACCTGGGAAGGCGATTTTGGTACAGCTGTCGACTTACAAAAAGCATCTACAGTCAATGCGCCTAAATTTATTGGCTTTGTAGCTAGTGAAGTGAAATCCGATCCGGAAAATGCCCAGTTGAAATACCTTAAGGATAATCCGCAAACGCTTATTTTTGTCTATAATAAGCTGGATACTATCATCCCCGAAAAAACAGATGATGGGAATACCAATCCTAAGGTGGATCAAACCGTCAAAGACACCTATGTTAAGGTAACCTATAACAAGGGTGAGTACGGTAAGCTTTATGTCGGCGATACGGCACCGACAGATCAAAAGAAACTAGCAGATACCCTCGTTTACTATGTCAACCCCAAAGAAGGTATTCAGCTTAAGGATGTCGCAAAGGTCCACGCCAAAGCGGATAAAGACTATGTTGTGGACACAACCGCACCCTGGAAATTTGCGCCGGAGACTATTAGCTCGCTGGATCAAGTTGTTGCCAACAATACAGATCAAGAGGGGGATGATGTACAAACCGAAATCACCCTAACCGCCCAGTACAGCAAAACCCTGGCTAAGCAGTTTGCAGACAAACTGGAAGCCCAGGATATCAAGGTCTGGAAAGATGCCGATATCACCTGGAAAGATGGGGTCAAGTTAAAAGACGGTGCCCTTCAAGGGGAATTTGATAAGGCTAAGTTTAACGACATCAATACGCTTGAAAAAGATAAGGTTAAACTAAATGACCAAGGCCAATTGGTTGATGAGAAAGGTACTGCAATCACTGCAGACACGCTGAGAAGCTCTGCCAAGGCACAAAAAGATCCCTTCACCGGCGGTATCTTAGTGACCTTCTCGGATAAATCGTCCTTGGTTATCGAGGGGCAAAAGCTCTACGTGGCTGAGACCAAGGTCAAAGAAGGGGATGATAACAACCCGGCATCCGATAACCTGCCCGCCGATAAAATCAAGGCAGAGCTTAAACTGGGCAAGGGCACGCAGATTGAAGATGTTTTAGCCGGGACGGAAAAAGGCGCCCTTTACGCCACCTTCTACCTCAAACCCAATACCAAGTTGGATACCACCGACTTCCCGGCTGTTGAAGCCCAGCCTGGCTATAAAGAAGGCTCTGTGAAGTGGATGCCGGATAATGGAAATCTCGCGCCTCTAACGCAGGATACCGTATACACCGCGACGGCTACAGCCAAAACCATTGCAGAAAAGGTGGGCGATGATGTTACGGCTGTCTTTGTGCCGGTGGATATCGCCGTTTGGGAAGGTACAGCGGATACAGCCATTCCCTGGAAAGAGGGCGTAAAGGTTGCGGATACGGTCACAGACGCTGAGAAAAAGGTAGAGTTCCAAGGCTATTTAGACGGGGCGAAATCCGTTGAGGATGCCACGACACCCAAACGGACAGCGGCTAAAGCGGAAGGGTCTCCCTTTACCGGCACGTTAACAGTAACCTTTAGCGATAAGTCGTTTGTAGAGATTCCCAAGCACAATCTCTATGTTTGGAAAGTAAAAACCGAAAACAACGACACCAATAAAGACCAACCGAAACCCAAGCATGCCGTCCGGGTTTCCTTTGCCAAGGGGGCCGGCGTCACTGCCCTTGACCCTGCAAATAAGACCATGACCGTGAAGTCGGGCACCACCCTTGAAACAGGCGACTTCCCCACGGCCACAGTGGATACCGCCAAGGGCTATAAGACCCCTGCCACCTGGAAGGGCCAAGATGCCAATGCCGGGCTGACTGTTTCTGAGAATAATAAGGTCTTTACCGCAACGGCAGAAAAAGACAAGTCGACAGAAAACGTCATTCCCTATACACCGGCTGATCCTAAAAAACCGGCCGACCCTCAAGACAAGAACATTCCAACAGAAGATAAGGACCATAAGACCATTGATAAAAAGGATTACGTGGTCGTAGGCTTTAACGTGGCCCCTGAAAATGCCGGGACCCTTACCCTGGGTACTGTCGCTAAGCAACCGGCTATTGCGGCTTTGGTCAAGAAGGACACCCTCTGGTCAGCGGTCACCCTGCCGACAGCGACTGCGGCTAATAAGTACACCTTCTGGTACTGGAGTGATGCTCCGGCGGACAAGGTTGCTGACGGTCAGGTAAGAACCGCCCACTTTGTAACCACCGGGACGGAAATTGGCGAAAAAGAAAAGGATAAGCCTTTGCCGGCAGACTTTGTAAAAGCAACCATCGCCAAAGGTGACGGCGTTAAGAACGATAAGCTCTTCGGCAAGTCCTATGCCGTGAAAAAAGGCGACAGTCTCGCCAAGGGCAAATTCCCGACCTTAGCAGCTGAAGACAACTACAAAAATCCCAAGTGGTACCAAGGCGAAACAGCCGTTAAGGACAATCAGCCGGAAGCGGTTAAAATTTCTGCTGAAACCACCTTTACCGCCAAGGCTGTAAGCAGTGTCTTGGATAAGAATAACCTGACCGGCATTGAAGTGGTCAAAGACCCGACCACGATGACCTATACCGAAGGGGATAAGCCGAACTATGACGGTATCAAAGTCAAAATTACCGATAAAAACGGCAATAGCCTGACTATCGAAAAGGGCAAGTTGCAAGAATACGGCGTTACCCTGACGCCGACAGAAGATACGCCTTTGACTATCACAGATCATAATGGCAAACATTTGACCGCTCAAATCACGGTCAATGGCAAGCCTGTAACAGCTGAAAGTAAGGGGACCTTTACCGTCAACAAAGCCCCCTCCAAGGATCCAGTCATCACCCAGCCCACCGAAGGTGACAAGATCATCACCGGAAAGGGCGAGAATGGAGCAGAGATTGTCGTAAAAGGCAAAGACGGCAAGGAAATCGGTAAGACGACGGTTAAAGATGGTAAGTGGGAAGTTACCGTACCTGAAGGCAACGACCTGAAGACCGGCGACAAGATCACCGTCACCCAAACTGAGCCGGGCAAAGCACCTACCGATAAAGACACCACCGTCAAAGACAAAGAGAAATCCGCAAGCCCTGACATCACCCAACCCACCGAAGGCGACAAGACCATCACCGGTAAGGGCGTCAAGGATGCAGAGATTGTCGTAAAAGACAAAGACGGTAAGGAAATCGGCAAGACGAAGGTTAAAGACGACGGCAGCTGGGAAGTCACCCTGCCTGAAGGTAAAGACCTGCAGACCGGTGACAAGATTACCGTCACCCAAACTGAACCGGGTAAAAAGCCGAACCCGGTAGAAGTAACGGTCAAGGCGAAGAGAGCCCCCGGTGGCGGTGGCGGGACGGTAGTTATCCCGTCTCAACCGGATGAGAAGCCGGATGTAAAACCGGGCAATAAGCCGGGTGAAGGTGACCTGAACAAGGACGACCACTACCAATACCTGATTGGTTATCCCGATGGGACCTTTGGCCCCAACCGCGGCATGACCCGGGCAGAAGTGGCCACCATGTTTACCCGTCTCTTAAAAGACCGCCCGGTTAAAGGCGAAAGCTACACCAGCAACTTCACCGACGTCAATGCCGGTGACTGGTATGCCAATACCGTTGGCTATGCCGTCCAAAAGGGCATCGTCTCCGGTTACCCGGATGGGTCTTTCAAACCCAACCAAGCCATCACCCGGGCAGAATTCTCCGCCATTGCAGCCCGATTTGCCGGCCTAACCGATGAAAAAGACCTCACCTTCACCGACTTAGACGCCAGCCACTGGGGCTACAAGGCTATCCGCCTGGCAGCCAGCCATGGGTGGATCTCCGGTTATCCGGATAACACCTTCCGGCCGGCACAAGACATCACCCGGGCAGAAGTGACCTCCATCACCAACCGCATGCTCAACCGCTACGCTGACCTTGATTGGCTTGACGCCAACATGGATAAAGTCACCCAGTTCAGCGACGTCGCCCGCAGCGACTGGTTCTTCGAACCCATCATGGAAGCGGTTGTCAGTCATAATTTCACCCGTGATGCAGATGGCAAACATGAACACTGGACCGGTTTAAACAGCGAATCTTTCATTTAAGCCCAGCTTAAGCTCGGATTCCCCTTAACCGCAACCAAGTGTCAAATAAAAGGCTCCCGCCTGCGAGATCCGCAGGCGGGAGCCTTTTGTGCTTGGTGGCTTAGAGAGGGCAGGCTGACCCTTCCGGTCTTTTCTTCAGATCCAAGGACCTGCATGCGGATTTGGGAGAGGTGAGGCATCTGTGTATAAAAGAAAGAGCTATGACCGGCTCCCGGATTGGGAAAAGACCGGTGTCTAGGTCTTTGGGTTTAGAGCGGTCAATAGGCTATAATTAGCTGGAAAAAAGTCCAAAAGGCGTGTAAAAGGCCCCCTACTTTTGCTATACTATAGAAAGACCGGGCAGGTCAGCCTGCCCCTGCAGCCTAGTCTGCCAACCATCAATCAATTATGCCGACCCGCTCGGCTTAACCCCTTGTCAAGAAGAAACGGAGGAAAGAAATGAGTAAGCTTCAGATGGAGGA
The DNA here is from genome assembly GCF_046097595.1 of Peptococcus simiae. Taxonomy (NCBI): domain Bacteria; kingdom Bacillati; phylum Bacillota; class Clostridia; order Eubacteriales; family Peptococcaceae; genus Peptococcus; species Peptococcus simiae. The sequence continues at coordinate 41,733 of NZ_JBJUVG010000001.1, forward strand.
GCTGGAGGCCCATGCCGGCGAGATTCGTTCAGATATCCTACGCATGATCGCCCAAGCCGGAAGCGGCCACCCCGGTGGCTCCCTTTCTGCCATCGAATGTCTCACCTACCTGTACTTTTACGCCATGAACATTGACCCCCAGAACCCGGATATGCCTGACAGGGACCGGTTCGTCCTGTCCAAGGGTCACGCCGCTCCGGTCCTCTACGCTACCCTGGCCCACCGGGGCTTCTTCCCGGTGGAGGACCTCATGAGCCTGCGCCAACTGGGCAGCAAGCTCCAGGGCCATCCGGATATGCGCAAGGTCCCCGGCGTGGAAATGTCCACCGGCAGCCTGGGCACCGGCTTTTCAACCGCCATCGGCATGGCCCTGGCCGCCCGCCTGGATGGGTCCGACCGTCGCACCTTTGTCCTTTTAGGTGACGGTGAACTGGACGAAGGCCAGGTCTGGGAAGCCGCCATGGCCGCCAGCCATTACCGGCTGGGCCGGCTCATCGCCTTCGCCGATGTCAACGGCCTCCAAATCGATGGCTTCACCAAAGACGTCATGAACCCCGAACCGGTTGACGCTAAGTTCGCCGCCTTCGGCTGGGATGTCCAAGTGGTCGATGGCCACAACTTCCAGGCCATCCATGACGCCGTCGAAGGCGCCAGCGCCCAAGCCGGCGACCGGCCCCATATGATCGTCCTCCGCACCATCAAGGGCCATGGCATATCCTTCATGGAAAACGAATGCAAGTGGCACGGTACCGCCCCCTCTGAAGAAGAGTTGGCCCGGGCCCTGGAAGAATGCCTGAAAGGGGATAAGTAATGGATAAACAAGCTACCCGCGACGCCTACGGCAAAGCCCTGGCAGACCTGGGCCATATTCGTGAAGACATCGTCGTCCTGGACGCCGACCTGTCCGGGTCCACCAAGACAGCCCTCTTCGCCAAAGACTTCCCCGACCGCTTTTTCAACATGGGCATCGCCGAACAAAACATGATCGGCACCGCCGCCGGCCTGGCCGCCTCCGGCTACACCCCCTTTGCATCCACCTTCGCCGTCTTTGCCTGTGGCCGGGCCTATGACCAAATCCGCAACTCCGTTTGCTACCCCGACCTCCCCGTCAAAGTCTGTGCCAGCCACGCCGGCCTCACCGTCGGTGAAGACGGCGGGTCCCACCAGATGATCGAAGACCTGGCCCTCATGCGGGCCCTGCCCAACATGACCGTCCTCGTCCCGGCAGACGGCCCCGAAACCGCCCAGGCCGTCATCGCCGCCGCCGACCACCCCGGCCCCGTCTACATGCGGCTCGGCCGGCCCAAGGTCCCCGTCATCACCGACACCGCCGACCCCTTTGTCATCGGCAAGGCCGGCGTCCTCCGGGAAGGCATCGACGTCACCCTCGTTGCCTGCGGCATCATGGTCGCCCGGGCCCTGGAAGCCGCCGACCTCCTGGCCGACCGGGGCATCTCCGCCACCGTCCTCAATATGGCCACCATTAAGCCCCTGGATAAGGAAGCCCTCGTCCACTGGGCCGAAACCACCGGTGCCATCGTCACCGCCGAAGAACACAACATCCTAGGCGGCCTGGGCGGCGCCGTTGCCGAAGTCCTCGGCCAAGCCTGCCCCGTCCCCCTCGAAATGGTCGGCATCCAAGACCAATTCGGCCAAAGCGGCACCCCCGATGCCCTCTTGGAAGCCTACGGCCTCACCCCCCAAGCCATCGCCGATGCCGCCGCCCGCGCCATCGACCGCAAAAACTAAACCAGCTACCTGAAAAGGAAAAATCCGACACTTAGCCCCGGTAGACGCAAGCTGCGTCTACCGGGGTTTTTCTATGCCTGCCGGCTGCCCGGCAACAGCCGCTTTTGAAGCCGCAAAATGAGAAAAAGAATATTTATAGATAACGATTAAACTGCTTTATAAGAACTGCAAATCCGCATAAAAAAGAATTCCAGCGTTGCAAAACAGACAAAATGGCACTAATTAGTGGGTTAATAAGGAAAAAAATAAAATATCAATTTAATAGAAAAACTTGACGTCCTCTGGAAGTCCTCTATAATGGGATATGTAAGGGAATGAATAGTGTACATAAACGACCACTTCACTAGGGATTGCTGCTTGCGCGAATCCTTACAATAAGGTCTGCATCGTTCGCCTACAGGGCCTGCTTTTGCAAAAAAATAGAACTGACAAAAGCAGGTATGGTTTTTCTTTTCATGGCTGAGTGCAGATAAGTACATAGATAACTATCCATAGAAGGGGGATGATTCCATTGCGCCACTATGGCCACCACACCTACCTGTCTGCTATCAAGCAAAAGTACCTTTAGTCCGGCCCATAAGCCAAGCACCTTTATAGATTATTTTTAAAGAAAAGAGGAGATTAGATGCAAAGAAAAAAAGGAATGAAGCGAATCATTGCTTCATTGCTCACTGCAGCCATGCTGGCCGGCCTTGCTCCCCTAGATGCCCAGGCCGCCATCCCCGCAGATCCTGAAACTCAAGGCGGTATCGCCACCCGGGCCTTAGAACCGGCTGACTGGTCCATTACCGATAAAAACCAGGACGGTAAAAACTATTGGCCCCTCACCCATAACAACAAGTTGAGAACCATTTCCGGGGTGGCAGAGGGTTTAAAGACACCAACCATTAACTACAATGGTTACTTCACCCGCCCGGATGGCAAGACCGTCCTCCGTTTATCCTACAGGCAGTACCATGCGGCCACGACGGCTGTATGGCATACCATGTTGCTAAAAATTCAAGACGAATTAGCAGGCATGATTGATTTCAACGACCAAGGGACAGGCATCTACTATGGCGTATCAGGGACATCGGGTACAGGCTGGAAGAATGACTCTACAGACTATACAAGCGTCACCCAGTTTGGCAAAGAAGATACCGCAACGGCAGGGTCTAATAATGTTTATTCGGTGAGCCTTGTAGAAAACCACAATAGAGCGACCGCCCGTGCCTCCAATGAAATACCCATTAACTTGGTTTTAAAAGATGGCCTTGACATCTCTAAGCTCAGTCCGAAGAATGAGCAATACTTAGTTCAAATGCGTTTGACGGACTCTGATAAAAAAGACGTCTACACCGACGGAAACCTAGATAATGGCGATAGTCAACAAGCCTATAACTCCTATACCTTTGGTACAACCATTGGGGTAAAGAGTGGATTTGACAAAGGTCTCTTGAGATACCTCGAGCCTTCCAGTCCTCACTACCATAGTTCAAACTCGACTATCCACTACAATATGGAACAGGGCTATGTAGAGGTGCGTCATCATTTTAATAGAGAAGGTTTAGCTGCTGGGCAAAATCCTAATGGGTTTCCTATTGGCTACAGACAAGTTGTAGACAAGTCCTTCTACGATACGTTAAGGCCAGTTGGTAAAGATGGCACCGTCGCCTACATGTATCAAATGCTCTCCAATGGTGCTTTAAACAATGCCTTTAACGACGATGGAACGATTGAAAATCCAAACTTAGTTCAAGCCATCAAGAAAAGCGATCTTAACGACGCAGGAGATGGAACCGGCAGAGCTTTCCTTCAAGTGGTAGCATCCGACTTTAATACAGAAGCCCAGTATAAAGATAAGATTGTGTCTGTAAAGACATCGAATAGGATGAACGACATCTTTTCTGAAAGAACGAATCCCTCTACTATGAACTATGGTCATGGGATTATTATTCGCTACTATGTGGATAAGGAAAAGCTGGCGAATACCTTTGCTGAAGGCAATAACCTGTCCCATTCCGCCTTTTACTCTACCTTTATCTATGACAACTCCAAGGAAGGGACCGACACCTTTGATTTCACCTTAAGTGAAGATCTTGACCTAAAGGCAGGCGACAAGATTCACGTCCGCTTCGATCAGCCGGCTACGGACAAGGGTTGGGTCGTCAATACCGCTGGCCAGTCCAAAGAAAACAAGATGATGATCTATGTAGATGGGCCGGGAAATAAGATGGAGCTTCGGTCTAACTTTAAGGTCGATAGAGGTACAGACCATAGAAATTACACCTACACCGTTCAAGCTGAAGCGCCAATGAAGCTCAAAAAAGGCACCAAACTGACCTTGGCAGTCAACAAGGGTGTAAGAGATTTAAAATCTGCTGAAATATATTTCAACAATAACTCTGTCAATCCGCCTTTAGTCGACCGTACGGCGAAGAAGGTAACAAGCTATGTACCATTAATTCCGGATTGGCAAGATACCCTTTCGGCAGGCACCCTCGTTGCTACCGACTTCAAACCTGAAATCGACGAAATCTTTACTGACGATAACAAAATTGAAGGGTCTACCTACTATATTGGTGCTGAAATAAAAATGGTCGATAAAGACCGAACCCAAAAGTTTGAAGCGAGCAGAGACCAGGAAAAGGTAAAGGTCGGTGGCAAAGAATATGATGGCTACAGATTTACGACGCCTATCTCAACAGCTGAAAACAAATTCATTTTCCCGACCTTGGAAAAAGATACGCCAATCCTATTCACCAATAGAGATATTGAGCATATGGCTCTGGAGTCTAAACCGGAAGTGGTTGAACAAGTCCAAACTAAAGTTTTCTTCCACCACAATAACGGAACCAGAAACAAGGCGGAAGATGTCACCACAAAAATTGTTCCCTTAAACGCCCAGTACCGCTACAACTTTAAGTACAACGCAAAAGAAGAAAAGTTTGACTATACAGCCAATGCTAAATACCAGCCCAACGGTTTCCTGGGTTATAAAAATGGCGAAGAAACCACCGATAACCTTCGTAAGGTGACGGCCTCCCTTGGTGGTCAGGAGATAACCCAACTGGCTGACCATAATGGCCGTGCCCTTACAGGTGATGCCCTTAAATTGCGCCAAATGCCTGTAACTACCGGCGAAGGAGCAGAAGTCACCAAAGAAGGTAAAAAATTCCTCGGCTGGTCCACTAAGAAAAATACCACCCCTGAAGAATTTATGGCCGCTCAAGAATTAACCACTGTTGACCAGTGGAAAAACGCCTCTACCACGGCCTATAAGTTTACCGGTTACTCCCCGGTAGATACCCATAGACCGGTTTACGCCGTATGGGGGGACCTGTCTGTCATCCTTCACCACCCCTCAGGTGATGCTTCTAAAAATATCATCCTTCCGATTACCGAAAAGAACATCGTCAAGGAAGGCACTTCCAGCTACGCTTTAGTCAATGTGCCGGAAGTCTTCTACAGCCATGCTAATAGTTCCAATGTGGCAAATAAAGACTTTGCCTATCGGTATGATAAGGTTAGCGAGACGAGCGATGAGAAAAGGCCTAACACACAGACCCAATTCATCGGCTGGCAGCTCGGTAAAGCAGACGGCAGCCCCAACCTAGACAAGGTTAAAAACGGGGAGCACTTAACCGACTTTTTACCGAAGACCGTAACAGATTCTAAAGAATTCCCGCTGACCCTACTCCAGGATAAGAAAGGGACACCGGAGAACGAAGCGGAAACCGCTTACTTGCCCAACACCTATAAACTGAGAGTAGACGGCAATCTGGATAAAATGGGTAATATCGACCTTTATCCGGTGTATAGAGACTACGCTAAAATCCGTCTCCACAAGCAGTATACGCAACTAGAAAAAGACACTGGGGAATTTGTTTCTTTTACAGATAAGGATAAACAACATGAAGTGAAGTTTGGCCTTCTGTATAGAACTTACGTTACTGATTGGAACGACCCGACGGTTGCAGCTGCGGCCAACTACTACACCATTAACGTCAATGACTTCGGCTTAACAGAAGATACCCTCCTACCGACCTATAATCCTAAAACCACGCCGGAACAGACAGAAACCATTACCTACTATCCGGAAGGGTCGGATACGGCAAAAACTAAGGAAGTTAAATACCATGTCAGTTGGATGCTCCCTGTTTACGACAAATACGGTGAGCGTCTATCCTACGCCGCAGTCGAGGTAAAACCCGGTGAAGAAGACAAGTATAAAAACTTCAGCCAGAAATGGGAAAACCTTTCTGTCAACGTTTATGACCGTTTCCCCAGCCCGGACGATCCTGGGAAACTAGTCGCTAAAGGCCCTCGTGGCCCGGAAGATGATGGTAAGGGCCTGCCGAAAACCCAAACCATCTCCTTTGATAGAGGCAATGAGGTGGATACCTTTACCGCAGCTACTTATAGAGACACCGTCTCCGGCGCAACACCGAAAGGCCACGCTAAAGATAAGTTCCTAGGCTACCAAATTCGGGCATACAATATTAAGACCGATATCACCACCCCTGACCTGGACCCCATCTATGACGGTGATACCAAGTTGGTCATTAACTACAAGAACAAGATGGTCGATAAGGTCACCCTTAAAATTGGTGAATTCGAAACAGAAACGACCAAAAATGAACACGGTACCACTCAAAAAGATACGCCAAAAGACACAGCCAGAACGGTTACCCTTGAGAAACAAGGTGACGGCTCCTGGCAAGTGACCGACACTAAAGGCGCACAGCTAAAGGCGACCCTAGATGGCGATAAGCTAACGGTAGCCGGCTTTAACGGCGCAGAAGGCAGCCAAGACCTGGATGCAGAAGCCAAGCCGACTCAAAAAGTATTCGCACAAAACCATATCATTGCCAGCGGCCTTCACTCTGAATTTGCCGACTTCAAAATCAATCCTTTAACACCGGCCCAGGCTGTGGTGAATGCCCATCAAATTACACGGGATGCAGACTATAACACCCGTATCGAAATGAAAGTACCGAAGCTGGAAGCCGGCCCCTTAAACGAACCCCAGCGGGGCAATGCCAAATACCAGCTGCTCAGACTCATTGAAGATGGTATGACACCGATTGAACAGGCCAATACCTTTGAAGAAGGCGGTAAAACCTATGAAAAAATCGGCGCACCTGCAGAGTACACGGATAAGGAAAGTTTAATCTTTACCATTCCTAAAGCCGATACAGGTGATGAAAATGTTTCTGCTGACATCAAAGACCTCAATGTCCGGGATGAAGAAGCGTCCAAGATTAAAGAAACGGATAAGTTCTACATCCAATCCATTGAGACAGCCAAGCCATCCAGCATTTCTGCGAAACCCATCACCCTTGACCTGACCGGGGCCAATGTAACGGCTAAAGCGGAAGACGACAAGTGGCGCTTCTTTATTGACCTGGTCGCCCAAGACCTCAAATTTACGGACCGGGATGATACCAATATCCAAAAGGTTCACTTCAAAATTGGTGACAGCGTTGAAGAAGTAACCACAGACGAACGCTTTGCAGAACTCTTATCTGCACTGGAAAATGACGGCAACACCAATATGGATAATGTCCGCATCGTTGTCTTTGACAAGTATGGCAATAAGTCCTCTGAGATGCCTGCCTACAATGCTTCTAAAGTCATTGTTGTTGAAGCTGATAGACCTGTTCGGAATATGAAATTCGCTTCTGTAAAAGCACCTCTTGGTGCTATTGCAACAGTTAATGTTTATGACAATCAAGGGCGTCTGGTGGCTAAGGGTGAACAGGAAAATACCACCGATGACTTTGAAAACATCAAGCTCTATATAGTTGACGATGCCGGTGAAATGACAACAGAGCGCTATAAGGCTCAACGGGGTCACCGCTTTGACTATAAAGCCGTTATGAAAGATGATCCCACAGCCTATTCCAACCCCATGTCCTTCACCATTAATTAAGTCTCTAACTTGAAAATTTTATCCACTAAGATAGCAGTAAGTAAAAGAAAGGAGAAACATGAAAAAGAAATTTCTATCCTTTCTCTTGGTTTTGACTATGCTCCTTTCAGTAGTCACTCCGGTAGCGGCCAGCCCCTCTAATGGGGCTGCTGCCGGTACCCTGGAGATAGAGAAAACGGAAACACAAAAGCAAATCATCTTTGATATTACAGGCCATGCAAAAGAACAAGCCTATGACCAGGCGCCACAAAATGGCTTTAAGTTGTTTGGGGCATTTGGTCTAAGAGCCCTCCCTTCAAATCAAAACCTAGACCAGCAAGTGACCATCACCGCCAACCTCAACCTGGTCGGCTTTGCCGGTCAAGACTTTGACTGGGATATCCTAAAAGATAAAATCGGGTCTATGAAGTTGACCCCGAAGCTTATCTATGCTGGGGGGAGAGAGGTCCTTAAGGATTCTTTAACCGAGAATTTTTCTTTAAATAAGCGAACCCTTACTTTTGAGGTCGCAAGAGGAGAAATCGAGGCTGCACAATCAGTAGAGTTGGTTATGAGTCTTTCTGCAGATGCAGGTGATACCATAACGGATAATGTTGACATTAGAGCCTTTGAAACTCAAACAGCTACAAATGGCAATAAGACCATTAATATTACCGTAACTCAAATAGCTAACCCAACTATTTCTACTGCCTATAAAGATCCCTTTGGGCGAGATGTCAGCCCTCTACAATATAATCAGGAGCTTAAGGCAGTAGAAGGAAAGAATTTTAAATGGGTTGTTAATGGGCCTAATGCCCTCGATATGACCATCCCCCTGGAAAATAAGTCCCAGTCGTATAAAAGGGCCTTCGCTGAAGAATATGGGGCTAGACCTCTGAACAAGCCTCAAGGCGCTAAGATCACCATTGATGGTCAAGAAGCCGGCGAATTAAAGGCAGCAGGTGCAACCGAAAGCCAAGTGAAATTCGCCACAGAATATGACGTTATCACTGGCGGGAAAATTACCCTCACCTTCCTGCCAAAAGTTCAGGAAAAGCCTGACCCCAACCTCCCCACCCCGGAAGGTTACTATGAAATCACCTTTAAATCCGGTGAAGGCTACTTCACCAATAAAGACCTTAAAAACGAAAGCAAAACCTATATCGCAAAAGAAGGGTCTACCTGGGAACAATTTAAGGAAAAAGTGCCGGCAGCACCTACAGCCACCCATCCCTTCGGGTCTGCCTTTACCAAGTGGACCGACGCATCTGGTGCAGACTTTGACTTTGCTCAAGCAGCCGGGCCAATCGGCGGTAGTAAAGTCTACACTGCCAACTTTGCCAAGCAAGTCTTGGGCTTTAAAGTTACCCAAGACCCCACCAAGATGACCTACACGGTTGGCAACAAATTTGACCCCGCAGGCATGGAAGTTGAAATCACCTATGCCGATGGCAACCGGGTAAAAATTCCGGCGGATCAATTTGCAGCGAACAACATCGTCATTACCCCGGCCAAGGACATAGCTCTTGATAAGGGTCATAACGGGCAGAGAATTAAAGCCACCCTTAAAGATGGGGCGGGTCAAGATGCCAAAGATCTTGCCGAAGGCTATACCAAGGGTGCACTGACCGTAGAATCTAGCCTGACCGAAGGCGCAGATATTACCCTAACTCAACCCCGCCACGGAGACCAAACCGTTACTGGGACCATGACCCTACCAGCTTCTGCGACAGAGGCACAAAAAGCCGAGTTCAAGTCTCTAGTCGGTAAAGAAGTGACTGTCGGCACCGGTGATGTTAAAGCCGGCTATGGTATTGGGAAGGGCTATGTCACTTCAGTTACTGAAAAAGAAGGCAAGCTAACTGCCCACGTTACCGCTTATATCAACAAGGACTACATTAGCAACCCTGCTAATGAAGAATTGTATGGCGACTTAGCTGAAGACTGGAAAGCCCAAGCTGCTAACGGCAAGCTCCTTGCCGGGCAAGAGATTTTTGCTTATGTTAATGAACTTGGCATCAGCGGAAGCGTGCCCCAAGCAAAAGTTGCCCTTAACCCGGACAACCTCAACACCATCCTGCCCACCGCCGATAAAGTTCTTGAAAACTTCAAAGACAAAAAAGGCGTGGATAAGGATAAGTATGCGACCCTTAAAACAGCAGTTGACAAGGCCTATAATGATTTAGTTGGCAAGGCATCCAAGCCTGAAGACCAAATCAACCAAGCTGCTAAAAAAGCAAATGATCCTAGTGAAGCCAATCAAAAAGAACTTGATGCGGCTTATAAAACCATCAAAAAAGCCATTGAGGCCTTGACTGCCAATAACCTACCTGAAATCGAAGGCCCCGCCAATATGTCCATCATTAAAGGCGACGCCCTCGACTTGGACAAAAAGGTAGTCGTTGACGTAAAGGCAACAGAAAATCAAACCGCAGCTAAAGGCTTTGTCGTCTTAAAAGATGGCGATAACGTCAAAGCACAAACTAGTCCTAAAGTGGATGAAAAAATCGACTTAAAACAAACCAGCGGCAAGTACTATACCGTTAAAGTAACCAATGCCAAGGGCCAAACGGTTGACGCTGAAACCGCAAAAACAACCCCCGGCACCTATACCGTTACCTACACTGTAGAAGACAGCAAGGGCGCTACTGCCAGCCATGACATGACCCTTGTGGTCAAAGATGATGTCATCGAAGTCCCCGGTGAATTCCCGGAAGTCATTCCTGAAGGCTATGTCACCGTCGAATTTAAGTCCGGCGATAATGGCGGTCTCCAAGGGACGACGAAGTTCTTAGTGAAGAAAGATGCTGAGCAAGGTAAAGTCACCGTTCCTACCATCGTACCCAAGGCCGGTTGGGTAAAAGCTGATCCTGCCTGGGCTCCGGTTATTCCTGCAACCTTCGCTGCAAACTTTGCAACCACTGCCCGGTATAAGGCAGATGCTGATATCTCTGAAACACCTAAAGAAGGCTATTCCAAAGTCACCTTTGACGCCTTAGACAAGGGTAAAATTGGCAACGGCAGAACCAAGACCATCTACGTCAACCCGGCCAAAGCAGTTACCCTGAAAGCACCGACTGTTACAGCCAACACTGGCTATACCTTCAAGGCTTGGGATCCGGCTGTAGAAGGTGCTAAGATCTATGATAAAGACCAACTGATTTTAGCCACCTATACTTCAGAGGATCCGATTTCCGATACCGAAAAAGAAGGCTACATCAAAGTCTCCTTTAATGAAGGTAAAAACGGTAGCTTTACCGCTAACCCCCTGAAGAAAGACTTCTGGGTAAAACCGGACACCATTGTTGATCTTAGAGACAAAGCAGAAGCCCTTGGCGTAAAAGCCAATGCCGGCTACCGGTTCACCCAATGGGATAAGAGTTTAATTGTCAACTATCCGGCTAATACCGAAGCCCAAACCATTACCGCCCAATACGAACTAGACTCTGACTTCTCCGATAAGGAAAAGGCCGGCTACACCAAGATTACCTTCGCTGCAGGCGATCACGGGCAATTCGTAAACGGCGCTAAAACAGAACTTTGGGTCAACCCGGCTAAAGAATTAACCCTGCCGGTACCCGCTGTTATTCCAAATGCTGGCTACAGCCATACCGGCTGGAAAGATACCAATGGTACAGTGGATTTAACCCAAGCCAAGAAATACACTGCTGAAACCACCATTACCGCCACCTACGACTCCGATATTTCTGAAGAGAAAAAAGATAGCTATGTAAAAGTAACCTTTAATGCAGGTAAGAGCGGCAGTTTTGCTCAAGATGCCAAGACCGTCTTCTATGTGAACCCCAACAAAGAAGTCAACTTAAGCGAAAAAGCCCCGACGCCTGTAGCCAACAAAGGCCACGCATTTACCAGATGGGATAAACCCCTCGTTGATACGTTTAAAACAGAAACCACCATCACCGCCCTCTATGTATCTGAAGGTGATATTAAGACCGAAGAAACCGAAGGCTTTACCAAGGTAACTTTCGACAAGGGCGACCATGGTGAATTCGTTAAGGATGCGACCACTGTTTACTGGGTCAACCCGGATAAAGAGCTGGTCTTACCGGCACCGAGCATTGTAGCGGCTAAAGGCTACACCCACACCGGTTGGGACCCGGCCTTAACCCCGGCTAAGAAATACACCCAAGAAACAACCGTTAAGGCCACCTACCAAGCTGATACCTCTGATACTCAGGTCGAAGGCTTCAATAAAGTCACCTTTGAAACCAATGAAGCAGACGGTACCTTTGCTGGTAACACAACCACCAAAGATGTTTGGGTTAAGCCCGACACCATCGTGGACCTGACTGACAAGGCACCAACCGTTACCGCAAAAGAAGGTAAAACCCATACAGGTTGGGACAGAGAATTGGTTGGCACTTTTGCTAATGAAAGCAAAATCAAAGCCACCTACGCCTCTGATATCTCCGACAAACCTGTCGCCGGCTGGACCGAAATTACCTTCAACCAAGGCGACCACGGGAAGTTTGCAGACGGTGCTAAGAACGTCCTCTGGGTCAACCCCAAGAAGGCTGTTAAACTCAGTGAAAAAGCACCGGAAGTCGTAGCAGACACCAACTATTCCTTCGTAGAATGGAAAGATGGCCAAAATAAAGCGGATTTAGAAACAGCTACAACTTATACAGAAGCTAAAAGCTTTACCGCAACCTACGAATCCGACTTCTCTGATCAAGCAAAAGATGGTTTCGTACAAATCACCTTTAAACCGGGTGAAAACGGTCAATTCGCTCAAGGTGCTAAAACCACGACCTACGTCAGAAAAGACAAGGCCGTTGACCTCACCGAAAAAGCCCCGAAAGTTATCCCGAACCAAAACTTTGGTCATACTGGCTGGAAACCTGAGTTAAAGGGAACCTTCGATAAGGCAACAGTAATTGAAGCTCAATATGTAGCAGGGACCTTCGACATCAACAGCCTTAAGGAAATAACCGTCCTTGGTCCTACCAAGATGGCTTATGCTGAAGGCGAGAAAATTAATCTTGCTGGTTTAAAAATCATCGCTAAAGATGGAACGGGTATCCAAGAAGAATACGATGGTGCAGATGCGATTGCTGGAGCAGGCTTTACAATTAATCCTGCTAAAGAAACGGCATTAACCATTGCTGACCATAACGACCAACCTATTACTGTCAGTAAGGGTAATGTAAACGGTAGTACCGTCACCACCCTATCTGTTTCTAAAAACCAATCGGCAGAACCGAAAGACGTTCTTGCTAGAAACTTAGGAGAAAATCCGCAAAAAACCACGGTGACAGGTAAAGCACCAGCGGGGTCGACCATTAAAGTCACAGACCTTGACGGTAAAGACTTAACAGGTGGAAAAACCATCACCGTTCCACAAAATGGAGAATTTACAGTCGAACTTGACAAGAAATACGACGTCGGTACGCCTGTAAAAGTTACTTCCACAGAAGCAGGTAAAACGGAATCCGGTCCTATCGTCAAACAAGTCTTTGATGACGTGAATGAAGACGGCAAAGACGACAAAGACCAAAAATCACAACAACCGACGGACGTTAAAGCCATGAACCAAAACAAAGTGGTTGATGGTCAAGTAACGACAGAAGAAGAGGACAAGACAACCGTTACAGGTAAAGCTAAACCTGGTGCCACGATTAAGATTACCAATGCCCAAGGTGAGGACATTACTGGTAACCAAACGATCATTGCAGATGCACAAAATGGGTCGTTCACGGTAAAAGTGGATAAGCAAAATCCAAACGACATCATTAAGGTAACTGCAAAAGATACGGATAAGGCATTAACTTCTGACCCTGTTGAAGCAAAAGTCTTCCGTGATGCCGATAACGACGGCAATGAAGACGGCAAACGTGTCACCACCCGTCCGTCAGCATTGGCTAGAAATATTGGCACTGGCACGAATACACCCAAAACACCGGCAACCTTCACAACAGTCGAAGGGGATACGGAAAAAGGTGCAACAGTCACCATTAGCTATGAGTTCAACGGACAAGCTAAAACAAAAACCGTAAAAGCAGAAACCGAAGGCACAAACGGTCTTTACACCTACAAAGCAGAATTAGATGACCTACTTCCTGCTGGTACAAAAGTAACCGTGAAAGCCGCCATCGTCGGTAAATCTGACTCTCCGTCAACAGAGGCCTATGTCTTTGACGATAGAAACGACGACAAGACCGACGACAAGGTAGGTCAATTTGACCCTGCAACCATCTCTGCTTTACAAGTCTTAGGACCGAAAAAAGCCGGCTATACCGAAGGGGATACATTAGATCTCACAGGCTTAGAAGTCATCGCGACAGACGCCCAAGGCGTAAGCAAAACCTTTACCCTTGACGGCACAAGCCTTAAGGCAAAAGATAATACAACCCTTGACGGCATTACCATTAAAGTTGGTGAAACGACCGTTGACCTTGCCAATCTACCTGCATTGACGAACAAAGATCATAACGGCAAACCGATCACAGTCACTAAAGGCAATGTTACTGCAGACTCTGCCGTTCAACTGACCGTAGCAAAGCTTAACGCAACCGACAGACCTTCTGCGCTTGCATCAAACAAAGGCGAAAAGCCAACATTCACCACCATCACCGGTGAAGGCGAAGTTGGCGCAACAGTTATTGCAAAAGTAGATGGAACAGAAGTTGGTAGAGCAACGGTTGAAGCGAACGGTAAATATACCATTGAAGCTAAGCAAGCAGAGAAACCCTTAAAAGACGGCACCAAAGTCAGCGTCACCGCTAAAAAAGCACCAAAGGGTGAATCCGCTGTCCAAGAAACCATTGTCTTTACAGACAAAGACGGCAACGGCCAACCCGACTCCTCCCAAGCCTTTGACAAAAACAACGTTAAAGCTATGGAAGTCGTGGCATCGCCGAATCAAATGGTTTATGCCAATGGCGATAACTTAAAGTTAGCAGGCATGAAAGTTCTCTTAACTGATGGCAACGACAATAAGATGATTGTTGAATTTAGCCAGTTTGCTGAATACGGCATCAAGGTTGAACCAGTAGATAATGCAGAACTTTCCTCTAAAGATAAAGCGGATGGCGGTCATAATGGCTTAAAGATTAAGGCGACCAAAACCTTCAATAAAGATAACCAACAAGTAAAACTTGAAGGCGAAACGCCGACAGCCTTAACCGTAAACAAAGACCGTACCGCTCAACCGACAGACGTTACCGCAGCCAATATTGGCGAAGAAACAAAGACAAAAGTCCGTTTCAAAGCACCAACGGGTGCCACCATCAAGATTACTAAAGATGGAGCAACTGGCAACCTAATTGAAGGAACACCTGTAGCAGGTGATGGGGATAACGCCGGTTATCTGGTTGCAACCCTTTCAGAAAAACTTCCGGAAGGTACAAAGATTCAAATTACCGCAGCAGAAACCGGTAAAACGGAATCTGCACCTCAAGAAGCTACAGTTATTCGCGACAAAGATGGCAATTGGAAACCTGACACCAGTGCTAAACTGACCAAACCTGAAATTTCTCCCGTTAGGGAAAATGACGAAAAGGTCATTGTCGACGCACCTAATGCTGAAGACAAAATTCAAACCATCGAAGTCGCCGACCAAGCTGGCAACACAGTTACACTCGTTAAAGATACGACTGATGCGACCGGCAAGACATGGAAGGTTGGTGGTAGTGATCCAGAAGTGAAAATTAAGGCAAATTCTGATGGTAAATTAGAAATTCCCGTCAAAGGTAAACTGCCTTTAAATGACAGAGACACAATCAAAGTTACTTTTAAAGATGGTGAAAAGCCAACACCGAACGAAGTCTTTGATAAAGTGTCCGTTCAAAAGGCATCACAAAAACCGACCGTAGAGCCTGTATACTCTGGTGACAAGAATGTGAAGGTCGCAGATCCGACCATCGCAGACCCGACCGCTAAAACCATTAAGGTCAAAGTGAACGATAACGACTCCCTCGTTATCAAAAAACAAGACGACGGTAGTTGGAAGATTGAAAGCAAACCAGATGCCAAAGTTGAAGTCAAAGATGGCAAAGTCATCGTTCCCCTCGATCCATCGGCGAAGAAGGACGATACTATTAAGGTTTCGACCATCAACGATTCCAAAGTTGAATCACCAGCTGAGACGGTCACTGTAGTGGATAAACAACCTTCTACTAAACCTTCGGTTAATCCAGTAAAATCTGGTGATACGACAGTCGGTGGTACAGCAGGTCCTGGTGCAGATATCGTTGTTGAAGTCACATCAAAAGATGGCGGCGAACCAAAGAAAATTGTAGGTAAAGCAGATGGAGAAGGTAATTTCAAAGTATCGACAGACAAGCTAAACGATGGAGATACAATTGTCGTAAAAGCAACTGAACCTGGTAAGTCTGAAACAGTATCAGATACAGTTACGGTTGGCGTAGATACCACGGCTCTCGATAAAGCCATCCAAGACGGTAAGGATAGCCTTGACACAGAAAAGGGCGGCCGCAATGACGGTACTCCTGCTGATAAGGCCTTAGAAGAAGCGATTAAGGAAGGCGAACAGGTTAAAACCCAAGACCCTGCCGCCAGCCAAGATGAAGTCGATAAGGCTAAGGATAAGATTGAAAAGGCTATCGAAGAGAAAAAGAAAATGGATGCAGCTTTAGATGAACTCGAAAAAGCTAAAAATGAGCTTGATCAAACAATCAATGATGCTAAGGAAGATAAAAAGCCTAAGGATGAAATTAAAAAAGG
This sequence comes from Peptococcus simiae, assembly GCF_046097595.1. Taxonomy (NCBI): domain Bacteria; kingdom Bacillati; phylum Bacillota; class Clostridia; order Eubacteriales; family Peptococcaceae; genus Peptococcus; species Peptococcus simiae. The sequence goes on from NZ_JBJUVG010000001.1 coordinate 58,081, forward strand.
CGAAAAAGCAAGTGAGGACGCTGGAACCGTCATTGATAGTAAAGGCAAAGATAAAACTGCGGATCAGGTGAAAGAGTTAGTCGAAAAAACGAAAGAAGCTAATCGTCTTCTAGGGTTGCCAGCTATTCAGATTACAGTAGATAGTGCGATATATGACAGTAAGGATATTATCTTTACGACTAATCCTGGTCGCTGTAACGTGGTTGTAACGATTACTCGCAATGACTTAACACAAGAAAGTTACGAAACAACAACTGGTGCAGGTGGAACAGGATCTATTAGTTTGGATAAACCTTTAGAATTCGGGGATGCTATAAAGATTAGTGCTACAAGAGTTACTGATTCAAGACCTACGCCGGATTATATAGATAACTCAACGTTAGCTATAGTTTAAGGGATTCCTAGATTTTTAAATTATACCCTAGGGCGAGATCACCTCGCCTTAGAGGTATTTTTAAGGAGGGCATATGGGAAAGAGAATTTTAAGTGTTCTATTGGCAATAACTATGCTTTTAAGCATGGTGCCTATGGATTTAGCATATGCAAAAGATGAGAGAAAACTAGATGTAATACCCATTAGCGCCAATGAATATATGATAAAGCTACCGGGTGTAGACTATACTATGGCGAGACAAAATCCACCTAAAGTTCCTAAAATGAATCCAGAGGATAACCCAGATGCATTTTGGCTCAGAGATATAAAGGTTGATATTTCTGATTTGGTGCTAGAGGCCACTGGGGTGGAAGAAGTTACTGTCACCGTAGTAGCAAAACTAATGGATTATAATAAGGAATATAAAGTTCAGAAAAAGGACTTTATTAATGGTGGTAAAGCGTTTGAAGCTCCGGTGCCAGATGATGAGTACTTCCCGGCAATTTTAGTTAAGTTCGATGATGGCAGAGATTCAAGATATATAGTTGAAGCAAAAAGTAAACCAACCAACACAGTGAATATTAATATTGACTTTTTAGGTCACACTGGTGTGCGTACTGAGTGGCACGGTAATACTGAAAAACCTGACGCCATGGCTAAATATATTGGTACATCAAACAGATTTGTAGAGTTTAATTTACCAAAACAAGATCAAAACAGTATACTACGGATGGGAAAACAATGGTTATGGAAAGATCATCCAAATCCTGTCTATTTAAATAATGTTTCAGAGGATATCATTAGGTGTAACGACTCTAGGACAGCTGCGGCTATCCACTTAGAAATTCAGGATGCGTTGCAAGGTCAACTAGCAAATTCAAGCTACTATTACCAAATTACAGGGAATTCCCTTAAGGGTTTCCATGCAACTATGCGTGAAAAAAATACCGTTACCTTTGATAAGGGCAAGGGTGAATGGAAAAACTCGGCGCCTGCCCCACAAGCCGCCGCCAACGGTTTAAAACTATCTGAATCCTTTATGGATGCACCGGATACGATTGGACCTGTAACGATTCCTGACGGCACAAAAGCTCTGACACCGCCGGCTGCTGAAACCGGTCAACCAGCTAATGAATTTAAGGGTTGGTCTGATACAGAAGATGGCAATGTGGTTGATATGGATACCTATGTCGTTAAAGGTGACACAACTTTCTACGCCATTTATGGACCAGAAGCGCAAGGCTATGCCAATGTTACATTCTGGGATAAGACGAACAACAAGGAAATCACTGATCCCACCTTACGTCTGGATGACGCTGCTAAGTATGCCAATCAAATTTCCGGCACCAAGGATAGCGTCATCGATATGACGCCTTTCACTACGGAGGAGGGCTATAAGGCACCAAGATTTGTAGGTTACACCTATACAAATCCTGAAGTTTCCGGGCAAGTTGGTCAAGATCAAAAGTATCACTATACAGATCCGGCCACCGCGACCTTGAAGCTAAACTACACGGCTCTTCCTGATATTGTTCCCGGGGATAAAGCTCAACCGGACGGTTATGTCAAAGTAACCTTCCACAGCGATAAGGAAACCGAAAAACGCGGTCAATTATACACGACGGACGAAAAGGCACTCGTTGATGAAATCGTTTATTACGTCAATCCTTATAAGGGCATTAAGCTGAATGATGCAAACCTGGTGGCCAATATTAAAGCTAAGGATGGCTATAATGTGAACACCACACAACAATGGAATGACGCAAATAACACCTTAGATAGCTTGGAAGTGCCGATTTCAGATGCTCAAAAATTCTATGACCTCTATGCCCAATACACCGAAACCACAGCCAATAAGTTCAAAGATAAACTAAAGGCTGAACCTATTAGGGTTTGGAAGGGCGAGGACATTACTTGGAAGAAGGGCGTTGCTCTTAAAACAGCAAACGCTGACCTGCAGGCAATTTTAGATGCGGATGCGACAAAAGTTACCGATTTAGGGACCGATGGTACTGTTGACGCTCCAAAAGCAGAAAGAACTGCTGCAGCTGCCAACTTACCGAACGGCACCAAGGGCAACTTAAAAGTCACCTTTGAAGATGGCTCCTATGTTGTCGTTAAAGATCAGGTTCTTTATGTTGCAGAACATAAATACGATAAGGACAAAGACAAGGATAAGTTCACTGAAGGAAACCTGCCTGCCGACAAACTGACCGTTAACTTTGTTATCGGGGAAGGTGTTACCGGTACCGGAAAAACCTTCTATATCAAACCGAATACCAATCTTGATAAAGATGCTGACCTTCCGGCCATCACAGCTAAAACAGATTACAAGGACGCCAAGTGGTATAAGGGCGATGCAAACTCTACAACAGAAGCACAAGATGCTGACTATACCGGCATTGCTGAATCTGTCACCTTTACCGCTAAGGCCACCCTTAAAGGTAACGGGACCGCTAAATTGGCTTACGCCGATGAGCAAGGTCAGACATTAGAACCTGCAACGAATAAAACTCTTCAAATTAAGGGTCAAAACTATGCACCTGAGCTTAGCGGCAAAGACGGCACAGAGATTACCTTTACCAGAGACCAAGCCCCGAAACTCTTGGGCTATGAACTGGTTGAAGGGAATGAGGCGGTAACCATTACTCCTGCTAAGTACCAAGAAGGTCAGGAAGCCACCATCACCCTGAAGTACAAAAAACTGGATGATGTGATTCCGGCAGACCCTGATAAAGGTGGTAAAGATCAACCGGAAGGCTATGTAGCCGTTAACTTCAAAGATGCTAAGGGTGCTAAAGTAGCTGGTAAAGACGCAGATGTCACCTTCTATGTCAACCCGCAAGCTGAAGTTAAAGTCGTTGAAGGCGATACGGCTACCTTAGTTGGCAAAGACGACAAGGTCCAAAATGTGCCGGCTGTCACTGCTGACGAAGGCTACAAGGTGGTTACCACCGGTGATAAAAAATGGCCTTACGATAACCATGACAAAGTTGGCGAACCGATTACCACACCGACTGACTTTACAGCCAATGTAGCTGTCCGTGGCAATGGTACCGCAACTCTGGCCTACCAAGACGTTGCCGGTAATGCAATTGATCCGACAACAGATGCCCTGAAGATTGACAAGGAAAATTACAACCCGACCTTAACCGGCAAGCACAATACGGCACTGCCGACTTATACGGAAGCCAACGCACCGAAAATTCGTGGCTATAAGTTTATCAGCCAGGAACCGACTGACGGCAAATATAACGAAGATACTCCGGCCACCATCACCCTGAAATACGAAAAGCGGGATGATATCATTCCGGCTAAGCCCGGTGAAGAAAAGCCGGATGGTTATGTCACCGTGACCTTCCAAGACGTTGCCGGTGCCAAGGTGGACGATAAAGACGCTAACGTCTCCTACTATGTCAACCCCAAAGCAGAGAAAAAGGCCCTTATTGAATTAAATGGCGATAAGTACCAAATCAAGGGTACCAAAGCCGATAAGAGCGAATTCACTGCTGACGTGCCGAAAGTCACTGCTGACGACAAGTACGAAGTTAAGTATACCGATGCTGATAAAAAATGGCCTTACAACAATGCTGACAAGCTAAATAAGGCGATTGAAGGCGACGTGACCTTTACCGCTCAAGTCGTTAAAATCGGCGAACCGACGGTTACCTATCCGGATGTGGATATCGAAAAGGGTAAAACCCAAGAAATCACCCCGGATGCCAAGGATAAACATGGCAACCCTGTTCCTGCTGATAAAATCGGCAAGGTAGAAGTTACGGAAAAACCGGATGGTGTCACCGTCACCCCGGCTGACAAGGGTGGTAAAATTACCGTTGATGTTCCGAAAGACTATAATGGTCCTTCTGAATTCACCATTAAGGTAAAAGTTGACCTGGATGGTACCCCGGTCACCTCTGAAATTAAGGTTAAAGTCAAACAACCGAGAACCCCCGGTGGCGGTGGCGGGACCATCGTTATCCCCTCTAAGCCTGACGTTAAACCCGATGAAGGTGACCTGAACAAAGATGACCACTACCAATACCTGATCGGTTATCCCGATGGGACCTTTGGTCCCAACCGCGGCATGACCCGGGCAGAAGTGGCCACCATGTTCACCCGTCTTCTGAAAGACCGCCCGGTTAAAGGCGAAAGCTACACCAGCAACTTCACCGACGTCAACGCCGGTGACTGGTATGCCAATACCGTTGGCTATGCCGTCCAAAAGGGCATCGTCTCCGGTTACCCGGATGGGTCTTTCAAACCCAACCAGCCCATCACCCGGGCAGAATTCTCCGCCATTGCAGCCCGCTTTGCCGGCCTAACCGATGAAAAAGACCTCACCTTCACCGACTTAGACGCCAGCCACTGGGGCTACAAGGCCATCCGCCTGGCAGCCAGCCATGGGTGGATCTCCGGTTACCCGGATAACACCTTCCGGCCGGCACAAGCCATCACCCGGGCAGAAGTGACCTCCATCACCAACCGCATGCTCAACCGCTACGCCGACCTGGCTTGGATTGACGCACACGATGCAGATGTCATCCACTTCAGCGACGTCGCCCGCAGCGATTGGTTCTTTGAACCGGTCATGGAAGCCACCATGGGTCATGACTTTACCCGTGCTGACGGCGAAAAAGACGAACACTGGACCGGTTTAAACGGTAAATCCTTTATCTAAGGCCTAGGCCCTAAAGGAAACCCTTAGACCTGACCAGCTGGTCAAATAAAAAAGCAACCGCTTGCGAAATGCGCAGGCGGTTGCTTTTTTCTATGTCAATAGTTGGGTTATTAATATCCCCTCTATACAAAAAGTGAAGTCATCCCTAACCGCCTCAAGCAGATTGAGGTGGTTTTTCATTATAGAATCGTTTTTATACCCTGGCAGGGTTGGAGGGCCGAGGTAAACTGCTTTAGACAGCAGTAGGGGCTTGGCATGGTATAGCTGGAATTGCTTATCCGGCTGGCTAAAGAGGCTCAGCCGGTTTTATTAACTGTCAGCTGGGCTGGCAGCAGCTGGAGACCTGGGCTGGGCAGGGCTGGTTGGCAATGGGTTGGCAATGGCCGGAAAGGGATTCAGGGGCTTGCGTCACAATCGACCGGACACCGGAAATGAATCACTTGATGGTGCCCTTAGGGGGGCCGACAAATCATAGCCCTTTACGCCCTTCTCTGCTTTTATTTACCGGTAGAATGGGGTATACTTAAGAGGTAAAATGCCTATTTTAGATACATTTATAAACATCTTTTTAAGTGCGGTTTTTTATATTGAAAGGAGAGGAGACTATGCAAGTGTTTGAAAACAAGCCGGGAGTCTGGGCCAAGAAGGCGGTAGCCTTTTTATTAATTGGCTTTTTACTCCTAGGTTCTTTTCCTGTGGAAGCCTTGGCCAGTAGCTTCCGCTACCATGATATTCCCAGCGAAAAGTCCAATTATATCAATGCCATGCCGGTTGACCGGCCGGCTAAGCTGGGAGCAGACCCCACCAGCCAAGCAGCGGCCAATGAGCAAATTGCTGATCCGGCCTACCCCAAGACCTATACCATTAGGGGGAACTTTAAAGTCCAGCGGGGGGACCGGCTGGAAACCAACTACCAGCCCTACATTGCCACGGTTGGTGATGAAAATCTGGTGACTGCAGCTGATAAAAAGAAAGTGAACCACCTTGAAAAGCTCCCTGAGTTGGATGGGTATTCTCGGCCAACACCAACCCTGGATGTGAACTATAAGTTCATCAAGGACAAGGCCCTGGCAAACGGGAAAAAAGTTGAGACCAACCCCAAGGACCCTATTTTTAACCAGGCTTTAGTCGCAGACCATGACTTTAAATATAAGTCTATCCAGGTGCCTATAACGATTAAGCACGTCTTTCAAGACCTCTACGATAAGGAAAAGTACGGGCCGAGACCAGGGGACAATGAACCCATCACCAGGGACCAGTCCGGCCAGGTGGGCCATGATATGGTGGTGACGCCACTAGACCAAAACGAACGACTAGGCTTTGAGCCTGAGGCCAATGTAATCACCGTCCGCGTGCCTGAAAACCCCAGAGACTTTGTCGTGGAATACCGGTATAACCGGGCGAAGTTTAACGTCTCCTACGACACTGCCGGCGGGTCAGATATTCCGGCCCGGGTCCTCTACTACGGGCAAACCATTCCTCAAGTGCAAGAACCGACTAAGGTTGGGGCCAAGTTTATGGGTTGGAAGGCCTCCCACGCCTTTATCTACAAGGACGCAGGCGGCCAGGCTGTTACCGTCAAGGCAGGGGTCCCTATTGCCAATAAAAAATCTGAATTTAAAGACGCTATGCCCGCCCACGACCTGACCTTTACCGCCGTTTGGGAAGACAACCCTCAGGCAGACTATACCGTCCTCTACTATACTGAAAAGCCTGACCACGACTTTGGCAGTAAAAATCCGGCCAACCTTCGGGAAAAATACGACTTCGTCGGGGCCAGGGTCATGCCAAATGCCCCTACCGGCTCTCAACCAAACTTGGAAGACCTCCTGCCCATCGGTGTAACCTTCCCCGACTTAGAGGGGAAATCGGCAGAGGTAGTCGCCAATAAAGAGGAACTAAAAAAATACTACACCTACAATGCCGATTTAACGAAGACCGCCAACGCCGTTCGAGAAAACAAGGGAGACGGGACGGCTGCCCAGGTCCAAAAGAAGGTCTCTTCTACGGGGAAGACCGTCTATGAGGTCTACTATGATAGGACCGTTTACACCTTAATCTTTGAAAAAATTAATATGTCTAGTAGGTTTAAATCTTTTGATCCAGAGATTACGGTATATGATAAAAAAACAGGTAATATCACCGTTTACGATTATAAGAATGGAAGTCCAGACCATGGCAATGAGCCCTACTCCATAACCGCCCGCTTTGGCGAGTCTTTAGCCAACAAGTGGGTGAGAGACGGGGATATGGGGGATGATTATACCAAAAACATCTTTAAGGGCGAGAAGATGGCCTATATCTCCAAAGGGTACCCAATCAGGAGATATTCACAAGGTTGGTGTATTAATAAAGTTAAAGGCTTTATCTATCGAGATACCCCACCCTATCGGTTGACCAAGGGCGAGTTTATCGACGTGGACAGGACCCTTACCAGCCCGTCTAGAGAAGATACTTCTGGTCAGCCAATATCCTATGCGGGTACAAATATTATTTCCATGGGCATTGCCGTGTCAGACGCGAACCAGTTTATGCCCCACCATGTGGACTTTCAGCTGGAGGATATAGACGGTGTCTTCCGCTTCCACCCGGAGCTCTACTACTGGAAGTCAGATACCAATAAGGACTATTCTTTTCCCGCACCAAGCCTTAAAGGTTTTACAGAGCCGGGTAAGCAAAGATCTGAAAAAGAGCTAACAGAAATAACTCTAAACGCAAAAAACAATGGTAGAGAAGAGGGTGAAAAGACCCCCTTTGCCTTCCAAGCAACACTTAATAAGAGTAATTTTTCTAATAATAATGGCTACATTCCCTTTAGGTACACCCGCAATGCCTACACCCTAAACCTAAACGCAGACCCAAGCCAGGTAAAAGAAGACGCTGCCTATACAGGGAAGCAATTTGCCGACGGGTCTCCTCAAAGTCAAGCCGTTAAATACCAAAAGCCTTTGAAAGACTTAACCCTTCCTGTCCTTACCCAGGCTGATGAACCTCAGTTTGTCAAGGACGCACGGGCAAAGGGCATAGAATACAGGTTTAAGGGCTGGGCCCTGGACCCTTCCGGGGTGAATTTTGTCCAAAAGGCTGTAAGAGATAAAGACGGATCTGTGAAATTAGTCAAAGACCCTAAGGCCAAAGAAACCATGCCTGACTACAACCTGACCTTCTATGGGATCTGGGGCGAGGAAGAGCCGGACTGGACCATTTCCTTTGACCCCAACGGCGGCACTTTGACGGAACTGGAACCGGAATACGTCGCCACCCACAAGGAAGGGGAAGAAGTCGAGACCACCATCGGCAAAAAAGACTACAAAATGCCCGAAATCGTCACTGAAGACGGCTACGACAGGAACCAACCGGGCAAGGTCCAAAAGGTCAAAGTTGGCCACCGGCTCACCATTAAAGAGCCCTCCTGGAAGCCGAAGCGGGAAGGCTACGACTTCCTCGGCTGGGAATTAGTTCGTAAAAAAGAAAACGGCACTGTGGACACCAAGTATAAAGATACCTACGGCGTACCGGAACTCTACGCCTTCCAAAACGAAACCGTCGCCGACGCCTACCTTAAGGCCATCTGGGTGTCTAACGAACTCGTCCCCATCAAGGCCGTCCACCACTTCTACGACCAGACAGGCAAGGTGGAAAAAAAACGGAAGGAAGAAAACCTGCCGGCTAAGCGGATCAGCTCATACACCTCTGCCGTCGCCACCCAGCAGGGGGCCAAGTACCTGGTCCTCAAGCATGATGATAAGGTCAATGAGCTGGAAGGAAATGCCGAGTACGAAGGTATTCTAGATAAGTCCGGCCGGAGAAACGCCTATTTCCAAACCATGCGGGTAGCTGACCCCTATTTGGAAACCGGCGAGAAAAACCCGGACGCCTTTAACGAATTCCACTTCTTCTACCGGGAGTTTAAGACCCGGAAGTACAAGGTCAACTACTTTGATGACCGAATCAAGGGAATTACCAACCCCACCGAAGACCAGCTACAAACCTATCGGATCATCAACAAAGCTGAGCCGGAACTGGTAGAAAACGGCAACCGCCACTACGATGCCCGGAACTACCGCCACATTCCCGGCTGGAAGCTGGTGAGCGATCCCCAGCAGCAACTCTTCTTTAACCTAGATGAAGAAGGCAACTTCTTAGGCATTAATGATACAGGTAAGGATGAAATTGCCTTCTATTACCAAGATGTCCGTGTCATTGAGCGAGACGATCCTAAGGCTGTTACCCCGGAAGGCTACCACCGGGTGATCTTTAAAATTGACCCGGACAAGCAGGGGGGTAACTTCGGTTACGAAAAGGACGAACAGGGAAATTATAAGAAGGATAAGGACGGCAATAAGATTCCAAGACTTCAAGTCGTCTACGACGTGATTGACGGTTTGTATTCCGACAATGTCCCTGTGCCTAAGGTTTTAGGCGAAGGGGAAACGGAACAGGCGGACAAAGTGTATATCAACGCCGACCCCGGCAAAAAATTCCTCTACTGGGATAATGCCAAACTCTTTAACGAAAAAACCGTCATTGGCCGGAACTACGAATTTACCGCCTACTTTAATTGGGCCGGCCTGCAAATTGACCCCTTGGTACGGACAGAAGCCTTAACAGATGTGAACGCTTTCGCTCCCACTGTAGATGACCTAAAAGGCGCCCTCTCTTGGGTCAAAGATGGCGTCAAAGGCCCCCTGCCGGCTGGTGTCAATGTCACCATTAATGAAAGCCCTGACGAGATTTACAATAAAGTCAAGGAACTTGGCAAGTCCGATTCGGTTGAAGACTTTAGAGAAGTCAATATATCCGCCACCGTTGACTACGGCAACGGGTCTCAGCAGGCCATTGAAATACCGATTAGGGTTTATAAAAACCGGTATGAAGCCTTAACCACCGGCGAAAAGCCCAAGTACCTGGTCGATGCGGAAAAAGTTGCCAGCCAAGAAGAAAAGGACAATGGTAAAAAAGACGGCGACCTCGTGGACATCTTAAAGGACGCCGGCGGCAAGTACGTCAAAGTCACCGTCAACCCCTCCGGCAAGCAGGGCGACAAGGATGCCAAGGTCTACTACGTCAACCCCAAGGCCTTGGTGGATATTCCTGAAATCACCTTGACCGATGAGGAAAAAGCCAAACTGGGCTTTACCCATTGGACGGCAAGCAATAAGGAATACAATGAAGGAAATAAAGAAAACGGCGTCTTTAAATTTAAGGACGGCGATAAGGCCAAGCGCTACCGGTTCACCAAAGATACTGTCATAACGCCCGGCTTTGCCCAGGATGTCGTCGAACAAACCGACCCCAACAAGAAGCCGCCGGTCCCCGAAAACTATGTTAAGGTTATCGTCAAGACGACGGACAAGGCGACGGATGCGACTCAATTTGAAAAGACCTTCTGGGTCAATGCAACCAAGGAAGTTGCTATCGAAGGAATAACCAATCCTGCAGGCAAGGCAGACCAAGATCTCGACCTTGGTGGAAAGACTGTAAAAGCCGACTACCTCTTTAAAAACTGGCAAAAGGTCCAAGCCGGCGAAAGTGACGCCGCCCTTGCCGATGTCAACCCGCCAGTAACGGTCAAGCTGGATAAACACCACTTTACCGACAAGGTTACCGTCATCGAAGCCAACTACAAAAAGTCTATTAAGGCGGCAGAAATTGCCGACCCCTTAAAGACAAGCCCCCTCCACACCCCTGAAGGCAAGACCCTTGAAAAGCAAGACTATATCGAAAAAATCACCCCCCAAAAAGGCAAGACGATTCAAGATATAACAATTGTTGAAGGGGCAGATACGTCTCAACCAGGTGATAAGACCGCTAAAGTTATCGTCACCTATACGGATGGCTCGACAACGGGAACAAATGAAAACCCTGTTAAGATTAAGGTTACCGTCCACGAAAAAGTTATTCCTGCAAAACCAGGCGGAGAAAGACCCGACGGAGCAATGGAAAACTACGTCAAAGTCAACTTTGTCGCAGGCACAGATAATGGGAAAGCGGCAGGCGTTCTTGAAGGAACCACCAGCTACTATGTCAGCCCGGAAGTTGACGTCAACTTAACGGATAAAGCGAAGAGCATTACCAAAACCCCGGCGGTTGGTTACTTGACGCAAGAAACCGAGCAATGGACCAATGCCAATGGCGATCCCCTCGCCTTGACTGGCAAGTTTACCGAAGCTGAAACCACCTTTATCTATAACTTCGTCAAAAACGACGACATTATCGAAAAGGTATCCGGTAAACCGGAAAACCCGCCGCAAGGCTATGTTACCGTCATCTTTACTGCTGGCGAAAATGGTAGCATTGAGGGTGGCGATAAGACCTACTACGTTAACCCCAAGGCTGGGATTAAGCTAAAAGTCTTAGGCGACAACGAAACGGCCGGCGATAAAGAACTGGCTGTGCCGACACCGGTTGCCGCTACCAACTACAGCTTTGACAAGTGGGTGGAAAATTTAGATCTGACGAAGGCCATTACTGGTAACCTCAAGCACGTCGCCCACTTTAGCAAGGGCAAAGTCACCCTAAGTTATAAGGCCGGCAGCGGCAGAGGAGATGCGCCGGCAGACCAAAGCGTCAATATTGGCGATACCGTCCAACTGGCCAACCAAGGCAGCTTGACAAAAGACAATGCCGAATTTGCCGGCTGGAAGTTCGACGGTGACGACACCATCTATAAAGCCGGCGAACGGATTTCCCTGACTGAAAGCAAAACCGCCACCGCCCAATGGACGCCAGTCAAACACACCGTCAGCTTCGACAGCAAGGGTGGAACAGAGGTAGCCAGCCAAGAAGTGGAACACGGCGGCACACTCCAAGCCGTTACCAAACCCACTAAAGACGACCTAGTCTTTATGGGCTGGAAAGAAAAGGGTAAAACAGGCGCTGCCGACCCCTACTTTGATCTAAACGCTGCCATTACTGAGGACAAGACCCTGGTAGCCATCTGGCAAGCACCTGTCCAAAAAATCGGCGAAAACGATCCAGTAGAAGCACCCTTTATCAAGGTGACTTTTAACCAGGGCGACCACGGTAGCTTGAAAGTTGCAGAGGCTACGCAAGCAGCCTTCTCCTATAAGGTTGCCAAGGACCTTACCTTTGATGACGCCCAAGCCAAGGGTATGGCCGTCCCCGCCATCGTTCCGGCCCAGTACTACAAGGCGAAAACCGAAAACAGCGGCTGGGACCAGGCCTTAGCCCTTAACAAGGCAAACATCGACTTCATCGCCCAATATGCCCCTGAAGCCGACGTCATTCCCATCAATCCGGACATCACGCCGGACGAAAAAATTGACGAAGACCGGCCGGAAGGTATGGTTATCGTGGAATTCGTGGTCGATGAAGAAAAGGCCTTTATGACCGAGAGGTCAAAATTCTACGTGGCGAAAGACAAAGAAGTCACCTTTAAAGCCCCGGTGGCCTACAATAAGGTCAAGGGTTTGGAGTTTACCGGTTGGGAAAATACTCCCCTTGACCAAGACGGCAAGTTGACCAGAACCTTTGCCCAAGATACCAAGATTCCGGCTAAAGGCATGGCCATGCCGGAGCTGGAAATCAAGTTACCGAATGCCGGCGAAGTAGATGTTCGTATCCTTAATGACTTGAAAGGGGCAACCGGCAAACTGGAAGTGGTCACCAATGGCCAAAGTGAGGTCATTGATAGCAAGGAAGTTACGGTGACCATGAGACGAGGCAGAAGAAAAGTAACCGAAAGCTATAGCTTGTTTGAAATAGGTCGGCCCCTCCAGTCCGGTGAGCTTATCCGCTACTGGGCTGAGAAAGATGGCATCCGATCTGGTATGAGAGAATTCACGATTAAGTAAGGAGGATACTTTGATAAAGAAACTATTAGCCTTTGGGCTAGCCTTTGCCCTCTTGGCACAAACCCTTGTGCCAAGTCTGGCCTGGGCCGGTAATGAGAATCCACCTACAAAAGCGGTGAATCAGCTCATTACGCTAGGAAAGCTGGATAGCAAAAATTACCCCAAGTTGGACAATAGGACCATACTAGAGATTCAACGACAGGCGAGAGATCAAAGAAAGGCTCCGCACAGGCAGCAGGGTGCCGGTATGTTGGGGGCAGACAGCCCCTATCTACCAGGTCAAAACCCGACTGATGCGGACAAGGCCGCAGCCTATGGTAATGTCCATGTTAACTTTGCCACTGAAGGCTTAACGAACAAGGGCGTGATGCAGCCCTTCCAGTGGAAAGAAATTTTTGGTCAAGATACCAACGGCAAGCCCAGCAAGGCTAAGATCATCTTTCTACAAAAAGATGCAACGACTAATGCTGAAATCAACCGTTTTATCCTGGAAATTGACCAAGCCGGTAAGCATACCTGGACCGACCAGTATGGCAAGCCTGCCAAGCTCCCCCTCTACTCGACGGCACTTGAGCCTTACCGGTATGAGGTGGCCTTGGACTACCAGACCTCTGATAAGATTACCTTTTTAACCATGGAAATCGGGAAGAGCGATAGTAAAGCCACTTTTAAAAAAGATAGTGACGGTAAAATCGTTGCGGATATCCCCTTAAGCATCACCTTGGGGCAAGTGGCGTCGACGAAATTTACCAGCGAGTGGAGAACGAGCGTTGAAGAAGCTGATCGCCCGCCGGTAGAAGGTTTGTTTGATAATGATGCAAGCAAGGGGGATATTGCTGATGAAACAGGCTTCTTTAAATTCCCGAAGAACGATACTGGTAAAACCATTCTAAGAAACGATGAAAAACCAATTGATGAATACAATGGCTTTGACGAGTTCTACGGGAATGACCTAAGGACCGTCCCCATCGTTAAAGTCGTAGAAGGATTTGACCTTGATACCGATTCAGCCACCTACACCCTAGACGAAGCGAGTAAAACCATCACATCACTTGATGGTAAAAAGTTCAAATACGACTTCGCCTACGATGTCATCAATGGCGGTAAGCTGACCATGACCGAAGTTATCCCGGTGACCTTCGATGCCAACGGCGGCACCTTTGGCCCGGGTGCCGAGCAGAAGGTCATTCAAGAGGTTGAGTATGGTCAGGATGCAAGCTCTGTTGAATCACCAACGCCTACAGAAGGAAAGACCTTTATTGGCTGGGGGGATAGACCGGACGCTACAAATCCTGTTGATCAAGAAACAGCCTTTAAAGGCATCACCGGTGCCAAAACCTTTTATGCCATCTATACGGAAGACGTTATTGAGCAACCGGGGAAAGATAAGCCGGGCAATGTCCCCGATGGTCACGTCAAGATAACTGTTCAGCTAACGGACAAGGCAGAGGTCAAAAATGACCAAGGCGACCTCTTAACGGGCGAGGACTATAACAAAGCCATTACCCGGATTTTTTGGGTAAACCCGGACAAACAAGTTACCCTTCCGGTAGCCAAGCCAGCGGGAAAAACAGTTCCGGTTTCAGAAAGCAACCCGACTGAATATCGCTGGGATTTCAAAAATTGGACATCAGATGAAAAACCGTCTAGAGCCTGGACCACTGATATTGACCAAGGTATTAAAGGACAATTTGAGGCAGCGGAGACACTTATTACTGCCAACTATGACCAAGTCATTATCGATAATGGCGACTTAGTCGCTGGAGAGATAACGGTTCCGGAATCCTTTAAGACAACAGATGACGCTTGGATGAATAACTTTGTCCCAAAGGCAGATGACTTAAAAAGTCTGGTTCAATTAAAGGGTACTGATGGGCAGGTTGGTCAGTTACCAAGTGATGCTACCTTTGAATTTGTTCTAGGCAAAAATAGTTCCGGTCAACCATACGGAAGCCTTGATGAGGAACTCTACGACAAGTTAAAGGAAAAAGCCAATCCAAAGGACGAGCCGACCCGCAGAGAGACTGTTCAGGCAAAAGTAACCTTTAAAAACGGTCAAGTTAAAGAAGTAGCCATCCCTATTCAGGTGGTTAAAAACATCTATGAAGCCAAGACCTTAACAGAAAAGCCCTACTATGTACCTGATGGCTACGTCAAAGTTACCGTGAATCCGACGACAAAAGCGACGGACCCGCAAAAGACCTACTTCTATGTCAATCCGAAAGCCAAGGTTGTCATCCCCGGGAAAGACCCTACAGGTAAGGACGATAACGTCTTCCTCAAATGGACCCAAAAGGCCGATGGGTCGACGAATGAACCGACGGATATTACCATTGCCGGGGATGTACGCAATCAATTTAAGGTTGCCACGACGATAACGGCACAATACGTTTCTGATGTCATTCCTCAAAAAGGAGACAAGAAGCCCGGTAACGTACCGGATACCTTTGTGAAAGTCACCCTTGTGCCGACCGATAAGGGAACCTTAGAAGGACCCCATGTCTTCTGGGTCAATCTGGACAAGGCGGTGACCATCCCTCTTGGGCAGCTGACGCCCAAAAAGGGATGGACCCTTGACAAATGGACCACCGGTGAAAACCGGAAGGTCATTGATTTAACCAGGGCACATACCTTTACTGAGGCGGAAACAGTCATCACCGCCCGGTACAGCTATGACCCCCAGGCCATTAAGGACCTGGAGCCGCAAAAAGTACCGGTGCATACTCCCGAAGGTAAGACACCAAGTCCGGAAGATTATAAGGGGAAAATCACGCCTCCCGACGGTAAGACCATCGCATCGGTTAAAATTGTCGAAAATCCAGATGTAACAAAGCCCGGCGATGCTACTGCTAAGGTCATCATTACCTACACCGATGGGTCCAGTATCGGCAGCCAAGAAGACCCAGTGGATATTCAAGTTAAGGTTCATGAAAAAGTCATCCCCTCGCCTGACGGCAAAAAACCGGAAGGGGCCTTGGATAATTATGTCAAGGTGATTTTTCAAGCCGGGACAGGCGGGTCTTTAGAAGGCACCCTGACCTACTATGTCAGTCCGGAAGTGTCGGTGGATATGACCGAACAGGCCAAGACCATTAAGAAAACCCCTGCTGTTGGTTACCTGGCCCAGGCCGGTGAGGCTGAAACATGGACCAATGCAGAGAATAAGACCCTGCAAGGGACCTTTACCGATAAAGAAACCATCTTCATCTATAACTTTGTGCCAAACAAGGATATTATCGAAAAAACGCCGGAGACGCCGGATCAGCCGGCAGGCTATGTGACGGTGACCTTTAGGGCCGGTGACAAGGGCCAGCTGGTAGGGCCGGCGGGTCAAGAGACGGCGGTTAATGAAAGAGTCTTTTACGTCAATCCCAAGGCCGGCATTAAGTTGAAGGTCTTAGAAGAGGGCGAGCAAGCCGGCGAAAAAGAATTAGCTGTGCCCAAGCCCCTGGCCGAGGAAAACTACGGCTTTGACAAGTGGGTGGAAGACTTGGATTTAACCAATCCGATTACCGGCAACCGAGAGTATGTGGCTCACTTCAAGCTGGGTCAGGTTACCCTCACTTACACAGCCGGTGAAGGCACCGGGACGCCGCCGGCTAAGGTCACCGCCAAGCATGGGGCTACCGTCCAATTGGCCAATGCTCCGGGCCTGAGTAAGGTTAACGCAGTCTTTGCCGGCTGGAAACTGGATGGCGAGGACAAGGTTTACCCGGCCGGTGAATCCATCGTCCTGGATCGGGACCGGACGGCCACGGCCCAATGGACCCTGGACAAGGATGTCATCCCCCAAGAGGGGACTAACAAGCCGGAGAACGTGCCGAATACCTTTGTAAAGGTCACCTTTGTTCCCACGGACAAGGGGAACTTAGAAGGACCAAGTGTTTTCTGGGTCAACCCGGATAAGGCAGTGACCATCCCGGTGCAGACGCCGGTGGGCAAGCAGCACTTTACCTTTAAAGAATGGAAACTTGGCGGGGAAACTTACCAGCCGCGGACACCGAAGACGTTCAAGGAAGATACCACCGTTACCGCAACCTATGTAGAAGCGGCAGACATTATCCCCTATGATCCGGCTGAGCCTATGACTAAGCCTGATGGTTATGTTCGGGTGAGCTTTGCCGCTCAACCGGGGCTCAGCCTGGAAAATATCCACCACTACTATGTGAAGAAGGGTGCCGGGATTACCCTGGGCCATGCCGACCTGGTTAAGCCGGGGGTTCAAGCCAGTACCGGTTATATCTTTACGGATTGGGATACAGCGGATACGATGCTTGTCGATAAGGATATGACCGTTACCGCCTTGGCTCAGGCCCTGCCGGATGTCCAGGAAAAAACCGAGGACCAACCCGATAAACCGGATCCGGCCTATGTGACCGTTACCTTTACGGAAGATAACAGCGGGAACGGCCAGGTGACCGATAAGGTCTACTATGTCAACCCGGACAAGTATGTCCGGCTGATGCCGCCAACAGGGGCAGACATTCAACCGAGTGTCGGCTATGTATTCGGGGCCTGGAGTCAGGATGCCCGACAGGCGACCAATTACAGCAAGGATACCACCATCACCGCCTCCTTTAATAAAATTGGTGATGTCATCCCCGAGAAGGACGTCGCCCAAAAGCCTGACGGCTATGTGACTGTCAGCTTTAAGATTGCCGGTGGAGGCGGGGAGATTAAGGCCGGCGAGACGATGGCCTACTATGTGAACCCCGCTGCTGAAGTCAGCCTAGAGGCGCCGGCGGTATCGGCCGCTACCGGCCATGCCTTTGATACCTGGACACCGAACCCGGCTGCGGCCCGCCAATATGCAGAAGATACGACCATTATAGGGACCTTTGCCGGCTACCCGGATATTGTACCCGGCAAGGATGAGGGCGGCCAGCCCAATGTTAAGCCGGAGGCCTATGTCACGGTGACCTTTGTGACCGGCAGCCTGGGCCAGCTGGAAGGGGAGACGGTTTATTATGTCAACCCGGATGCCGGCAAGGTCCTAGGCGACCTGACCAAGCCGACCATAAAGGCCAAGAGCGGGGTCAAGGCCAATGGCTGGAACCGGAAGGATTCTCTGGCCATCGTGGAGGACCTGATTGTCGTGGCCGAGTATGACTTTATCCAGGAAAAACCCCAGCCCGGTGGTGGCTCCGGCGGCAGCTCAGGCTGGATTATTCCTCCACCGAAGCCGGACAAGCCTGAAGTCCATCCCGGGCCCAAGCCTTCTGAATCAGACTTGAACAAGGCCGACCACTACCAGTACCTGATCGGCTATCCGGATGGGACCTTTGCCCCCAACCGGGGCATGACCCGGGCGGAAGTGGCTACCATGTTCACCCGGCTCCTAAAGGACCGGCCCATAAAATGGAAGAAGTATGATGCCGGCTTTAGTGATGTCAAGCAGGGCGACTGGTACGCCAATACCGTTGGTTATGCGGTCCAAAAGGGGATTGTCACCGGCTACCCGGATGGGAGCTTCAAGCCCAACCAGCCCATTACCCGGGCTGAGTTTTCGGCCATTGCTTCCCGGTTTGCAGCCCTGACCGATGAAAAGGAAATTACCTTTATTGACCTGGGCGCAGACCACTGGGGCTACCGTGCCATCCGGCTGGCTGCCAGCCATGGCTGGATTTCCGGCTACCCGGATGACACTTTCCGGCCGGACCGGGCCATCACCCGGGCGGAAGTGACCTCCATCACCAACCGGATGCTGAACCGGTACGGGGACTTGGTCTGGATCGACAGCCATCCGGACCTCATCATCCATTTCTCCGATGTGGCTCGGACAGACTGGTACTATGAACCCATCATGGAAGCCACCATGGGCCATGACTTCACCCGGGACGCTGATGGCAAGCATGAGCACTGGACCGGGATCAATTGGAAGAGCTTTATTTAAGGGGCCTTCAAATCCCCTGAGGGATTACCCTGGCCCCCGACCAAGAGGTCAAAGACAAGGCTCCCGCCTGCGAATGCCGCAGGCGGGAGCTTTTTTGCTTTGTTGGGGTGGCTTGCGCTTCATTTCTTATCGCATTATGCGACACCAAGACTTTTAATATTCAAGGTGGTTCATATCGGTCAGAAAAAACGGCGAATATTCAATGCAAGAAGTCAGGAAAGTATTAAAAAGCAGGTGGAAGACATACCACGGCTATTGTTCTCTTCTATCGGCAGATTATCCTATACAAGGGCATCACTTACCCTGCCTACAAAATGGCCTGTCAGAGAAGAAATGAATTTTAATGAAATGTCGGCTAGGGGTACGCTCAAGCCCTAGAAGGGGATAGCTATGACCTGGATGATGGTTTTGATCCGCTTGAAGAGGACTTACCGGATTCTAATGCGGATTTGGGGTAAAATGGCTATAAATGAAATGCGGATTTGAGACGGGTTTGTCGCTAAGTAAAAAAGAGCTATACCTAAGGGCTGCGTGATGCAGGCCTGGGCATGGCTCTTTTGCTATTTGTCTGTGCTTTAAGCGAATGTCTGCCGGCGGGCTTTTTCTTCCTGTAATTTTTCTGCCATTAAGGCGGCCAGGGCTTGGACGTCTTGGTCGGCCAGGGCTTCTATATAGGCCCCGCGGTCTTCCTTGGAGATGATGACCGGGGCGGGGAGGTCCCGCATGGATAAAAATAAGAGGAGGAGGCGGCCTGTTCGCCCGTTGCCATCGCTAAAGGGGTGGATTCGTTCAAAGTGAATATGGCTGTCGGCTAAGATATGGAGAATGTCCGCTTCAGAATGGGCGTTGGCCAGTCGGTGGCTGGTATTGTCAACCCATTGTTGGACCAGGTAGGGGACTTGGCCGGGTGGGGCCGTTTGGAAAGTGGCGCCGATGATGGCGTTGTCAGTTGACTTGAAATGGCCGCTATCTGCCTGGAGTCGGTCAGTTAAGGCGGCGTGTAGGGACAGGATAAGGGAAAGGGAGAGGGGGGCCTGGTCATCTAAGGCATCAAGCAGAAGCCGGAAGGCTTGTTTGTGGTTATCTATTTCGTAAAATTCTCGGATACTTTTGTGGCTGCCGGGCAGACTGCTTTCCAAGATAATAACTACCGTTTCCGGCAGGGAAATGGTATTCCCCTCCAGGGCCGTTGAGTGGTGGGCCAAACGGACGAGGATATCACTAAGGTATTTTTGGCTATACATGGACGCCCCTCCTTCTTTTGTTGGCCTTATTATAGCACATTCTGACCCTAAGCCTTTAGGCGGTTTTCCCTTAGGCTACATTGCTGGGGCGGGTTTGGCCGGATGAAAAAGAGCCCGATAGGGCTCTAGCTTTCTGTAAGTGGAGGCGGGTAAGTCCTTGGCCCCTTTACTTGCCGCTGAGGACCTCGGTCAGGATGGCGCAGCCCTGGCTGAGGTCTTCTTCGCTGATGGACAGGGGCGGGAGGAGGCGGACTTTGTCTTTGGCGGTGAGGACCATGAGGCCCTTGTCCAGGCAGGCGGCCAGGACGTCGGCGGGCTTTTGGTCTTTGAGGGTGAGGCCGATCATGAGGCCCAGGCGGTCGATTTTTTCGATGGACGGACAGGGGGTCAGGCTGTCTTCAAGCAGCTGGCCCTTGGCTTCGACAGCGGCCAGGAAGGCGGGCTGGGCGATCCGGTCGACCATGACTTTGGCGCCGGCGCAGGCGATGGGGTTGCCGCCAAAGGTGGACCCATGGCTGCCGGTGGAAAAGTGGTCCTTGAGGGCGGCGGTGGTCAGGCAGGCCCCGATGGGGAGGCCGCCGCCCAGGCCCTTGGCCAGGGTGATGATGTCCGGCTGGATGTCGTAATGCTGGTAGGCGAAGAGCTTACCGGTCCGGCCGATGCCGGTTTGGACTTCATCGACAATGAGGAGGAGGTCCTTATCCCGGCAGAGGGCGGCCAGACCCTGGAGGTAGGCGCGGTCCAGGATATGGACGCCCCCCTCCCCCTGGACGCACTCGACCATGACGGCGCAGGTGGCGGGGGTGATTGCGGCTTCCAGGACGGCGAGGTCATCGGGGGGAACGTAGCTAAAGCCCGGCAGGATAGGCATGAAGGCTTCATGCATAGAAGGCTGGCCGGTGGCGGACAGGGCGGCCATGGTCCGGCCATGGAAGCTATCGGTCAGGCTGATGATATCGGCCCGGCCGGGCCCATGGCGGTCAAAGCTGACCTTCCGGGCCAGCTTGATGGCACACTCGTTGGCCTCGGCTCCGCTGTTGGCGAAGAAGATGGCGTCAAAGTCGGTTTGTGCGGTCAGGGTTTGGGCCAGGGTGGTGGCCGGCAGGGTGTAGTAGAGGTTAGAGGTATGCTGGAGCTGGCCGGCCTGGTCGCTGACGGCCCGGACCCATTCGGGGTCACAAAAGCCCAGGGCATTGACGCCGATGCCACTGGTAAAGTCGATGTAGGTCTTACCGTCCAGGTCGGTGGCGGTGGCGCCCCGGCCCCGGACCAGGACGGCGTCATAGGGGGCGTAGACAGGGAGCATATGGGCATGGTAGCTTGCTTTCAGGGTTTTGGTATCCATAGGGACCTCCTAAATAACCATGGTACCAATCCCGTCATCGCTCAGGAGTTCTAAGAGGATGGCGTGGGGGAGGGTACCGTCTAAAATATGGGCTTGCTGGACGCCGCCGGCCAGGGCGTCCAGGCAGCAGTTGATCTTGGGGATCATGCCGCCTTGGATAATGCCGGCGTCGATGAGGGCAGGGACGTCTTTTTGGGAAAGGACGCTCAAGAGGCTGGCCGGGTCGGACCGGTCCTTGAGGACGCCCAGGACGTCTGTCATGAGGATGAGCTTTTGGGCGCCACAGCCGGCGGCGATGGCCGCGGCGGCATGGTCGGCGTTGACATTGTAGACGTCGCCGGCCGGGCTGCCGGCAATGGAGGCCACGACCATCATGTAGCCGGCGTCCAGGCCGTCATGGAGGATTCGGCAGTTGACGGATTCAATATCGCCGACATAGCCCAGGTCCACCGGGCCCCGGTGCTTTTGGGCCTGGAGGAGGCAGCCGTCTAAGCCGCAAATGCCCAGGGCCTGGCCACCGGCGGCACCGACCGCCCGGACCAGGGTCTTGTTGACGCCGCCGGCCAGGACTTCCTGGGCCACCTGCATGGTGGTGGCATCGGTGACCCGGAGGCCATCCTGCCAGGAGGACTGGTGGCCGATGGCCTCCAGGGCCCGGTTGATGAAGGGACCGCCGCCATGGACCAGGACCAGGCGCATGCCCATGAGCTGGAGCAGGAGGAGGTCACTCATAACCGACTGCATGAGGCTGGTATTGACCATGGCCCCGCCGCCGTACTTGATGACGATGGTTTTCCCGGCAAAGTCCTGGATATAGGGGATGGCTTGGACCAGGACTTCGGCCCGGGTTTGGGGATCCAGGCTGCCGGCGCTAGACTTCATAGGCGGCATTGATATCCACGTACTTTTCAGTCAGGTCACAGCCGTAGGCCTCTGCCCGGCCATCCCCCAGGCCCAGGTTGATGACGAGGGTAACAGGTGTCTGCTCAAAGAGGGGGCTGACTTCCCGGCGGCTCAGGCCGGTGGCCCGGCCCCCTTGGCAGACGGTGGCTGACCCGGCAGGGGTCTCCAGGCGGATATCAATCCGGTCCGACCGGATGGGGGCGCCGCTGTAGCCACAGGCGGCGATGATTCGGCCCCAGTTGGCGTCGCCGCCGTAGATGGCGGTTTTGACCAGGGGAGAGGTGATGACCGACTTGGCGACGGTCTTGGCGTCGGCTTCGGTCGGGGCCCCCTGGACCTGGCAGATGATGAGCCGGGAGGCCCCTTCGCCATCGGCGGCGATGGCCTTGGCCAGGTGGATGCAGAGGGCCTCCAGGGCGTCGGCAAAGGCCTGGTAGGCCGGACCTTGGCTTTGGATTTCAGGTGCGCCGGCCAGGCCGGAGGCCATGATGGCTACGGTATCGTTGGTAGAGGTGTCGCCATCGACGCTGACCATGTTAAAGCTACGGTCTACAGCGGCCTGGAGGGCCTTTTTCAGGAGGGCCGGGCTGATGGCGGCATCGGTGCTGATGAGGGCGTGCATGGTCCCCATATTGGGGTGGATCATCCCGCTGCCCTTGGCGATGGCACCTAGGGTAATGGTATGGCCCTCCCGGCTGTAGCTGAGGGCAGCCGCCTTGGGCTGGGTATCAGTGGTCATAATGGCCCTGGCACAGGCCGCACCGCCGGCCTTGGACAGGGCGGCGGCCAGGTCCGGGATGGCGGCGGCTACCGGGGCCAGGTCCAGGGATTCGCCGATAATCCCGGTCGAGGCCGGAAGGACCTCTTCAGGGGGGCAGGCCAGGGCTTGGCCCACAGCGGTGCAGATGCCCTCGGCTACCCGGTAGGCGTCCGGGGTGCAGCAGTTGGCATTGCCACTGTTATCAATAAAGGCCCGGGCTTGGCCTGAGGCCGCATGGGCCCGGCAGAGGGTGACGGTATCCGATTCCACCAGGTTTTTGGTAAAGACAGCGGCGGCGGTGGCGGTTTTTTCGCAAACAATCAGGGCCAGGTCCGGGCTGCCGTCGGCCTTGATGCCGGCCGATCCGGCTGCAGCGGTAAAGCCCAGGGGACTGGTGATGGTCCCTGCTTCTATCCAGTGGTGCATGGTATCCCTCCTAAAAGGCCGGTGGCAGGTGTAAGAGGCCGGTGGTTTCCGGCAGGTCGAAGATGATGTTCATATTCTGGATGGCCTGGCCGGCTGCCCCCTTGACCATGTTGTCAATGGCGGAGACGGTGATGACCGTATTGGTGTGGGGGTCAAAGTGGACCGAGACATCACAGAGGTTGGAATAACGGACCGAGGCAATATTGGCCACAGCCCCTTCAGGTAGGACCCGGACGAAGGGCTCATCGGCGTAAAATTGCCGGTAGAGGTCGTGGAGGGCCTGGGCGGTCCGGGAATTGGCCAGGGTCATGTAGCAGGTGGCCAGGATGCCCCGGTTGACCGGGATCAGGTGGGGGACAAAGGTCACCTCGGTGATGTGTCCGGCCAGTTTGGTCAGGGTCTGTTCCATTTCCGGGGTATGGCGGTGGCTGGCAATCTTGTAGGGGTGGCAGCCTTCGTTGATGACCGGGAAGTGGGTGCTTTCGGTCAGCTGGCGGCCGGCGCCGGTGATCCCGCTTTTGCAGTCGCAGGTGATGGGGTAGTCGACCAGCCAGTGGTTGACCACCAGGGGGGCGACGGCCATGGGGACGGCGGTGGTGTAGCAGCCCGGGTTGGCCACCAGCCGGGCCCCCTTGATGGATGCGCGGAAAAATTCCGGCATCCCGTAGACCGCTTCAGCCTGGAGGGCCGGGTCTTCCCAGCGGTGGCCGTACCATTTTTCATAGGCGGATTCACTTTCGAGGCGGAAGTCGGCGCCGAGGTCAATGAATTTTTTACCGGCGGCCAGGGTCTTTTTGGCCAGGGGCTGGGAAAGGCCGGCCGGCAGGGCGGCAAAGACCACATCGGACTTGTCGATGACCTCGTCTTCGCCGGTGCAGACCACATCGGTAAACTGCTCATAGGCCGGGTAGACCTCGGCCAGGCGCTTGCCCTCATAGCTGACCGAGCTGGCCCCTGCAATGGTGACTTCCGGGTGGTCCAAGAGCAAGCGGGCCAACTCGGCGCCTGCATAGCCGGTTGCTCCAATAATTCCTGCTTTAATCATAAGTATCCTCCTTATTTGGCACGCTTGCCGGTTGCTTTAATAGGTATTGGGTATATTATACACGCGGAATGAATAAAGTCAAGCAAAAGTTGAATAAATATACATTTCTATACAAGAAATAGACCGTCGGTTGATGGGCTTTTTGCCCCGGCCCGGAGGTCTATTTTTCTTTTCCGGGCAAAAAAGGCGGAAAAACCCGATATTTAGGCATTTTCGGCCCGGCCCGGCCGGCTTATACAAATAAGAATTTCAAATGGTTGGCAAAAGGTTCATTTTTAGGTCCTTACCAAGAATTTGCCGGGGCCGGGAGGGGTCTTTACATGGCTTTGTTATAGTTAAATACGTTGGGTGATAAAATTTATAAGTATACTGGCAGGTGTCAGTGTACCCAAACTTTTATGAGGAGGAAATCAAATGCTGGAACTTGTTCATGTTGAGAAGTCTTATGATCGTAATCCGGTCTTGAAGGATATAAATTTAAGCATTGATGATGGCGAAATTGTATCTATCTTAGGGCCGTCCGGTTGCGGCAAAACAACTTTATTGAATATTATTCTAGGTATCACCCCCATTACATCCGGGAAGCTCATCTACAACGGGACGGATATCACCAAGTTACCGATGGAGAAGAGGGGCTTTAACATTGTCTTTCAGGACTACGCTCTTTTCCCCAACCTGGATGTCAAAGGCAATATCCGCTATGGCTTGAGAAACAACCCCAACATCTCAACCCCCCAGGAAGTGGAGGACCTGATTGACCTTTTAAATTTGAGGGAACACCTGGATAAATCCATCCACCAGTTGTCCGGGGGCCAAAAGCAGCGGGTGGCCCTGGCCCGGACCATGGTCATGAAGCCCAAGGTCCTGCTCCTGGACGAACCCCTAAGCGCCCTGGACGGGATCATCAAGGAACAAATTAAGGAAAGAATTCACACCATTGCCAAGCAGTTCCAATTGACGACCATCATCGTCACCCATGATCCGGAAGAGGCCCTGACCCTGTCCGATAAGGTCATCATCTTAAGCGATGGGCGGGTGGAACAATACTCATCCAGTCAGGATATTATTACCAATCCGCAGACGGACTTCGTTAAAGACTTCATTATCCAGCAGTTACAGGTCAAGCGGAGCAATATCATAGGCCTTTTTGACGAACGTGCTGTTTAAGAGGGGCTTATGAAGAGAAAAATTACCATACGGCTATTAGCTGTTATCTTTATTA
The DNA here is from genome assembly GCF_046097595.1 of Peptococcus simiae. Taxonomy (NCBI): domain Bacteria; kingdom Bacillati; phylum Bacillota; class Clostridia; order Eubacteriales; family Peptococcaceae; genus Peptococcus; species Peptococcus simiae. The sequence continues at coordinate 83,790 of NZ_JBJUVG010000001.1, forward strand.
TCTTCTTTGGTCTGGCCCTCTTCTATCCCATGTTGGTCGCCTTCATGCGGGCCTTCATCGCCGATGGCCAGCTGAGTCTGGACCACTTCCGGGCGGTTTTTGACAAGATGCCCATTGGTGAGGTCTTTATGAACTCCTGCCTGGTAGCCCTGGCGGCGGCCTGCCTCTCCGTCTTTTTGGCGGTGAACCTGGCCTATGCCATCAACTACACCCGGATGAACAAGCAGCTCAAGAAACTGAGTGCCATTGTGGTCATGGTCCCCATGCTCCTGCCGACCATTACCTATGGCTTTGCGATTATCTATTCCATCGGGAACCAGGGGATGGTGACCCGGCTTTTTGGGGTCGATGCCCCGAACTTTTACGGCTTTTCCGGCCTGATGTTGGGCTACACCATCTACACCCTGCCGGTGACCTACCTCATGGTCAACAATGCCATGAAGTACATTGACAGCAAGTACATCCTGGTCTCCCGACTCATGGGCGACAACAAGCTCAAGACCCTCTGGATTACCCTCCTGGTCCCCCTGATTCCCAGTGCCATTTCGGCCTTTATCCAGGCCTTCTTTATGTCCTTTACGGATTACGGGATTCCATCTTATATCGGCGGGAATTACGAGGTCATTGCCACCACCCTCTACAACCAGATGCTGGGGACCATCCCCAACTTCAACCATGGGGCGGTGACGGCCATCTTCATGCTCTTGCCGGCGATTTTAAGCATGATTTTACTTTACTTCTTAGGCCGGGACGACATTGCCTATGAGTCGGTCCAGAAGATGGAGGTCGAAAAAAATACGCCGCGGGACGCCTTCTTTAGTTGCTATTCTGTCCTGCTCATGCTCTTTATCCTGGTTATTTTTGTACCTATCTTCATTGTGCCCTTTACCCAGTCCTGGCCCTATAATATGGGCTTCACCCTGGACCACCTGGCTTCGGCCTTCAAGGACAGCGGGGTTATGCGGTCCTACCGGAACTCTATTATGATTTCCGCCATTGTGGCCGTTTTAGGGACCCTCCTGGCCTACCTGGCTGCGGTGGCCACGGTTCGGAGTAACCTGAACAAGGGGATTAAGAACGTTATCAACGTCCTATCCATTATTTCCAATACCATTCCGGGGATGGTGCTTGGTCTGGCCATGTTGCTGGCCATTAACGGAACCATCCTCAAGGGGAGTTTTATCATCTTAATTGTGGCCAATATCGTCCACTATTTCTCCACCCCCTACCTGACCCTGAAAAATACCCTGGCCAAGTTATCTCGGTCCTGGGAAACGTCAGCGGCCCTTATGGGGGATACCTTCCTGGATACGATTGCCCGGATCATTACCCCGAACATTCTCTCATCCCTCTGGGAAGTGGTCAGCTACTACTTCATTAACTCCATGGTAACGGTGAGCGCGGTAATCCTGCTCTACTCCACCAGAACCATCCTGATTACGACAAAGATTAAAGAGCTCCAATACTACAACAACTTCAACGAGGTCTTTATTTTGTCCATCATGTTATTCCTGACCAACGTACTTGCCCGTGTCGTCTTTAACTACCTATCCGAAAGAAAGAAAGCAAAGGGAGGAAATGCAGCATGAAAAAGAAATTAGTGGGGATTTTACTGTCCCTGTCTTTACTGGTATCCCTGGCCGCCTGTGGTGGTGGCGGGAGTGATAAGGTCATTATTTACTCCAATGCCGATGAGGAAGCCATCCAGGTGATTGAAAATGTCTTAAATGAAAACGGCTATGAGGGCCAGTATGAAATCCAAACCTTCGGGACCTCCGAGCTGGGCGGTAAGCTCCTGGCTGAAGGGACGGACATTGAAGCCGATATGGTGACCATGTCCTCCTTCTACCTGGAAAGTGCCCAAGATGCCCACGATATGTTTGTGGACTTCACTTGGGATGTCAACACTGAAAAAGAAACCCCGAAATACATTGCACCGCTGACCGCCCAGGAAGGGGCCATCATCGTTAACGAAAAAATGGCTGAAGAATCCAACCTGGACCTGCCCAAGTCTATTAAGGACCTGGCTGACCCCAAATACCAGGACCTCCTGGCTGTGGTCGACATCGATTCCTCTTCTACCGCTTGGCTCATGACCCAGGCTTTAATTGAAACCTACGGGGAAGAAGAAGCCACCGATATCTTAGCCGGCATTTATAAAAACGCCAACAACCACATCGAGGCCTCCGGGTCCGGCCCCTTAAACAAGGTTGCCAGCGGCGAAGTGCCCCTGGGCTTCGGTTTACGCCACCAGGTCTTACAAAAGGCCAATGAAGGCATCCCTGTGAGCATTATCGATCCGGAAGAAGGGAACTTCACCCTGTCTGAATCCCTGGCCATCATCAAAAAAGACAACCAGGAAAAAATCGATAAGATGCAGGAAATGACCAAGCTCATCATTGAAAAAGGCCGCCCTGAAATTCAAAAGGTCTACCCGGGCGTCCTCTATCAAGGGGAAACCGCCCCAGCCGGCCAGGAATCCAATAACTTAAAGACTTTCTCCAAGCCCTTAACCGCAGAACTCTTGAAAGAACACCAAGACCTGTCTACCAAGGCTAAGGGGTTGGCCCAAGGTAAATAGGAGGATTTAATGGAAAAGAAGTATAAATTATTGACCCCCGGCCCGCTGACCGTGTCTGACACGGTCAGGGCGGCCATGGATTTTGACTACTGCACCTGGGATGACGACTATAAGCAGGTCACCCAGTGGATCCGGAAGACCCTCCTGGACATTGCCCAGGTATCCGATGCGGTCTACGATACGGTCCTCTTGCAGGGCAGTGGCAGCTATGCGGTAGAAGCCAGCCTGTCATCCTTCCTGGACCCGGCGGCTGATAAGCTCCTGGTGATTTCCAATGGGAAATACGGAGAACGGATTGTGGAAATGGCCCGGTGCCAGGGACTCAACCATGAGGTCTACGCCCTGGACTATGACCAGGTGCCGGCGGCCGACCGCGTCACGGAAATCCTGGACGGGGACCCGGCCATCAGCCATGTTTTCATGGTCCATAATGAGACCACTTCGGGGATTTTAAACCCCTTGGAAGAGATTGGCCAAGTGGTCCAGTCCCGGGGTAAAGTTTTTATGCTTGACGCCATGAGCAGCTTTGGGGCGGTGCCCATTGATATGGAATCCATATCTGTGTTGGTAACATCCGCTAATAAATGCTTGCAGGGCGTGCCCGGATTTGCTATCATACTTGCGAAAAAAGACCTCCTGGAAGGCGGGCAAGGGAAGTCCCGGAGTGTGGTCCTGGACTTGTGTGCCCAATATGCAGAGATGAAAAAGGAGGGGAAGTGGCGGTTCACTTCTCCGACCCATACAGTCATGGCCTTCCGCCAGGCCCTGGAAGAATACTTGGCCGAAGGCGGCCTGGAAGCCAGACACCAGCGGTATGCCAATAACCAGAAGGTCCTGAGTGCAGGCATGGAGAAGCTCGGCTTCAAGCCCTATGTCAGTGCCGACAAGCAGGGGCCAATCATTACCAGCTTCCTGTACCCGACAGAAGGCCGGTTCAACTTCAATGATATGTATGCCTTCATGAAGGACAATGGTTATGTCATCTACCCGGGTAAGCTGACTGATGTTGAGACCTTTAGAATTGGGAATATCGGCGAGCTCTACCAGGAAGATATGGAACAAGTGGTAGCACTCTTTAAAACGTATATGGAGGAACGATACGATGCGTAAATTTGACTTGATTGTATTTGACTGGGCAGGGACCACGGTAGACTATGGTTGCTATGCCCCTGTTTTGGCCCTGGAAGAGGCCTTTAAAAAACATGGCCTGACCCCGACCCAGGAAGAACTCCGCAAGCCCATGGGGATGGGCAAGTGGGACCATATCAACACCATGCTGGGCTATCCTCGACTGAACCAGGCCTGGGAGGAAGCCAACGGAAGTAAGGTCGATGACAGCGCTGTCGATGCCATCTATGCCAGCTTTAATGAGAAGGTTTTGGAAGAACTGGGCAAGAAAGAATTCAGCCAGCCCAAGCCCTATGTCCTTGAAACGGTGGAAAAATTAAGAGCTGATGGCTACAAAATCGGCGGGACCACCGGCTATACCCGGGAAATGATGGACCTGGTCATGCCCGGGGCCGAAGAACAGGGCTATACCGTTGACTGTGCCGTCACGTCTGAAGATGTAGATGGCCTGGGCCGGCCCTACCCCTATATGATTTTTAAGCTCATGGCCCACTTCAAAATTGAAGGGGTTGACCGGGTCCTGAAGGTCGGAGATACGGTGGCGGACATTAAGGAAGCCAAGAATGCCGGGGTCACTGCCGCCGGCATCATCGAAGGCAGTTCTGTCATGGCCATGCGGGAAGCGGACTTCAACCAGCTTGACCCGGCTGACCAGGATGAGCTGAAGGCTAAAGCGGAAAAAGAATTTAAGGATGCCGGGGCAGACCTGGTCTTCCAGAACTTTGCCGATATGTACGACTATTTAAAAGAAGACTAAGCGGATAATCAAATGCCGGTGGCCCAGGGCCGCCGGCATTTTCTATTACTGTCTGCGATATGGATAGGGACGCAAAAGGCCCCCGGTCAAAGAGACCGGGGGCCTTGTATCGTTAAACCATGGTGTTGCGGAGCTCGCCAATGCCTTCAATCCGGGAGATGACTTCATCGCCGGGCTGGAGGAACTTGGGCGGGTCAAAGCCGGCGCCGACGCCGGCCGGGGTCCCGGTGAGGATGATGTCACCGGGCAGGAGGGTGGTCCCCCGGGAAAAGTCGGCCAGGATGCTGGGGATGTCGAAGATCAGTTCATCGGTCCGGCCATGCTGGCGGCGGTCGCCATTGACAAAGCTTTCAATGGCCAGGGCCGGCGGGGTGGGCAGGTCGTCCCGGCTGACAATGACCGGGCCCAGGGCACAGAAGCCGTCCAGGCTCTTGCCGTGGAACCACTGGCGGTGGGCTGTTTGCAGGTCCCGGGCCGAGTAGTCATTGCCGACGGTGTAGCCGAAGATATGGTCCCAGGCGGCTTCCGGGGCAATGTCCTTGCCCTCCTTGCCGATGATAAGGGCCAGTTCTACCTCGTAGTCGGCTTCAGCGGTGGCCCCGCCGGAAATATGGACCGGGTCCTGGGGGCCGGTAAAGCGGGAGATCATCTTGGAGAAGTAGATGGGGTAGTCAGGCTTGTCCATGGGCATGTCGATGAGGCTCTTAATTTCGTTGACGTGTTCCTTGTAGTTCTTGCCCAGGCAGATGACATTACGGAGGGCCCGGGGAAAGGGGGCCTGGAGGCTGACAGCGGCCAGGTCAAAGCTTTCGCCGGCGGCCTGCCAGTCTTCAATCGGCAGGTCTGGGAAGTGGCGGACCAGGTCCAGGAGGTCCCGGATGCCCTGGGCGGCAGCGGGGCCGGTGAGGTCACAGACCCGGTCAGCGGTGAGGGGGCCGAAGCCGGTTTGGCCATCAGGCCGGTTAAAGGTTGCCCATTTCATCATTATTCCTTCTTTCTGGGTGGGGCGCAGTTAGATATATAGGGTGGTCTGGCGGTCAGACCGGTTGAGGTAGTCGTTGAGGTCGACCGGTTGGGCCGGGTCGATGAGGTCGCCGTCGGTCAGGCGGAAGGCCTCCATGCTGGTCCGGCAGGCCAGGAGGTTGACGCCGGCGGTCCGGGCCCGGTCCAGGGCGGCTTGCAGGTCGGGCTGGCTGGGCTTATTGAGGCTGCGGCGGAGGCAGCCGGCCAGGCGGTCGGTCGGGTCCATATGGAAGCGGGCCAGGAAGTCAGCGGCCCTGGTCAGACCGGTGGTCAGGTCGTTGCTTCCGGCAAAGGGGCCGGCATCAGGGGACTTGGCCAGGGACCGGATGGCCCAGTAGGCAAAGACGGTATCCACCGGGACGCCCTGGGCCCGGGCGCTGGTGGCCAGGGTCAGGGCAGTGGTGATTTTCTTGGGGTCGGCCGTGTAGAGGACGAAGGCCAGGCCCCGGGGGGCTTGGTCGGTCCGGCCGGCGGGGGTAACGGTCAGGGTGGTGGTGCCATTGGCCCGGCTTTCTTCGATAGAGGCGCCCTGGGCGGTGCAGTAGCGGCGGACTTCTTCAACCTGGCTGTCCGGGAGGACCAGGCGGAGGGGTTGACCGGCCGGGGCGGCAGCCAGGTGACGGGCCGCCTCCAGAATAGGCTCAGGACAGCGGAGGCCGGTCAGGTCCAGGCTGGTCGGGGCTGTCTGGTCGGCCGGCCCGGGGGCCGGTGCAGCCGGGAGGGGCCGGGCCTTGAGCTGGTTTTTCAGGCCGCTGTAAAGGCGGAAGCCGCCGCCCAGGTTGACCACGTCAAAGCCCTTCTGGGTCAGGAGCCGGGCGGCATAGTAGCCCCGGAGGCCGATGGCACAGTGGATGTAGATGGGCCGGTCCTTGGGCAGGTCATCGAGCCGTCCCCGGAGGTCATCCAGGGGGATGAGGGTGGCTTCCTTGATGTGGCCGGCCTTGTACTCGGCCGGAGTCCGGACATCCAGGATATAGGCCCCGTCAGCGGCCAGGTCATCCAGGCAGGTGGCCGGCTGGATGGCCAGGCCATCACGGACATTTTGGGCCACATAGCCGGCAAAGTTAACCGGGGCCTTGGCGGTAGAGTAGGGCGGGGCATAGCAGAGTTCCAAGTCGGCCAGGTCATAGACGGAGAGGCCCCCGTAGATAGCGGTAGCGATGATATCAATGGTCTTGTGGACCTCTGAATGGCCGACGCACTGGGCGCCGTAGAGGGCCCCGTCTGAAGGCCGGTAGAGGACCTTGAGGAGGAGGCTATTGGCGCCGGGGTAGTAGCCGGCGTGGTCAGAGGGGTAAAGGTGGAGGGCCTGGTAGGGGAGGTCCATTTTCTTTAAGGTCTTTTCATTATTGCCGCAGGAGGCGGCGGTCAGCCGGAAACATTTTAAGACTGAAGAGCCCAGGGTGCCCTGGTAGGCCACCTCCCGGCCACAGATGTGGTCGGCGACCAGCTTGCCCTGGCGGTTGGCCGGGCCGGCCAGGGGGACTAGGGTGTCATAGCCCAGGACAAAGTCCCTGACCTGGATGGCATCGCCGACGGCATAGATGTCCGGGTCAGAGGTCTGCAGCTGGTCATTGACCAGGATAGCCCCCCGGTCGCTCAGGTCCAGGCCGGCGGCCTTGGTCAGGTCTGATTCCGGCCGGACCCCGATGGCCAGGACGGTGAAATCGGTTTCTAGGCTGGACCCGTCATTTAAGTGGACGGTCCGGCCCTCATCGGCAAAGCCGGTGACCTGGGTTTCCAGGCGGAGGTCAATACCCTGGCTCAGGAGCTCGGTATGGAGGGGGGCCACCACTTCCGGGTCCAGGGGCCCCAGGACCTGGGGTGACCCTTCAAGGAGGGCCACATCCAGGCCTCGTTCGCGGAGGTTTTCGGCCACTTCCAGGCCAATAAAGCCGCCGCCAATGACGGTGGCATGCCGGGCCTGGGGGATTTCCGCCAGGATCCCGTCCATATCGGCCAGGTGCCGGAGCCGGTGGATATGGCTGGCGCCGGCCAGGCCCTCAATGGGTGGGCTGACCGGTTCGGCTCCGGGGGAGAGGACCAGGACATCGTAGGCCTCGGTATAGGTCCGGTTGCCGGCGGTGTCTTGGACGGTCAGGGTCTTGGCTGCCCGGTCAATGGCGGTAACGGTGGCATGGAGGCGGACATCCAGGTTAAAGCGGCTGTGGAGCGATTCGGGGCTTTGCAGAATCAGGGCCTCACGCTTGGCAATGGCCCCACTGAGATGGTAGGGGAGGCCGCAATTGGCAAAGGAAACGGCATCGCCCCGTTCCAAGATGAGGATTTCTGCTTCTTCATCCAGGCGGCGGAGGCGGGCAGCACAGGACGCGCCACCGGCAACGCCTCCGATAATAATCACTTTTTTAGACATGATTCCTCCTTGTGGGTGGGCAAGATGGTGTGGGATTTTGAAAAAATAGGCTTTTTTTCGGCTGAATTGTCTGTATTATAGCACAGTCATGAAAGGCTGGACAAGCCGGGGGAAAAGGGGTATAATACTAACCATAAGAAATACTTATCTAATAAAAGCCGGAAGAGACCCTTATTCACCAAAGAATAGGTTATACTTTATATAAGGAGAAACTATTGCTTTGTTGGCGCCGATCTCTTCGGCAAGTGCCTTCGCATTGGAGCGGGAAACCGTCCTGCTTATGAGACCATTCTTCCAAAACGAGTAAACGAGGTGGAAAAGATGTCTGAAGAAAAATTCGATGTTATCGTTATTGGCGGTGGTCTAGCCGGTTTGTCAGCAGCTTATCGACTAGCCAAAGCGGAAAAAGAAGTGCTGGTAATTGAAAAGGGGCCCCATTGCGGGTCAAAAAACGTGTCCGGTGGCCGGCTTTATACCTATGCCCTGGATGCCCTCATGGGGGACGAGTGGAAGGGTAAGGCCCCCCTGGAACGGGAAATCACCCGGGAAATGCTCATGCTCATGACCGATGATGAAGCCATGACCATTGATACCTCCGTCCATGCCCAGCATGGCCAATCTTACAGTGTATTGCGTAACCATTTCGACCGCTGGCTGGCTGACCAGTGCGAAGAGCTTGGGGCCATGGTCATTGGCGACTCGACCGTAACGGATTTAATCCGGCGGGACGGGAAGGTTTGCGGCGTTGTGGTCGGTGAAGAAGAACTGGAAGCCGACCTCATTATTGACGCCGAAGGGGTCAACCCCCTGGTGGCTGAGCGGTCCGGGGTCATTGCCCCTATTAAACTGGAAAATATCGCTGTCGCTGCCAAGTATGTCATCCGCCTGGATGAAAAGGTCATCCGGGACCGGTTTGGCCTGGAAGGGGATGAAGGGGCAGCCATGCTCGGCATGGGGAGCGCCAATAAGGGTATCTTTGGCGGTCTCTTCCTATATACCAATAAGGACAGTATTTCCATCGGCTTGGTCCAGGATTCCAAGACCTGGAAAGAGCACGGGGAACACCTGCCGACAGCCATCGAAGACTTGAAAGAGCACCCGGTCATCGGTAAGTACCTGGAAGGCGGGGAAGTGGTGGAATACACCGCCCACCTGATCCCTGAAGGGGGCTTTGACAGCTTTTCCGAATTCTGCGGCGACGGCATCCTAGTGGCCGGGGACGCCGCCGGCCTCTGTATGAACCGGGGCTTTACCGTCCGCGGCATGGACTATGCCATCATGAGCGGGATTGCCGCTGCAGAAACGGCCATCAGCGCCCTGGAAGAAGGCATCTTTACCAAGGACTTCTTAAAGAGCTATGAAAGCCGGCTGCAAAAGACCGTCCTGGAGGACTTCAAGACCCTCCGCAAGGGCCATGGCTACATGGCCGGGTCCAACAAGCTCTTCACCACCTATCCAAAAATGGCCATTGATGTCATGCATTCCCTCTATAATGTAGACGGGGCACCGGCCGAACCGGTCATGACCTTGCTCCGCCGGAACCTGAAAGGCATCAATCTGACCGGGATTGCCAAAGACTTACTGAAGGGGGTTCGTTCCTTATGATGAAACGGATGAATATGGATGACCGCCTGGCGGCCACCCGGTTTGACAGTGATGACGCCAATGCCCATATTGTCATTGACAAGGAAGCCTGCCGGACTTGCAGCCACAAGGCCTGCACCTACAGCTGCCCGGCGGAACGGTATAAATGGGACGAGGAAAATGATGTTATGACCTTTGACCATGTGGGCTGCCTGGAATGTGGGAACTGCCGGCTGGTTTGTGAGCGACTCAATGAACGCCGCCCCGGCTATGACTGGAATTACCCCATCCATGGTAAGGGCTTCATCGCCAAAGAAGGCTAATCAATCTATAGAAAATAAGCTAAGGATAACGTCGGGCTCACCTGGCGTTATTTTTTTGCGCCGGTTAGCGGGTGACCAAAGCTAAAAAAAGATGACAAAAGAGGGTATAATGGCCTAAAAGCGCATTGGATAGGGGCTCGGCCCCGGAGAGGGGGAGCAAATGATTCCTAAGCTACTGGTGAACGCAGGTAAGTTGGGCCTAAAGATGGCCGTCAGCCACCTGCCCGAAGTCAAGCAGGTGGCTGATGAGACCCGCAAGCATGTCAAAACCCACCTGGATGAAACCGTCAAGGTGCCGGACCTGGTTCGGAAGGGTTTTCCCTTGACCCTTGAGGAGGCGGAAAGGCTATTGACCAATGTCGGCCTGGAGATCCTCCCGGTGCCCCTAAAGCCGGTGGAAGCGGCGGTGGCCTATGCCGATGACTTTGCCGGCCAGGTGGTGGCGGTCAATCCCAAGCCGGGCAAGCGGGTGGCCAAGGGGACCCTGGTGGTGGTTCGCTACCTGCCGGAGGAAGTCCTCCTGGCCAGCCAGGACCTGGCCGCCGCAAAAGCCCGGGACAAGGCCGACCGGAAGGCCGCCCGGGCCCAGCGGATTGCCCAGCGGAAGGACCGGTTGGCCGACCTCATGGCCGATGGTAAAAGCAAGGCCGGTGGGGTGACGACCAAGGCCAAGGAAGGCCTGGACCAGGTGCTTCGTAAGGATAAAGAGGGCCAATAAAGCTAAAAAAGATGCCTGAAGGCATCTTTTTTTTTACTCTTTTTGCTTTTAGTCAGGCGGGCCGGGGTGCCCGGTCGGTAACCCCGGTTAACGAAATAAGGGTATAGCGGGAGCTATTTTTTGTTGCTATACTAAATTCGACGAATAGAGTTAGCTGTTTCTAACCAAGAGCCCGGCATATGAAAGGAGAGGTTATGCGGTACTTATTTTTTCTACTTGGCAGCCTGGCCCTGGCTTGTGGTACCCTGGGAATCATCCTCCCGGTTTTGCCAACGGTTCCCTTTTACCTTTTGGCGGCGGCCTGCTTCGGAAAAAGCTCTGACAGGTTTCATCGGTACTTTACCCAGACGGCCTTTTACCGAAATTACTGCGCAGCTTACCTGGAAAAAGGCGGTATGACCCGGCGGCAAAAGATAAAGATTTTACTGTTGTCAACGGTCCTTCTGACAGCAGCCATTATTTTTGCCCCCTATGTTCAGGTAAGAGTGGGCCTGATTATACTCATGGCGGTGAAGTACTATATCTTCGCCTGCCGGATCCCTACATTGAAAGAGGAAAATGCATGAATACGAAGCGGTTGATTAAGGCAGTGGCCGGAACCCGGCGGTATATCGCCCTGGCGGTTGGGATGCAGGTCCTGGCCCTCTTGGTGAATATTGGGATGATCTTTGTTTTAGCGGACTTTGTCCAGGCCCTCCTGGCCGGCCGGGTCCGGCTTGGACCGGTGGTCTTGGCAGTGGCCGGGGCCTTCCTGGTCCGGGCCTTGAGCCAGTACGTCCAGACCTGGGCCAGCTACCGGTCTTCGATGGCGGTTAAGCAGCGGCTCCGCCTGGCCCTTTTTGACAAGGCCTACAGCTATGGGGTTGCCTACAGTGGTTACATTTCCCCGGGCGAACTGGTCCAGATTGGGGTAGAGGGGGTAGAGCAGCTGGATAACTACTACGGCCGCTTCTTGCCCCAGCTCATCTATTCCCTCTTGGCACCGGTGATCTTATTTGTGGCCCTGGTCCAACTCAATGTCCAGGTGGCCCTGGTTTTCGTGGCCTTTATCCCCATCATTCCCCTGGCCATCTTCCTGGTACAAAAATTGGCCCAGCGGGTGATGACCAACTACTGGGGGTCCTTTATCGGCCTGGCTGACCGCTTCCTGGATAATGTCCAGGGCTTGGTTACCCTGAAACTCTACGGGGCAGACGAGGCCCGGAATGAAGCCATGAATAAGGAGGCTGAGGCCTTCCGCCTGGCTACCATGCGGGTTTTGCGGATGCAATTGTCCAATATCGGGGTCATGGACCTGGTTGCTTATGGGGGCGCGGCCCTGGGGACCTTTATGGCTATTTTTGCCCTTTCCCAGGGGGCCCTGTCGGCGGCCGGCTGCCTGGCCTTTATCCTCCTGGGGGCGGACTTTTTCCTACCCCTGCGGCAACTGGGGGCCTTCTTCCATGTGGCCATGAACGGCCTGGCGGCAGTGGACCGGCTCTTTAAGGTCCTGGACCGGCCGGCTGCTGCAGAAGCCGCCTTGGAACCGGCTCCGGCCGGCCTGGCTCTGGAGGTCGATGGTGTGGACTATGGCTATACGGCCGATGTCCCGGTCCTGAAGGATATTCACTTAAAGGTACGCCCCCACGAACTGGTGGCCCTGGTTGGGCCCTCCGGTTGTGGCAAGTCGACCCTGGCCGGCCTCCTTTGTGGCGAATACGAGCCCAACCGGGGGATCATCCGCTATGGCTTTGGCGCCGGTGAAAACCGGGCAGCGGTCCTGGCCAAGCGGATTGGCCGGATTGATGCCCAACCCTGGCTCTTTAATGAAAGCGTCCGGGCCAATTTACAGATGGCTGACCCGACAGTCAGTGAGGCCAAGATGTGGCAGGTCCTGGAAAAGGTCCGCCTGGCCGACCGGTTACGGGCGGCCGAAGGCCTGGATACCGTCATTTGCGAGGGCGGGGGCAACTTCTCCGGCGGCCAACGCCAAAGGCTGGCCATTGCCCGGCTCTTATTAAAGGAAGCCGATCTCTATATATTTGACGAGGCAACGAGTAATGTAGATGCAGCCAGCGAAGCGGTGATTATGGAGGTCATCAAGGACCTCTGCCGACAGGCAACGGTGGTCATGATCACCCACCGGCTGCAATTGACCCTGGAAGCGGACCAGGTGGTCTTTATGACCAAGGGCCGGATTGAAGAACAGGGAACGGCAGAAGCCCTATTAGCCCAAGAGGGGGCCTTTGCCAAGATGTATACAGAACAAAGACAGCTGGAAACCTATGGCAGTGGCCGGGCCCAGACCCGGGAACGGGTCGGAGCGCCAATCCCCCCGGTAACGCCTCAGTTGGCTGATGCAGCCGACAGTCCGGCTGAAGCATGGGGCTATTACGGCCAGTTGCAGAGACAAGGAGTGATGTAATGGCAAGGCAGCAATTATCCTGGCCGACCATGGCCCGGCGGCTTTTAGGTATGACCCGGCCCCTGGTGAAAACCATGGGGGTGGCCATCACCGCCGGGAGCCTGGGCCACCTGGCGGCAATTGCCATTCCGACCCTGGGGGCCTGGGCCCTGGTGGCGGTGGTTCAAGGCCAGGGCCCCTCCCTGGGGGCGCTGGCAGCCGGCTTTATCGCCCTGGGCCTCCTAAGAGCCCTCCTTCATTATATTGAACAGTTGGCCAACCATGATATGGCCTTTCGTATCCTGGCGGTCATCCGGGACCGGGTCTTTAAGGCCCTCCGCCGGCAGGCACCGGCCGGGTTGGACAAGCATGACAGCGGGACCCTGGTTTCCGTCATCACCAACGATATTGAACTCTTAGAGGTCTTTTATGCCCACACCATTTCACCGGTGGCCATTGCAGTCATCGTCTGTACGGCCATGACCCTCTTTTTTGCCAGCTTCCACTGGGCCTATGCCCTCCTGGCCTTAGCTATCTACCTCCTCCTGGCCATTGCCATCCCTATTATTACCGCCAAATTGGGCAGGGACCCCGGCCGTCAGCAGCGGGGGGACCTGAGCCGGTTGAACAATATCCTCTTGGACAGCTTCCGGGGGATCAGGGAGTGTGTTCAGTTTGGTCAGCAGGAAAGCCGGCGGTCTCTTTTGGCCGGGGCCGGCGACCGGCTGGCCCGGTCCGTTTGGCAGCTGCAGAAGACCGAGTCTTTTAACCGCTGCCTGTCCCTGGGCCTAATCCTGTTGAGCTACGGGGCCTTCTGGGCCCTGGCCGGCTACCTTTACCGGGCCGGTCTTGTGGACTGGGGCCAGGTGGTCATCCCGGCCGTTGCCTTTATGTCGGCCTTTGGGCCGGTCCTGGCCCTGGCTAACCTGGCTAATAACCTGCTTCTGACCTTTGCCTCCGGGGAAAGGGTTTTGGCGGTCCTGGATGACCTGCCGGAAACGGAAGAAGTTAGTGGAGATAATATTTATGAATTTGACAAGTTGACCATGGATAACTTATCCTTTTCCTATGATGGTCAACCTGTTTTAAAAGATTGGCAGCTGAGTCTAAACGCTAACGAAATCGTCGGCCTAACCGGGCCTTCCGGCTGTGGGAAGTCCACAGCCCTCAAACTGCTCATGCGCTTTTATGACCCCAGCCAGGGGGCCGTGACCTTAAATGGCCAGGACCTGCGGACCGTTGATTCGGCTGCCTTGCGCCGGATGGAAAGCTACATGACCCAGGAAACCCACCTTTTTAATGACAGTCTCCTGGAAAATGTCCGCCTGGCCAACCTGGATGCCAGCGATGAAATGGTCTATGCCGCCTGCCGGAAGGCCAGGATTCATGACGTGATCATGGCCTTCCCCGAGGGGTATGCGACCGGGGCCGGCCGCTTAGGTAACCGGCTGTCTGCCGGTGAACGCCAGCGGATTGGTCTGGCTCGAGCCTTCTTACATGAGGGGGCAGTGGCCCTTTTTGACGAGCCGACGGCCAACCTGGATAGCTTAAATGAAGGGATGATTTTGAAGGCCATCCGGGAGGAAGGGGCCAAGCGGGCGGTCATGATTGTTAGCCACAGGCCCTCTACCTTACGCATTGCTGATCGGTTAATTGAGGTTGATACTGACTAAGCCCATTTAGAAAGTCGTGGTCGTATGTTTGATATATCCTTAACCAACAATCAAAAACAATATCTTCTCTACCTTTTGGAGTCCGACCGGGAAGAATCCCTTCCAACTATATCGACAGCCTTTAACTGCAGTAAGGTCAACAGTAAGAAGATCATCGATCGGATGGTTAAAATTGGCCTGGTCTATAAGGAACGGAATATTATCTACTTGTCTGACCTGGGCCGGGCCATTGCTGAAGAAAACCGCCTGGAAAGGGATGAGATGGCTGTGGTTCTCCAGGCCGGCCTGGGGATTGAAGAAAAGTCTGCCCGGGAATTGGCCAATTCCATGCTTATGGAGGAATCCAGTAGTATGCGGGCCCGGCTCCTGTCCATGGCCCGCTACTTTGTCCAGGTCGATAACCGGCAGGGGACCAGCCTGTCTTCTGATGAAATGGCCAAGATCCTGGGGCCGGGGGTAAGCCGGATTTACTTTGTGGTCTTCCAGGAAGAAAACCATCCTGATGATGTCTTTGTCCCCCTGTCCATGGCCTTGCGGGGCCTCTACCGGGATGTCGAGGTAACCATTTCCCCGGATGACGACCAGCACCTGATCACCTTCCGGGTGAAGCCGATTGAAGAAGCCTACAAGGGCAACCAATATTCCTGTAAGCCTAAGCTTCTCGTTTATAAAGATGAAGGCAGGGAAACCATCATCCCCATTGGCGATACTGTCAGTATCCCCTTCCACCTGATTAAGACCTGGTATTACACAGGGGGAGGGATTTTGCAGGCAGCCTTGGAATTGTGTGCTATTCCGGATATTAATATTGACCACCGCCACTATGCCAAGTTTGTCTTCACTATCAATCTTTTCAATTTGGCCTAGGTCAAGACCGTCATATCCGACCGGGTATGACGGGTATTTTTGGCGGATGGGTTAGCTGCTGTTAACTAAAGGTAACAGAAAAACAATTGAAAAAAGCGTTGATTTGTTAGCGGAGGCTAAATAGAATACGACTATAAGAAAGGAGGGTGACATGGCAGTTTATTGGTTCAAAAGATGGGCCCTGGTCCTGGTGGTCGTCTGTGGCTTGGGGCTTAGCCCCTTGCAGGCGGCTGACCTACCGGCAGACGGATGCTACCGGGTGCCGGTGACCCTCTTACATGCAGAAAAGGATAAGCCCTCGATGGGGGCCCAGGGTTTGACCCCTGAGGCCCTGGTGGAGGTCCGGCAGGGCACAGCCAGCCTTTACCTGGAGACCCAGGTGATCAGCGTCACCGGCCTGACCACCTCCCTGAGCGCCTGTCACTACCTGGAAGGGGGGGCTTACCGGCCGGCTGAGCCCTTGGATTATACCCTGGAGATCCCCGGGGTCAAGGGCCTGCGGCCCCGCTACTTCCGCTTGACCTATAGCCCCCGGCCGGGCCCCTTGCCGGTTTTGGTCAACCCTCAAGTGGTCTTTATGGGCGGTGGCCCCCTGCCGGCCCGGCTACAAGTGGACTGGTCAGGGGCCCGGGCCGTAGATTCGGGTGCGCTGGAGGCCTTAGCCAAGGCAGAGGGGGCCCCAAGCGCGGGGCCAATGACCCTGTCGGCTTCAGGCCTTTCCCTGGATGTGCCGGCCGGGCAAAGCCCCCTGCCGGACCTGACCGTCCGCCTCCTAGCCTTAAATGACCTGGAGGCCCAGCAGGCTGCCCTTGGGGTGGCCGAGGCCCGGGGCTGGCAGGTGGCCCTCTTTTATCCCTTGGACCGGGTGGCCCCGGGCGATGTGACCCGGCTTGACCAGGTTCGAGAGGCCTACCCCATGAAGGGGGCGACCCTCTACCTGCCCAAGGCCTACCCCCAGGCGACGGTCTACCGGCTCCAGGGGGCAGACCGGCAGGCCCTGGCCCTGGAAGATGTCGGTGACCAGTGGTTGGTCCATTGCGACCTGCCGGCCCAGCTGGTCATGGTGCCCGGGGCCGGGTCGACGACCCCGGCTCTCGGCGCAAAGACTAAGGGGGGCCCCGGCGGCAAGGCCAAGGCCGGACAGGCAGGGGCAAGGGCTGGCACCAGCCGCCAGGCGGCCGGGGCCAACCCTGCGAAAGCCAGCGGCCTCGTCCAGGCCGCTAAGGCCAGCGCCGGGCCAACCGGGCAGACAGCCGGGGCGGTGAATCGTCCGGCCGCCCTGGCCGCCGGCGAGGCCGGTGACCAGCCCACTGAGGCGGACCCGACGGCCGATAGCGAAGACCAGGTAACCAGCCGGGAAAATGGCCCGGTGATCTTTACCCTACTCTTTATCTTTTTCCTCCTGGTGGGGGTAGCCCTCTTGCTGGTTAAGCGGACCTATCCGCTTTTGAAAAATGAACTGGATCGATTGATGTACTTACGAGCCTTTGAAAGGGGGTTGCGCAGGCGTGAAGACAAGCATTAAAGGATACTTGTGCGGGATTCTTCTCCTCCTCCTGCTGCCGGCCCTGGCCTGGGCAGCCGAAAGTGCCGATGTGGGAATCCAGGCCAGCTATGCCCACCCTCTGACCGGGGCCATTGAAGACAGTGGCAATAACGAAGCCATTGGCCAGGGTATGGTGACCTCCGTCTTATCCCCCGGCGGTTTTTATGAAGTGGACAATGCCGGCAACCGCTGGCTGACCCTCCGGCTGAATATGGCCGACCACTTGGGCGATGTGTCCTTTTCCGTCCAAAACCGGGGCGCCGGCGGCTTTACCGGGGTAGAGGCCCTGGAAGTGGGCCGGACCGGGACGACTGTTGACTATATGATTGCCGTGCCCGGGCCGGATGCGGTTCTCCGAATTGAGGCCTTTATCCAGGATATGGGCCGGTCGGTCATTTTTTACGGCCTGATGGACGGGAACCTGACCAACCGGCAGACCGATGGCGCCGGCCAGGCCGCCGGGACCAGCAGCGGGACTGGCTCAGCCGGCAAGAGCCAGGCGGCGACCGGCCAGGCCAAGGCCAAAAAGACCGCTGCCGGTACCCCGGCCAAGGCTGGTAGCCCTGCCGGCAAGACCGGGAAGACCGAGACCAAATCGCCCGAAGAAGGGGAGGCCCTGGCTGATGATGTGGGCCTGTTGACAGCGGATAGCCCTGAATTACAAGACCGAGAGGGACAGGCCGCCCCCTGGGGCCTCTTGACCCGGACCCTCTTCATGGCCCTCGTGGTTACCCTGGTCCTGGTCACTGCCGGCGGCCTTTTAGGGGCCCTGGCCCTGGTGGTCGGCGTCCGTTTTCTTCGTCGCTACAATGACGGAAAGGAGGCCATGCTCTATGAGGCAGAAGACCGTTTGGGCTAAGGCACTGGTCAGCCTGCTCATGGTGGTGGTCATGACCGCCGGCGTTTTCTGCGCCTATAGCCGCAGCCACCCGCCGGTGGCCCTGGGCCAGGAAACCGGGTCAGCGACCGGCAAGGAAACCCCTGAACGGATCGTGGTGACCTCTATGGCTACAGCCTATATTATGGAAAAATTGGACCTTCAAGTCGTCGGCGTCCCCGACAGCCAGGTTGACCCCCTACCGGACCGGTACCGGGGTGTGACCTCTGTCGGGGCCCCCATGCAGCCGGACCAGGAAGTCCTTTCGGCCTTGCAGCCGGATTGGGTGATTTCCCCGGCCAGCCTTATTGGCGACCTGAAGCCCATTTATGAGAAATTAAACTTAACGTACGGCTTTATCAACTTAAATACAGTGCCCGGGATGTACCAGAGCATCAGTGACCTGGGCCGGCTCTTTAACCGTCAGCAGGAAGCGGCCGCCCTGGTGGCAGACTATGACCGCTTTATGGCGGACTACCGCCAGCGTCACCCGGCGGGATCCGGCAAGAAGGTCCTCATCCTGATGGGCCTGCCCGGGTCCTATGTGGTGGCCACAGACCAGTCCTATGTGGGCAGCCTGGTCAAGTTGGCCGGCGGGGAGAATGTCTACCCCGATGCCAGCCAGCCCTTCTTAAATGTCAACGTGGAAGACATGTTGAAAAAGGACCCGGATTTGATTTTTTGCACCGCCCACGCCCTGCCTGACGAAGTCATGGCCATGTTTCATGAAGAATTCCAAACCAATCCCAACTGGAAACACTTCCGGGCCGTTAAAGAGGGACGGGTCTATGACCTGAACCATAACCGGTTTGGCATGAGTGCTAAATTTAATTATCCGGAGGCCTTAAGTGATTTGGAGGGATACCTGTATGCGTGAAAAAACAGCCTTAACGCCTGACCAGGTCGGTAAACGCCGGCGGCTGGGCTTGCGAATTGGGGCCTTTACCGGGACAGCCATCCTCCTGGTGGTCCTGACCCTGGTCTCTACCACCGTGGGCAGCTTGAATGTCAGCCTGGGTGAGCTGGTCCATGGCCTAGCCAGTGGCGGCGATGAAGCAGTCCGGACCGTTATGGATGTCCGCCTGCCGCGAATTATCATCGCCCTCTTTGCCGGGGCCGCCCTGGCGGTCTCCGGGACCCTGCTCCAGGCGGTCATGAAGAACCCCCTGACCGACCCCGGCATTATCGGGATTTCATCAGCCTCGGCCCTGGTCGGGAGTCTGGTGACAGCCATCTTTCCCTCTCTATTTTTCGGTGTCCCCCTCTTATCGATTCTTGGGGGCCTCTTCGCCTACCTGGCCATTTATTCCCTGGCCTGGGATGGCGGCGTCCACCCGACCCGGCTCATCCTCGTCGGGGTGGCCCTGAATATGACCTTCACCGGCATTGGCCAGGCGGTGACAGCCGCCTTTGGCGGTGGGGTCAATATGACCGGGACCCAGTCGATTGTCAGTGGCCACATTGCCCAGAAGACCTGGGATGATGTCCGGCTCTTGGTTATTTACGTCGGCATTACCCTGGTGGTGGCCCTCTTTTCGGCCCGGGTCTGTAACCTCCTGGCCTTGGACGATAAGACCGCCCGGGGCCTGGGGATCGCCGTAGACCGAAACCGCTTTTGGGTGGCCCTGATCGCCATTATTTTGGCTGCAATCACTAGTTCAACGGTAGGCATTGTGGGTTTTTTAGGGCTCCTGGTCCCCCATATTGCCCGCCTTTTGGTGGGAAGCGACCACAAGGTCCTGATTCCTTACGCCATCCTCCTGGGGGCCCTCTTTATGCTGGCCAGTGACACCATCGGCCGGGCTATTTTTTACCCCTATGAGGTGCCGGCGGCTGTCATTATGGCGGTGGTCGGTGGGCCCTTCTTTATCGCCTTACTGAAGATTGGAGGGCAGACCGATGAATATTAGGCACCTATCCTTTGCCTACGGCAACCACCTGATCCTAAAAGACGTGAGCCTCTCCTTTGCGCCAGGGAAAATCACCACCCTGCTGGGGGCCAACGGGTCTGGGAAGTCGACCCTCTTTAATTGTTGCACCCGGCACCTGCGGCCTCAAAAGGGGATTATTGACCTGGATGATGTGAATATCTTCCATTACAAGCAGAAGGACTTTGCCCGGAAGGTGGCCATCGTCCACCAGCAAAACCGGATCACCGGCGATATTACCGTCCGGGACCTGGTCAGCTATGGACGGAGCCCCTACCTCAAGCTCATGGCCCGCTATGGCGAGGACGACGAGCGGGCGGTAGAGGAGGCCCTCAGCCGGACCAACCTCCAGGAAGTGGCCGACCGACAGGTCTTTGCCCTTTCCGGTGGGCAACGCCAGCGGGTCTGGATTGCCATGGCCCTGGCCCAGGAAAGTGAATACTTATTTTTAGACGAACCGACCACCTACTTAGACGTCCGCTACCAGGCTGACCTCCTCCACCTGATTAAGGACTTAAATGCCCGCCTGGGGTTGACAGTGGTCATGATTTTACACGACATCAACCAGGCCGTCGATATTTCAGATGAGCTGATTGGCCTGAAAAAGGGCCGGGTCCTTTTTCAGGGCCGGGCCCGGGATGTGATCACATCCGAAGCCGTTACCCGGCTCTACGACACCCCCCTGGAGGTGGTTAACCACTATGGACGGACCCTGGTTTTATCCCCCCATATCGGACACCAATCAATTTAAAGGAGCGACAACCCATGAAAGGACTCATTGCTTACTCATCCCTGACCGGGAATACGGCCAAGCTGGCCGACCGTCTGGCTGCCGGCCTGGCGGACCTAGGTGACTGGACCCTGGCAGATATCAAGAAGGGGGCAGATGCCTCCGGCTATGATTGCATCCTGGCCGGCGGCTGGATTGACCGGGCCTGGCCGGATAAGGCGGCCAAGGCTTGGATAGAGGACCTGCCGGCAGACCTGCCCCTGGGTATTTTTGTGACCATGGGGGCCCTGCCGGAAAGCCCCCATGGCGACCGGGTCAAGGAAAATCTGGCCAGTCTCCTGGCCAGCCATGGGACAGCCCTAGGCATGGCTGTCCTGCCCGGTGTCGTTGAAGCTAAGCTGCTCGACCGGGTCCGGCAGATGCCGGCCCATCTTTTAGGTGAGAATGGAGAAAGCATCAAGCAACAAATGGTCGAAGCCGGTGAACAATCCCGGATGCCGACTGAAGAAGAGTACCAGGCAGGTGTACAGGTATTTCGTGAAGCCATCCAAGGGTGGCTCGATCAGAAAGGAGACTTACAGTGAAACGTGCCATAGCGATCTTACTGACCCTTTGCATGCTCCTCAGCATGCTGCCCAGCCTACCTGCCCGGGCTGCCGGCGACCGGCTAGCCCCGCCAAGTGATGTGGTCTTTTCAACCAAATCCGGTGAACTGGAAATTGGTTTTGCCAACGAGCCGCTAACCGCAGAACAAAAGGCCTGGTTGGCAGATGTTGGCGATGTCGAAATCAATGGTGAACATTATAAGGAAGCCAATCAAAACTACTCCTTTGTCAGAGAGGAGGACCGGCTGATCATCAGCAACCATAACTTCGTCCTGCCGGAGAATACGGTTAGAATCTTAGCCGGCCAATACACCGCCTACAGCCAGACCTACCCCCATCCGACCATTCAAAAAATGACTGATGGCCTAAGCATTGATGGGGTGACCCTGGCCCAGGCTGGCGATGATCTGAAAACCAGCGACTGTGTTTCTATCCGCCTGACCCATGACTACAATACAACGGGGAATGCGGGCATCTATACCCTCATCAAGCACGGTTTAAAGAGCATGACCATTGACGGTAAAACCTTTAACGCCGAAGACTCCCAGGATGGCCGTCAGAGTTTCTTCCTGAAAAATACGGTCCTATCCATGTATGACCAAACGCCGGACGGGAAAATAGCCGTGGCCCACTTCAAAGGGAGAAATGACCACCAGGTCATTATGACCTTTGCCGACGGCAGTGAATTAAAGTATGAAGACCCGGGCTATGTGGCCCCGGAAGGCAAAGAGGAGCCGGCCCCGGCTCAGGCCCTTGACCAAAATACCGGCGGCATGGCTGCCGGCTGGGGATTTGTCAAATTTGAACAGGCCGCCAACAATTGGAACGGGGCCAAGATGGAAAGTGACCTGCCCCAGAACCAATGGTATGACCACTATATTAAAAATATCCGTTGCGTTTTCATCGATGACCAACACATTGCTGACCGGCAAGAAATCCCCGGGGATGTGACCCTGCAAAATGACGTTTTAGCCTTTGCCACCTATGGCCGGGTCTTTAACGGCGAACCCCACAAGATGGTCATCGTCTTCAAGGACGGCAACACCATCACCCATATCGATGCCGGTTATCAACCGCCCCAAAAACCGAAAGACTTAGCCCAATACCTGAAAGATAAGCCGACCATCAAGGATGAGCCCTCTAACCCGTCTACCGGCGAGGTCTCTCAAAAGTACATCTTTGATGTGGCCAAGTTTGAAAAGGGCTGGGGCGATCCGGAAATCACCGTTAGCTTTAAGGGCTTTGGAAACGAAGCGAAAGCCAAAGAGGTGATCCGGGATATGCAGACCTTCACCGTTAATGGTAAAAGCTACCGAAACCCGGACCTATGGACTGCGTCCTATAAGGGGCTCATCTGTAATGCCCAGGCGGTCATCACCCCCCTTTACGGGAAAGACAAGCTGGACCTGACCTTCTTCTGGAAGGACGGGACCCAGTCGACCATCAGCCAGGCCATCACCCCGGTTGAGGACCCCAAGGGACCGAAAAAACCGGAAAAACCCAAAGCGCCTGAGCTTTCAACAGAAGATCAAAGCCTGGAGGATGATGACGGAGAAGTCCAGGTGACGGCCCCGGCCGGCGCCCTGCCGAAAGATGTCAGCCTCTCTGTGGTAGCCAAGACCGCCAAAGAAGTGCTGGACGGGTCCAGTGCCTATGCCAAGGCCGTTGCCGACAAGGCCCTGGTCACCGCCTTTGATATTTCCTTCAGTTCAGGCAATAAAGAAGTCCAGCCGAAAAAACCGGTATCAGTCAGCCTGCCCCTCGGGACCCATGACCCCAAGACCCTGGTGGTCTACCATATCAACAAAGAAGGCCAGGCTGAGAAAGTCGACCCCATTAAGGTAACAAATAACCGAGTGAACTTTTCTGCTGACCACTTCTCCACCTATGCCCTGGCCAGCGGGAAAAAGGAAACCGCTAAGCCGGACCAGCCCAAGGGCAAACTGGCTGAGACCTACCCCATTGAACGGGTGGCCCTGGAAAAGGCCTCTTGGGGCGACAGCAAGTACATGCGGATTTACCTGAAAAACTATAAGAAACCCAATGATAAAGAAAGCCGAGAAGCCATAGAAAAGGCCTTTAAAGAGGCGACCCTGACCTTAAATGGCCAAGACTTCACCGGCCTTACGGCTACCACCGGGTTTGAAGCGATTGAAATTAATGAATTTGATGAAATTGGCCCGCAGTTGAAAAAGGCCTGGGAGGCCGCCGGTGATAGGGCTAAGATTAAGGTCACCTTTGCAGACGGCAGCCACTGGCAAAACTATGAAGAAGTAGCTAAGACCACAGCGGACAAACTGGCTATTACCGGCATCCAGGAAAAAATGGACTGGCAGCAGAAGGTAGACAGTATCGTCCTCCAAAGCGAGGTCGCCAAGAAGCTTTCCAATGAAGAAAAAAATGCCCTGGGCCAGGAATTATCCAAGGCCAGCTGGCTGGTCAACGGTGAGACCTTCCAGGACCAGGCCGTTGGCTACACCAATGGGATGGTAGAGGGCTATGAAGTCTACAGCGTCAATACCGCCTTCTATGAAGCCTATGCCAAGCAGTCTCCGGCCTCTATCAAGGTCACCTTCGCGGATGGCAGCAGCTGGGATAACGGCGTTGGCGCAGGAGACCCTGATGCTAAAAATGAATACGACTTAACCGACCGGTTGCCGGATGGTGACTATACCCTTTCCTTTGATGTTACCAAGCCGGACGGCAGTGCCAGTATGTTGGCGGGCTTCCTAGACCAGAAGGCCAAGCTGACTGTTGAAAAAGGCAAGAAGACGGTCACCTTCTTAATGACCTCCAATGCCCAGCTGCTCATAGATTTTGCCATTAGCCAAGAAGGGAGCTTTGTTGCCGCCCAGGACGCCGTTTACGGCAAGGCCGAAGAGGGCCGGAAGACCTATACCGTCCCCGTCGATGGCCTGGACCAGGTCTATGACCTGGCCATCCTGAATAAAATGATGGGTGGGCAGGACTCCGATAAAGGCCACTTTGACAAGTACACCAAGGCCAAGCTGGCCTTTAAAACCCCGGTCCTTAAGGGCTGGAAGGGCTTTGACCTTGCAGACAAACCGGCCATTGACCAGGCCAAGAATGACGAGAACCTCCGCCTTAAACTCATCGACCAACGGGTGGATACCAATGGCGACGGCAAGATCTCTAAAGAAGAATTGCAGAAGGCCAAGGGCAAACTGGACCTGAGCAATGAAAAAATCGGTCCGACCCCGGATGTCTCCATCCTTAAAGACCTGGGCCCCGGGGTGACGGAACTCTACCTGGATGCCAACGGGATTGAATCCCTGCCGGACGGTTTCTTTGACAAGATGACCGGCCTTGGCCATCTCAGCTTGAGTGGGAACAAGTTAACCAGCCTGCCCAAGGATGCCTTTGCTAAAAACACCAAGCTGCACACCCTCTGGATGGAAGGCAATGGCCTGATCGCCTTAGACCCGACCCTCTTTGCCAATAACCCGGGCCTCCTGGAACTGGCTATCTCCAGAAACCGGATCACCAGCCTGCCCAAGGGGCTTCTGGCCAATAACAGCAAGCTGCAAAAACTCTATGCCAGCGGCAATGGGCTGACCGACATCGACGAAGAAACCTTCGGGCAGATGAAGCGGTTAGAAGAACTCCAACTGGGCGATAACCGCCTGGCCCAGCTGCCGCATTCCATCAGCAGGCTAGCCCGGCTGGCCGAACTGAACCTGGAAAACAACCGATTGACCGGCCTGCCCCAGGGCATGGATAAGCTCAGAAACCTCTATAAGGTCAACCTGAGCAACAACGCCATCAAGGCCCTTGATGAATCCTTCTGGCTCCGGATGGCCCGTAATTCTTCCGGCCTGCAGAATAAGTACCCTAATCTGGATGTCAGCGGGAACCTTCTAACGGCCATTCCCTTCGATAAGATGCTGGACCAGGGGGCTAAGTTTAACAAGTTTGACGTCAGCCGGAACTACCTGCCGGCAACCCTTAGTCCAGAAGAAGCGGCCAAACTCCAGCGCCTGGGCATCACCATTGGGGATGGGATGGAAAACTTCTACTACCCTCAGATGACGGCCCTAGCCCCGACCTTAACAGCTGAAGCCGGGACCTTAACCCTCCAGCAAGACCTGGATATGCTGCAAATGGCCCTGTGGAAGTTTAAGGATGTCCGGGATTGGGGCAGCTTCCTAGATCCGGCCAGCTACCTGGCCTTCGTCAAGAATAAACTCTACAAGAAACACCACATCACCACCATCAATGACCACCTGGGCATTGCCCAAATCTTAAATAAGATGGGCATGGACTGGCAAATCCGTACCATTATTGAAAAACAGGACGGCGACAGCTACCGGGAAATCAGCAACGCCCTTCTGAGCAATGAAGGCCACAACGGCCAGGTCAGTGATGTCGACCCGGTTGACGACCGGACCTTCACCTTTGCCGATCCCGACATGAAGGCCGGTGACCACTACCGGTTAACCCGGATTTTAACCAGCAAGACCGGGACCGCCGCCTATACCGAGAGCCTCCGCTATTCTGTAGAGGCCACCGCTGCCGGGGAAGAACCGGCACCCCAGCCTGAAGCGGCAAGCGCCTGGACCGTACCCATCCAGGTCTTAAAGGAAAAGGGCAAGATGCCTTCCATGGCCGCCAATGTTTTCTCCAAAGCGGTTGAAGTGGTAAAAACCGCTGACGGTTACGCCACCACCATTACCTTTAAACCCCTCAGTATGGGTGGTCTTACCGGCTATATGCAGGATCTGGACCTGTATGAAACGGTAGATGACCAGACCCTGGGTAAGGTCCGGGCCCTCCCCTTGACCAATATCAAGAAAGACGCCAAGGGCCTGACCGCAGTGACCTTCATGAGTCAGGAAAAACCCCAGGACCTTTACTACGGGACGGTTTACTTCACCATAGGTGAACCGAATGGTAAAAACACGACGGACGCGAATGTCCGCCTGGTCCTCAATTGGGACCAGGCCCAAGCTACGAAATGGTCCCCGGTAGATCAAGAAAAAACGGTTGCCAAGGCGGCCCTAGAAAAGGCCATCGCCCAAGCGGAAGCGAAACTGGCTGACGGGAAGACCTACACCGATGCTAGCAAGCAGGCTGTTGAGAAAGCCCTGACCAAGGCCAAGGCCGCCCTGAACAAGGACACCGCCGCCATGAAGGCGGCCACCGGTGACTTAGACCAGGCCGTGGCTCAGCTGAAAGAGAAGCCAACAGGGCAACAAGTGCCCATTCAAGTCTTCAAGGCAGATGAAGACGTGCCTTCTATGGCCTCCGGGGCAGTTGAACCGGAAGCCCAAGTGACCCAAGTCGAGGACGGTTGGCAGGTGGACATCACCTTTAAGCCCATGTCCGTTGGGCCCTTAAAAGGTCACCTGGAAGAGGCCTTTGTCTATGACAACCTGGCCGACATGACCTCTAAAAAGGCCAAAGAATTGCGCAAACCCGTTACCGTTGTCGATAGCTACACAGACGCCGGCAAGAGCTATCCTAAGACCATCCGGGTGATGACCAAGGACAAACCGACCACCATCGGCCTAGCCGTCGTCGTAGACATGATGAAGGCCATGGGTGGAGACGGAGAAGCCAACATGCGGGTAGTTCTCAACTGGCCCGGCGATGAACCGGCCGTTGACCAGGAAAAGGTCGCAGCCAAGGCGGCCCTAGAAAAGGCCATCGCCCAAGCGGAAGCGAAACTGGCTGACGGTAAGACCTACACCGATGCCAGTAAGCAGGCCGTTGAGAAAGCCCTGGCCACTGCCAAGGCCACCCTGGACAAGGACACCGCCGCCCTGAAGGCCGCCAGCAGCGCCTTAAATAAGGCCGTCAGCAGCCTGAAAGAAAAACCGGTTATTGACCAGGATAAGGTCAAAGCCAAAGCTGACCTAGAAAAGGCCATCGCCCAGGCGGAAGCGAAACTGGCTGATGGTAAGAATTATACCGATGCCAGCAAGCAGGCCCTTAAAGAGGCCCTGGCAGCAGCCAAGGCCACCCTGAACAAGGACACCGCCGCCATGAAGGCCGCCGCCAGCGCCTTAAATAAGGCCGTCAGCAGCCTGAAAGAAAAACCGGTTATTGACCAGGATAAGGTCAAAGCCAAAGCTGACCTAGAAAAGGCCATCGCCCAGGCGGAAGCGAAACTGGCTGATGGTAAGAATTATACTGATGCCAGCAAGCAGGCCCTTAAAGAGGCCCTGGCAGCAGCCAAGGCCACCCTGGATCAAGACACCGCTGCCATGGATGCTGCCCGTCAGAGCCTGAACCGGGCAGTTAAAGGGCTGGTTGTCGCTTCAAAACCGGCGCCGGAAGAGCGGTCCTTAAAGGTGAAGGCTTTTATCCGCCATGCCAGCAAAGACCAGGCCTCTATGGCCAACCGGGCCTTTTATCCGGAAGTGGACGTGGTTGAAAAGGGAGATGAAGCGACCTACACCCTCTACTTTAAGACCATGACCCTCCAAGGGCTGGAAGGCCACATCACCAGCGTTAGCGTTGATGGGGAAACAGCAGAGGCTGTAGCCGGCCGCGACAGCACCTATGCCTATGGCTTCCGCTTTACCCGGCCCAGCCAGAAAGAAAAGGAACTGAAATTAACCTTTAATGTAGACATGATGGCCGGCGTCAGCCAGGATGCCATCCTGGTTCTGGACTGGTCCGGCAAGACCAAGCCGCCGGTGGCCGGCCCCAACCAAGTGGACCCGGCAGCCGACCAGGACAAGGAAGCTCTAAAAGATAAGGACCTCAAAGCCTTGGTGGCAGAAGCCGAGGGACTTATCAAGGATCCCAAGTACGCAGATAAGGACTTGAAGGCCCTCAAGGCCGCCGTAGAAGAGGCCAAGGCCGCTCAGTCGGAAAAAGAAGAAGACAAGGCTAAGCAAGCCTTGATTCAGGCCATCAGCGACCTGAAAACGGCCGGCCAGAAGAAGGCTGACCAGCCGCCGACCAACCAACCGACCCAGCCGGCGGCCAAGGCCTTCAGCCTGACCCAACCTAAGGGTGGTTACATCAGCGGCTATCCCAACGGGACCTTCCGCCCCGACCAGTTGGTCAACCGGGCAGAAGCAGCCGCCATGCTGGCTCAATTTGTCCTGACCCAGCAAAAGGCCAACCAGCTGCCCAAGGATGCCCTGGCTGACAGCTGGTATACCGACAGCCTGCGGACCCTCATCGGCGCCGGCCTCTTATCCGGCTATGAGGATGGGACCGCCAGACCGGACAAGACCATGACTCGGGCAGAGATGATCGCCCTCATCGGTCGGATGAAGGGCCTGGCACCCCAGGCCGCTCAATACACAGACCTGACCGCCGGGCACTGGGCCTACCAGGCCATTGGCGGGGCCCAAAAAGCAGGGATTGTGGCCGGTTACCCGGACGGCAGCTTTAAGCCGGACCAGGGGGTCAGCCGGGCAGAAATGGTGGCCATGGTCAACCGGGCCTTTGGCTATACCGGAACGACTACCGGCCGCGCCTTTACAGACTTAACACCGGGGCACTGGGCCTATGGAGAGATTCAAAAGGCTGCCCGTGCCTAGGGGTGGCAGATTGCTTTATGAAGGAGAAGGTATGAGAAAAAAACTGACAAGTTTTCTGCTTGCAGCTGCTTTGGTGGCCTCGGCGATGCCGATGCCACCGGCAGCGGCAAGGGCGGAAGATCCGGCAGTTACAGCCTTAAATGAACAACTGGACGGTCACTTTAAAAAGGGCGATACCATTACCCTCCTGGTTGCCCTGAATGAAGACCAGTCCCACCGGGGGCAGACCAGTGTCCCTGTCGAAAGGCGAACCGAACCGGACCAGATGGCACCACAAATGGCGTATGCCCAGGCAGCCCGGGAAGACCTCTTTGCCCGTTTGGACCGGGCCGGTATTGCCTACAAGGTTCAGGAAACCTATGACATGGCCTTTACCGGGGTTGCCCTGGAAGTCAAGGTGGGCGATGCCCGGAAGGTTGCCGCCCTTGAAGGGGTCAACTGGGTAGAGGCCTCCCTGCTCAGACAGGCGCCGACCCTCAGCCGGCCCCAGATGGCCCAGCGACAGGACCTATCCAGTAATAAGATGGTCGGTGCCGACCAGGCCCAGGCCAACGATTACAATGGCGAAGGGGCCCTGATCGCCGTCATCGACTCCGGCTGTGACCCCAACCATGAAGCCATGAGCCCGGTCAATGCCTCTACGGCCCATTTTAAAAATGCCCAGGAGGTTCAGGCCTGCATTCAAAAGAATAAATTGGCAAACGGGGCCTATTTCAGCTCCAAGATCCCCTTTGGCTACAACTACGCCAACCGGAGCACCGGGATTAAAGAAGACGGGGTAGACATGAGCCACGGCATGCACGTGGCCGGGATTATTGCCGGCAACAGCGACAAGCTCAGGGGGATTGCCCCGGAAGCCCAGCTGGCTATCATGCGGGTCTTCGGTGGGGGCCTCTTTGGGAATGGGACCAATGCCGAACTCTACACCAAGGCCCTGGAAGACGCCATTAAAATGGACGTGGACTCGGTCAACATCAGTATCGGGTCCCCGGCCGGCGCCGAAAGCAATGTGGCCCCGGTCACCACCGAAGCCCTGCAAAATGCCCAACGGATGGGGATTGTGGTCTCCATTGCCGCCGGCAACAACGGCTTTTACGGCAAGGACGCCGGTAAAGACCAGCTCCCCAGCGCCGATAACCCGGACTACGGCCTCCTGGCTGACCCGGCCGTTGCGCCCTATTCTATGGCAGTGGCCTCTGTGCAAAATATGCAGGTGGCCAGTAAGGGCTTGCGGATTGTCAATGACGCCCGCACCCTCCACTACCAGCCCAATGCCGTAGGGAAACTGGCCACCGGCCATATCCCCATCGTCGATGCCGGTTATGGCCACACCGAAGAATTCCCGGCCAAGCCGGCACCGGGGACCTATGCCCTGGTCCAACGGGGATCGGCCGCTCCGAATGAACAGTTCGACTTCAGTGCCAAAATCAACAATGCAGAAAAAGCCGGCTATGCCGGGGTTATCATCTTTGACAATGAAGTCAATGCCCCCCTCTTTATTATCGAGGCCCCGGGCACGAAGATTCCGGCTGTCCTCATCAACAATATGGATGGCCTCTACCTCCAGGAAAAAATCCGCGAGACCGCCGGCAAGGCCCTGGTCTGCTTTGACCAGGACTTCGTCTTTGCCGACCAGCCCGGCGGTGGCGAATTATCCGATTTCTCCAGCTGGGGGATGACCCCGGCCGGGAACCTGAAACCGGATATTTCCGCCCCCGGCGGTGGGATTTTCTCCGCCTACAATGACAGCCAGTACGGCAACATGGATGGGACTTCCATGGCCGCTCCCCACGTAGCCGGCGGCCTGGCCCTGGTCAAGCAACGGGTGGAGAAAGACTTCCCCGATGTGAAGGGGGCAGCCAAGTACCAGTTGGTGAAAAACCTGCTGATGAGTACCGCAGCCCCTCATAAGTCTACAGAAACCAATGCCTACACCTCACCCCGTCAGCAGGGGGCCGGCCTCATGCAGGTGAACCGGGCCCTGGAGGCGGACGCGGTGATTGAAGGGACCGGTGGGGTTAGCTCCATCAATATCGGTACCGACCTCAAGACCAATGACGTGACCGTTCCCTTTACCATCCGTAATTATGGGACCAAGCCGCTGACCTACCGGGTCTACGGGGTCCTCAATACGGACAGCGTCAAGGACGGGAAAATGGTCCTGACCCCCCGCTTCTTAGCGGCCAGTGAGAAGGAAGAGGTGACGGTAGCAGCCGGTGGCCAAGCCCAGCTAACGATTAGCCTGGCTGTGCCTGAAGATATTGACCTGCCGGCGGAAATGGCCAATGGCTACTTCCTGGAAGGCTTTGTCTTTGCCGAAAGCAGCGACCCGTCCCAGCCTAGCCTGGGCGCCCCCTTCGTGGGCTTCCACGGCAGCTATAGGGACCTGAATATCTTAGAACCCTCTATCTATGACCTGGCCGAAACGGCCAAACGCCCCTACTACTATGATATGGGAGAGGAAAAGGATGCCTTTTATACCCATATCGGGGCCAAGATTGGTAACGAAGATGTTGTTTTAGGCCAGCTAGCCGGGTCCAGCAAGGCCAACCCCCGCTTTGACCGGGAAAAAATTGCCTTTTCACCGAATGGTGACGGAGCTGCAGAAAAGGCCTACTTCTACGGGACTTTCCTGCGGAACTTTACCGGTCTTGAGCTGACCGTTCGGGAAGGGGATGCCGATGGTCGGGTCATCCGGCAGATGAAGAACCTCGATGACCGCGGGGTCAAGAACTTTTTCATCCATCCAAATATGGGCTTTATGCCGGCCCAAAATATGACCACCAGCAAAGACCACTGGGCCTGGGACGGGACCGATGGCATGGGTGGGTCCCTGCCCGATGGTCGCTATGACCTGGCGGTTCAAACCTGGGGCGAGGGGATGGACCTGAATGGCCCCGGCCAGACCCTTCACTTCCCCCTGATCCTTGACCGGGTCTACCCCCGGGTGACCAAGGCCGCCTTCAATGCAGACAGGACCCGCTACACCATTAGCGAGGTGGTTGAAGACGGGTCCGGCCTCCGGGATGTCTACATCCAAGTCGGCGACAAGACCTTACTGCCGGAAAAAGACGGCAATGCCTATGTCTTTGACCTGGCCGGGCTGGACCAAGACAAGGCGGAAGTGGTCGTGCGCGACCATGCCTATAACACCGTCAAGATGCCCCTGGATAAGGCCGGCCGGACCGGGAATGAACGGAGCCTGATCGTCAACGGGACCGCCGGCGACAAGGCCCTCCCCCAAGGTGCCTTCAAGTGGCAGGTCCAGACCCCGGACGGGCAGCCGGAAGACACCCAAAACCTCCCTGTGGGCCAGCATATCCTGGTCATCACAGACATTGACGCCCAGTACCGCTTGATTGGCAGCGCGCAGATTCCCTTTGAAATCACAGAGGCGGACCTGCAAAAGACCCTGACCGTTGCCTTTGAAGCGGTCAAAACCAACGATGTCATCATTGATGTGGATAACGCCACCCCGTCGGCAGTCAGCCTGGTCATTGAAGACCTTGACCACGACCGGACCTTCGAGCCCCGGGCCATCAACAGCACCCAGTACCGGATTGGCCTGCCCGAAGGACGCTACCGGATTAGCCTGAACGGCTTGGATGATAAGTACATGGCCCTGGTCCCGGATGGGGAAACATTCGAAGTCCGGGGTAGCCGCGGGGTGACCAAGACCCTGAAAATCAGCGAGAAAAAGGTCAAGACCCTGCCTGTAACCATTAAACGGAAGGGGTATGAAGGTTCCTTTACCTTGAAGATGGTTGGCCAGGACCTGATGAAGACCGAGCAGCGGATTGATTTTGCTGCCGGCGAAAGTGAAAAAGAGGTCCGCTTGAGCTTCGTGCCTTCAGACCTCTCCCTGACCCTGATGGAAGATGGTCACTACACGATCGGTCGACCGACCCAGTGGAAGGCCCTGCCGTCCGCTACCCAGCTGGAAGTGACCCTGAGTCCCATTGAGGGCCTTGCCCCCGGTTATATTGACCGGACCGCCCTCCGCCAGGCCGTTGAAAAGGCCCGGGAAGTGTCGGCCAACCGCCAGGCCTATGAGCCGGATCCCACCCCCTGGAAATACATTGATATGTACCTGCCCATGGCAGAACAAGTGTTGATTAAAGAAGACACAACCCAGGAAGAAGTGGATAAGGTTTGCAAGAACCTCTTAGAGGGGCTCAATAACCTGCGCAAGCTTGGCGCCTCCCACTATGACCTTTCTGGTCTCCAGGCCCTCGTTGACCGCTGTGACAGCCTGACCCCGGCAGACTATACCGCCGACAGCTGGCAAGCCCTGGAAGGGCCCCTGACAGAAGCCAAGGCCATGCTGGCCAAGGGCGACGGTGAAAGAAACCAAGGGGATATCGACTTGTGCAAGGATGCCCTTGAACAAGCCCTCGGTAACCTGGTCCGCCAGGATGGAAAAGCCCTGGCCGATACCTCTGCCTTGGAAGAGGTCGTAGCGGCTTGTGCGGACCTGGATGAATTTGCCTATACCGCCGAGAGCTGGGCCAACCTGCAGAAGGCCCTGGACCGGGCCCAAGACCTTCTGGACCAAGGCTTCCCAGATGCCCAAGCCATGGCAGAGGCTGTTGAAGCCATTACCCGGGCCCGGGAAGGGCTGGTGTCCACAGATGAGGCAGAAAAACCTGTTCAAAAAGAGGCCCTGAAAGCAGCCGTCGAGAGCGGGCAGGCTAGGGTAGAAGGGGATTACACCCCGGAAAGCTGGGAACCCTTTGCCCAGGCCCTGGCAAGAGCGAAAGCCGTCCTAGCCGATGACAAAGCCGACCAGGGGCAGGTGGATGTGGCCTGGGCCCAATTAAAGGCCGCTGCCGACCATCTCCAGGCCAAGTCTGTCGATTCGGACCGGAGCCAGGCCATCCGGGCCCTGACCGACCTTCTGGCCCGGGCAGACCAGTACCGGGAAGAGGGGTATAGCCCGGAGACCTGGCAGCCCTTTGCTGAAAAACGCCAGGCCGCCAAGGCCCTCCTGGCAGACTCTGAGGCCACTAGCGAGGCCCTCGAGGCCATGACTCAAGACCTGGATGGAGCCATCAAGACCCTGGTGCCCCTGGCCGATGAGCCGCCGGCACCGAGTCCGGCTGACCTTTGGGATGCCATGGTCCGTCAGCTGCCGGCTGCCGACCAGGTGACCCTGGCCGATGGGGACCGGGTCAAGGCTGTCCAGGAGGCCTATGACCAACTAGGAGAAGAAGACCGGGCAGCGGTCAAGGAAGAAGCGGCCTTTAAGGCCTGCCAGGCGGCCTACCAGGCCCTGGTCGACCGGCAGGCTGTTGACCGGGTCCTTAAGGCCGTCAGCCAGTTGCCGGCCAGCGATAAAATCACTAAGGCTGACCGTCAGCAGGTGGCCCAAGCCCGGGCAGCCTACCAGGCCCTGACTGCGGCCCAAAAGGCCTTGGTCAGCGATGAGCAGCTGGCCCCCCTGATCCAGGCAGAAAAGGCCCTGAAAGCTCCGGAAGCAGCACCGACGGTTGATAAAAAGGCCCTCAAGCGAGCCCTGGATGCCTACCAAACCATCGATCCTGACCGGTACACCCCGGCCAGCTTTGACCGTTACCTGGATGCCTACCTGGCCGCCAAGGCCGTCTTTAACCGGTCAGATGCCGACCAGGCCGCCGTAGACCGGGCCCTGGCCGACCTGGAGGCCGCCAAGGATAAGCTGGTCCGCCAACGCCTGATCCAATCCGGCGGGTCCGGTGGCGGCGGTGGCACCATCTATGCCCCGCCAAAACCGGCCACCAAACCCCTGGCGCAAGCCAAGACTGAACCGGAAAAGAAAAGGGACCAGACGCCTAGCCAGGCAAGTCGCCCGGCAAAAGTCCAGTCGGCCTTAAAAATGGCCGGCTATCCGGATGGCAGCTTCCGGCCGGATGCGACGATGAGCCGGGCTGAAGTGGCTGCCCTCCTGGCCCGCCTCCTACCGGCCGGCGGCCAGCCCAGCTTTAAGGATGTACCGGCTGACGCCTGGTATGCCCAGGCCGTTGCCAGCCTGCAAGGGGCCCAGCTCCTGGGTGGTTACTCTGACGGGACCTTCCGGGGTGACCGGCAGATGACCCGGGCGGAATTTGTGGCCCTGGTTGCCAAGTGGCAAAAACTGGCCCCGGTCACCGACCAGCAGTTCCAGGACGTACCTGCAACCCATTGGGCAAGCCCCGCCATTGGGGCCGCCGTCAAAGCCGGTTGGATTACCGGTGTAGCTGCCGACCAGTTCGCCCCGGAGGCCCCCCTGACCCGGGCCGAAGCGGTGACGATTCTCAACCGTGTCTTAAAGGTTTCCACCCAAGAGGCCCGGCTGGCTCAACCGGTCTTTACCGATGTCCAGCCCGGCCATTGGGCCTATGCCGAGATCATGTCTGCCCACGCTTAAGAGAAAGGAAAATGAGAAATGAAGCTTAGCAAACAAATCACTGCCCTTACCCTCAGTCTGGCCCTCCTGGCCGCCCCGGCAGCGGCCTTCGCCGACACCGCCTACCAAGTGCCGGTCCAGCTGCACAAGGCAGACGGGTCCGGTAAGACCTCCATGGCCGCTGCGGCCCTGGACCCGACGGCTGAAGCCACTGTTAAGGACAATGGGACCACGGACTACACCATTTTTCTCCGGCCCATTAACCTCCAGGGTCTGACCGGGAATCTGACCAAGCTCTTTGTTTACAAGGGCAGCGATAAGGTGGAAGCCGTTCGCGCCGCCCATACCGGCGAATACAACACCGCCATGTCCTTCTCCCGGGATACTGCCAAAGAAGGGGAGGTCAAGGCGGCTGTCTGGGTAGATGCCATGGACCAACTGGCCGGTGGCACCCCAGGCGCCGGTGAACAGGACGCCATCCTCCACTTTGACTGGGCCCAGGCCAAGGCTGTCCAAGAGACAGCCGCCCCCGGGGCCGGCAAGGTCCAACCCATCGGCCAGGACCCCATCCAGGTCTTTGTCAAGGGGCAAAAGCTCAACTTTGACAGCCAGCCGGTCATCCAAAACGGCCGGACCCTGGTCCCCCTCCGGGCCATCTTCGAGGCCCTGGGCGCTGATGTTCAATGGGACAATGCCACGCGGACAGTGACCGCCAGCAAAGACGGCCACACCATCCAGCTGACCATTGACCGGACCGAGGTTACCGTTGATGGGGCCAAGAAGACCCTGGACGTCCCGGCCTCCATCCAAAACAGCCGGACCCTGGTCCCCCTCCGCTTTATCGGGGAAGCCTTCGGCAACCAGGTCGACTACAGCAAGACCGGGGACATTGCCCTCATTGCCATCCAATAGCCTTGAGCCTTGTCCACCAAGCATAGAAGAAGTCACCCTGTCAAGGGGTGACTTTCTTTTATTTGAAAGATAACAAAAAACAAGGTGCAAAATGAGCGGCTGGGGTATATAGTTAATATGAGTCGCTAAGGCAGTCTGGTTGGCGGCTTATTTGTATGATACATATTGTGGGAGGGTTACTTTGAATATAACGAAACGAACGGGCCATGTAGAGCCTTATCGCCGGGAAAAGATTTCCCGGGTGATTGAGCTGGCCTTTGCCAGTGTGGATAGTCCTCTGAGTAATGAAGACCGGGACGCCATGACCCAGGCCATTGAGGAAGAACTCCTCAAGGAAAAAGGGGCCGGCCAGTCCTTACATGTGGAAGATATTCAAGATTTAGTCGAAAAGACTTTAATTGAACGCAATTATTATAAGGAAGTTAAGAGTTTTATCCTCTACCGGGAGGACCGGAAGCAGAAGCGCCGGGTCCGGAACCGGATTGCAGCAGATTTTGCAGAAATCGAGGGCTTTGAGCAGGCCCTGAAGGAAATCCAACGGGACTTCCCGGACCCGCCCTATGGTCTGGACTACCTGGATATGAAGTTCCGGTCCTTTTATAAAGAGGGGATGACCCTGGCAGACCGGCTCCACTTCCTCACCAAGGCCGCGGTAGAGCTGGCTACCAGTGAGGCCCCCCGCTGGGAGTTTATTGCTGCCCGGATTTACTTCATTGACTTTGACCGCCAGCTGGTCCAACGGATGAAGGGCTTCGGGGTGGACTCCTTTTATGAAAAGCTGGAGTACCTGACAGACCAGGGCCTCTATGGCAGCTACATCCTCCAGCAGTACAGCCGGGAGGAAATTGAAAAGGCCTACAGCTTTATCGATAATAGCCGGAACAAGTACATCAACTACTCCGGTCTGGACCTCCTCATTAAACGGTATGTCATCCGGACCCATAGCGGGGACCCGGTGGAAAGCGTCCAGGAAATGTTCTTAGGGATTGCCCTCCACCTGGCCATGAATGAAGCGCCGGCCGTCCGCCTGGACTGGGTTCGTCGCTTTTACGATATGCTGTCCCAGCTCCAGGTGACCATGGCCACGCCGACCATGGCCAATGCCCGTAAGCCCCACCACCAGCTGTCCAGCTGCTTTATTGATACGGTGCCGGACTCCCTGGACGGGATTTACCGGTCCATTGACAACTTCGCCAAGGTGTCCAAGTTTGGCGGCGGCATGGGCCTTTACTTCGGTAAGGTCCGGGCCCGGGGGTCTTCTATCCGGGGCTTTGAAGGGGCCGCCGGCGGGGTGATCCGCTGGATCCGCCTGGCCAATGACACCGCTGTGGCTGTCGACCAGCTGGGGGTCCGCCAGGGAGCGGTGGCCGTTTACCTGGACGTCTGGCATAAGGACCTGCCTGAGTTCCTCGGTCTCCGGACCAATAACGGGGACGACCGGCTCAAGGCCCACGATGTCTTCCCAGCGGTCTGCTATCCGGATTACTTCTGGCAACAGGCCCGGGACAACATCGAAGGGGACTGGTACCTCATGTGCCCCCATGAAATCCAATCGGTCAAGGGCTATGCCCTGGAAGACTCTTATGGGGACGAGTGGCGGGAAAAATACCTGGACTGCGTAGCAGACCACCGGATTTCCAAGCGGGTCCTGCCCATTAAGGAAATCATCCGCCTGATCATCAAGAGCAGCGTGGAAACCGGGACCCCCTTCGCCTTTAACCGGGATACGGTCAACGCCGCCAACCCCAACAAGCACAAGGGGATGATTTATTGCTCCAACCTTTGTACGGAAATCGCCCAGAATATGAGCGCCATCTCCCTCCAGGACCAACGAATTGAGACCATCGACGGGGAAGACGTGGTGGTGACCGTCACCCGGCCCGGGGAATTTGTCGTCTGTAACCTGGCCAGCCTATCCCTGGGTCATATCAATGTCGACGATGACGCCGCTCTGCGGACCGTCACCGAAAGCGCCGTCCGGGCCTTAGATAATATCATTGACCTCAACTTCTTCCCCCTGCCCTATGCCAAGCTCAATAACCGGAAGTACCGGCCGGTGGGCCTGGGGGTCAGCGGCTACCACCATATGCTGGCCAAGCACCAGATTGCCTGGGAAAGTGAGGCCCACCTGTCCTTCGTGGATGATGTCTTTGAGCGGATCAACTACGCAGCTGTGGCCGCCAGCGCCAAAATCGCCGAAGAAAAAGGGGCCTACAGCTACTTTGAAGGCAGTGACTGGCAGACCGGCGACTACTTTAGCCAGAGGGGCTACACCAGCGACCGCTGGCAGGCCCTGGCGGCCAAGGTCGCCCAAACCGGTATGCGGAATGGCTACCTCATGGCCATTGCGCCCACCTCCAGCACCTCCATTATTGCCGCTACCTCTCCGGGGGTAGACCCGATTATGAACCGGTTTTTCCTGGAAGAGAAAAAAGACGGGCTCATGCCCCGGGTGGCACCGGAATTATCGGAGGCGACTTTCTGGTTTTACAAGAGTGCCCACCTGCTGGACCAGACCTACAGTGTCAAGGCCTCGGGTATTCGCCAGCGGCACATCGACCAGGCCCAGAGCATGAACCTCTACATCACCAATGACTACACCTTCCGTAAGGTCCTGAACCTTTACATATTGGCTTGGGAATGCGGCGTTAAAACCATTTACTATATCCGGTCCAAGAGTCTGGAAGTGGAAGAGTGCGAGGCCTGTTCCTCGTAAGCGCGTGTGTATGATTTAAGGAGGCTCTTATGAGAATCGAAAAACGCCCCATCTTTAATCCGGCCGGGGATACCAATGTGGCCAACCGGCGGATCATCGGGGGCAGCACCACCAATATCAACGACTTCAACAATATGCGGTATGACTGGGTCAGCGGCTGGTACCGCCAGGCCATGAATAACTTCTGGGTGCCGGAGGAAATCAACCTGGCCCAGGACGTCAAGGACTACCCCCACCTGCCGGCGGCAGAACGGCGGGCCTATGACAAGATCCTGTCCTTCCTGATTTTCCTGGACTCGGTCCAGACCTCCAACCTGCCCAATATCACCGCCTACATCACCGCCAATGAGGTCAACCTCTGCCTGTCTATCCAGATTTTCCAGGAAGCCCTCCACAGCCAGAGCTATTCCTATATGCTGGATACCATCTGTGAACCCCAGGAAAGAAACGACATCCTCTACCAGTGGAAGGATGACGAACACCTCCTGCGGCGGAACCAGTTCATCGGGGACATTTACAATGACTTCCAGGAAAACCCCAATGACCTCAACTTCATGCGGGCTGTTATGGGCAACTATATCCTGGAAGGGATTTACTTCTACAGCGGCTTTATGTTCTTCTACAACCTGGGCCGGAATAACCGGATGCCCGGGTCTGTCCAGGAAATCCGCTACATCAACCGGGATGAGAACACCCACCTCTGGCTCTTCCGCAACATCATCAAGGCCCTGCGGGAAGAAGAGCCCCAGCTCTTCACCGAAGAGAAGGAGGCCCTCTACCATGACATGCTCAAGGAGGGCTGTGAACAGGAAATCGCCTGGGGCCAATACGTCATCGGGGATGAGGTGGAAGGCCTGACCGGGGAAATGGTCACCGACTACATCCGTTTCCTGGGCAACCAACGGGCCGACAACCTGGGCCTGCCCCGGCTCTATGAGGGCTATGACGTCGAGCCGCCCTCTATGAGCTGGGTCAGCCAGTACTCCAATGCCAACCTCATTAAAACGGACTTCTTTGAAGCCCGGTCCACGGCCTATGCCAAGTCCTCTGCCCTGGTGGATGACCTATAAGCCGGCAGTTGCCAAGCCCCCTGCGGGGCTTTTTTTATTTGAGCAATCTTATGGTATAATAAAGTGATGGCCACTTGGCTAGTCAGGAAATTTAATAAGTGAAGAGGGATCATTTGAGTAAGAAAACAAAAGTATTATTGGGGCTGGGGATCTTAATCACCGCCCTGTCCATGCGGATGCCGATTACCGCCTCCGGGGCCCTGACGGGGATTGTCCGGGCGGACCTGGGCCTGAGTGGGGCCCAGGCCGGTTTTTTGACCACCCTGGTGGTCCTGGTCTTTGCGGTGGCCTCGCCCTTTATCGGGGGCTTTAGCGACCGCTTTGGCATGAACCGGGTCCTCTTAGTGGGTCTGGCCTTTATCGTGACCGGCCAGCTGGTCCGGGTCAGTGGCGCCTGGCAGATGCTTTTTTTAGGCACCGGGATTTTAGCCCTGGGGATTACAGCGGCAAATGTCCTCATGCCGCCCTTGGTCCGCTATGCCTTCCCCCGGGCGGTAGGCCTCTGGACCAGTGCCTACCTGTCCCTGATGAACTTTGCCAATAGTATTGCAGCGGGCCTAACCCTGCCCTTAGCCAACCGGCCGGGCTGGTCCTGGCGGCCGGCCATGCTGGTCTGGGTCTCCTTTGGCCTAGTGGCCCTGGTTATCTGGCTGCTCTTGGCCAAAAAGCCCATGGCTGCCAGACGGCCTTCAACCGACCTGGCGGCAAGCAAGCAGGGTAAGGGGGGAGGCAGCCTGGCAAAAGAGCCCATTGTTTGGGCCATTATGGCCTTTATGGGCTTCCAGTCGATGATTTTTTATTCCTACATCACCTGGATGCCGACCCTGCTCTTGGACCGGGGGCTCAGCTCTGAACAGGTTGGTCTCCTGGTCTTCCTGTTCCAATTTTTCAGCATTCCTACCTCTTTTGTGACCCCGATGATTGCTGAACGTTTGTCTGACCAGCGTATTTTGGGCATGTTCTCCGGCCTTTTCTATGCCTTTGGCTTTGGGGTGATGTTCTTCTTTCCCCAGGCCTCTATGCCCCTCCTGGTTGCAGTGATGATTTCCATGGGCTTTGGCAGCGGGACTACGATTTCCATCGCGATGCTGCTCTTTAATGTCCGGACCCCGGATGTGTCGACGGCTGCCCGCCTGTCGGGCCTGGCCCAGTCGGCCGGCTACCTAATGGCCGGGGTTGGGCCGGTGGCCATTGGCCGGGCCTATGATAGCTTTGGCGATTGGCGCTGGCCCCTGGCCTTCCTGACCTTTGCCGCCCTGGTGGTGGCCCTCACCGGTTATCTGGGTGGCCGGGACCGGCTGGTGGCCTCTGTCCAGGGGCCGACTGATAAATGAAATGAGGATGATTCATG
Organism: Peptococcus simiae; assembly: GCF_046097595.1. Taxonomy (NCBI): domain Bacteria; kingdom Bacillati; phylum Bacillota; class Clostridia; order Eubacteriales; family Peptococcaceae; genus Peptococcus; species Peptococcus simiae. Next base: position 124,820 of record NZ_JBJUVG010000001.1, read on the forward strand.
AAAAACTTTTCTTTGCCGATTAAAATTCTGCTTTTTATTGCCCTAATTGGGGTGAGCTGGTATGTTTGGCTGCCGCCCCTCCACCTCCAGTCCACCCAGTTTTGGATCTATGTCTTTGCTCTGGCTGCCATTGGGGCCCTGTTTTTTGTCGGGGGGACCAGGGTGGTGGAGAAAACCGTTCACTACATGGGCTTTGAACGGACCATCAAGTCCCGGGTGCCCTCTAAGCGGCTCTTCCAGGTTCTCCTGGTGATTGGCATGGGGGTGGCCCTGGTGGTGGTCGTGGGCTTTGTCAGCTCGACCCAGGTTTTCCACGCCGGCAAGTATGCCCATATCCTGGACAAGGAAAACGAAGAATTTACGGAAAAGGTCCAGCAGTTGCCGCCGGACCGGCTGCCGACCGTTGACCGGGATACGGCCATCCGCCTGGGCAACCGGAAGATGGGGGAAGTGGTCGACCTGGTCAGCCAGTTCACCGTCAGCGACCAGTACACCCAGATCAACTACCAGGATGACCCGGTCCGAGTTTCGCCCCTGCGGTATGCCAGCCTGGTCAAGTGGCTGATGAATACCGGGGAGGGGATTCCCTATTATATGCGGGTCAATATGATTGACGGGAAAACCGATCTGGTCAAAAGTGAAAAGCCCCTGCGCTATAGCAAGAGTGAGCACTTTAACCGGCACATTACCCGCCACCTCCGTCTCCAATACCCCTTGAAGCTCTTCTATAACTCCAACTTTGAAGTGGATGAGAAGGGGGTTCCCTACTGGATTACCCCGGTCTATCGGATGAGCGTGGGCCTCTTTGGCGGGCCGGACGTGAAGGAAGTCATCGTGACCAATGCCCAGGACGGGGCATCCAAGCTCTACAAGGTGGAAGATGCTCCCACCTGGATTGACTGTGTCTACGAGGCCCCCCTGATCCTGAACCAAATCAACTGGAACGGAAAGTACCAACGGGGCTTTATCAACTCGATTATCGGTCAAAAGGGGGTCCTGCGGGCCACCGACGGCTATAACTACCTGGCCTTGAAGGATGACGTCTTTTTATACACCGGGATTACCTCCGTCAGTGCCGATGACTCCAACATCGGCTTTGTCCTGGTCAATATGCGGACCAAGGAATGTGTCTTTTACAGCGTGGCCTCGGCAGAAGAATTTTCCGCCATGGGGTCGGCTGAAGGGGCCGTCCAGGAGAAACAGTACAAGGCCACCTTCCCCCTCCTGATCAACATGGGGGACCGGCCGACCTACTTCCTCTCCCTCAAGGACGAGGCCGGGCTCATCAAGATGTACGCCTTTATCGATGCGGAGAACTACCAGCATGTGGTCACCTCCAGCAATGTGGCGGAAGCCTACAAGACCTATGCCAGCCAGCAGAATGTCCAGGTTGATCCCGGGAGTGCCGGTAAGAGTAAGCCGGTGGCCGGCAAGCTGGTAGACATCCAGAGCGTGGTCATTGAAGGCAATAGCGTCTTCTACATGCTCCTGGAAGGGGATAGCACCGTCTACATGGCCCAGGCTACTATTTCAGAACAACTGCCCTTTATCCATCCCGGTGATGAGGTTACCTTGAAGGTAGCCGGCGATGGCCAGGCCCTCCGGGTCACCAGCCTGGAAAGGGGCCTTATCCCTGAAGATGAAACACTTGAAAAGACCGACAAAAAGGTCGATAAAAAGACCGAAGCAGCTGAGCAAAAGGCCGTCAAGGCGGCCTGAAGCTCTGGTATCCATCCAAGTCAACGCCCTGTCGCTTTTTTAGCGGCAGGGCGTTTAATATTGTGGTTGTGTTGGGTAAGTGATACAATAAAGCTAAGAAAATACCTGCTCAACGCCATTTTAAGGAGGAAGCACTATGCTTATCTTAACAACCCCCCTACCGGCCGGTCTTGGCCGGGACGTGACAGAAGTCCTCGGCCCCGTCATCGGTGAAGCCGTTGTCGGGATGCACATCGGTAAGGACATTACCGCCGGTATCCGGGATATTTTCGGTGGCCGGTCAGCCAGCTACGAGAAGGAACTCAAGGGTGCCTATGAGGATGTTTTAGCAGAAATCGAAAAACGGGCTGAAGCCCTGGGGGCCGATGCCGTCATCGGCCTGGACTTTTCCCTGACCACCCTGGGCACCGGGAGCATGCTGGCCGTGGCGGCCTGTGGGACGGCCGTTAAACTCAGCTAGGTGATTTAAGAAGGGAGGCTTACCTTATGGTTCAATTCGATCAAGTAACCAAGCGCTACGGGTCCACCGTGGCCCTGGATCGGCTGTCCCTGGATATCCGTGATGGGGAAATCTTCGGCCTGATCGGCCACAATGGGGCCGGGAAGTCGACGACCATTAAGTGCCTGACCAGTATTATTGCCCCGGACGAGGGCAAGATTACCGTTGGCGGCCTGGACCTGGCCAGCCACCGCAACGAAGTCAAGCAGATGATCGGCTATGTGCCCGATTCGCCGGATATGTTCTTAAAGTCGACCGCCATGGTCTACTGGGCCTTTATCGCCAAGGTCTTCGGCGTCCCGGATGACCTCCGGGACCGGCGGATTGAGGACCTTTGCCGGCTCTTTGAGCTGGGTGAGGCCCGTTACCAGACCATTGAAGGCTTTTCCCATGGGATGCGGCAGAAGGTCTTCGTCATCGGGGCCCTCCTGCCGGAGCCGGCCCTCTGGGTCCTGGACGAGCCCCTAACGGGCCTGGACCCCCAGAGCGCCTACAACTTAAAGGAGATGATGCGCCGGCATACAGCCGAAGGCCATACCGTCCTTTTTTCCACCCACGTCCTGTCGGTGGCTGAAGAGCTCTGCGACCGGATTGGAATCTTACGCCATGGCCGGCTAATCTTTGTCGGCACCATGGATGACCTGCGGGCGGCCCACCCCGGTGACAGCCTGGAGGATATCTACCTCCGCCTGGTGGCTTCTGCAGAAGAAGGGACCGATGCCCCATGACCTTCCGACCGGCCTTATTCAAAGAACTCCTCCGCTTTAACCTGATTTTTACCAATACCGCAGTGACCGATAAGCTCCGACAAAAACATGCCGCCAAGCTCAAAGAGCGGCCCGAGGCCCTGTCCGACCTGATCTTACGCAAGAACTACCTTTGGCCGGGGATTACGGTTTTCCTGATTTATTCCCTGCTCTTTGCAGCGGTGGACTTTGCCGCCCTGCCCATGTACCTGGACTTCCTGGTCCTTATGATGACCCTGGTTCCGATTATGCAGAGCTTTACGGCCTTTTACAACATTTTCTATGAAAGCGCCGATACCACCGCCTATATGCCCCTGCCGGTCTACCCCCAGGAGCTTTTCCTGGCCCGGTTGGCTGTGGTGGGCCTGGCCGGTTGTGCCTTCCTGGCCCCGGTGGTCAGTTTCTTTGCCCTCTTCTTTTGGCGGAATGGCTTTGGCTGGCCGACCCTTATCCTGGGGACAATCCTGTGGTCTCTGGTGGTCTTTTTCGTCTACACCTACCTGAATATCTTCATCCTCCAGCTCTTGGCCAAGACCGCTGCCTTCAGCCGGATGAATAGCCAGGTCCTGACGGTGGTCAATGTCCTGGGCCAGCTGCTGGCGGTAGTGGTCCTGGTCTTTGCCATTTGGACGGTCCAGGGGGTCATCGACATCGGGGCAAACGGTCTGGTATCCTCACCGGGCCCCCTGTCCGGCCTCATCCTGTCCCGTTGGCACTGGCCGGTCCTTATTGGCATTTTGCTGGTCTTTGCCGGCCTGGCGGTCCTGGTTTACCGGCGACTGGCGGTCCACTACTACGATACGGTTTTCACCGTTGAAACAGCCCGGCATGGGAAAAAGCAGGCTGTCCGGTCAGACAGGGCCCGACAGGCAGCCGACGGGAGCCTGCGGAAGATCCTCTGGCAGTACAACTGGCGCCGGCTGGATGACGTGACCCTCGTCAGCCAAACCCTCCTGTCACCAATCCTCCTACCAGCCTGTCTGATTCTCCCCCAGGTCTTCCTGGGTAACCAGCTGTCGGCCGCCTTTTATGAGGACCCCCTCATGGGGATTTTAGCCGGCCTCCTCTTCGGCCTTGGCATGGCCCTGGTCACCAATGCCATGGGAGTACCCCTGGCGGGGAACATCGTTTCCATGGACCGGGGAGACTTCAGCTATATCTGCACCCTGCCCCTGGATATGGGAACCTATATCCGGGAAAAATGGCTCTTCGCCACGGTTATTTCCGGCCTCTTGGCCTCCCTGGCCATTATCCTGGGTGGCCTGGCCTTAAAGCTATGGCTGGGCATCCTGCCGGCCCTCCTGGTCTACTGGCTCCTCCATGCCATCATATCGGCCAATTGGATCATCTTCGACCTGCGCAACCTCCACCTGACCTGGCAGAGTGCTACAGACCTCCTGAACCGGGTCCCCCGGGCCCTGATGGCCCTCGGTATCTTCCTGGGTATGGGCCTGGTGTCGGCGGTGGTCATTGGCCTGGGGGCCCTGGCCTTCTTTAAGGGGCCCCTCCTGGGCCTGGTCCTGACCCTGGCCTTTATCACCCTCCTGGTCCTGGGCCTGGCGCTGATGGCCCGGGTGCGGCGGCAGGCGGTTCGGTTTTAGAAAGGACGATTATGGGACTAACGACTTTGTGCTATCTCAAGTATGAGGATGATGTTCTCATGCTCTACCGGAATAAAAAAGACCATGATGTCAACCGGGGCAAGTGGATCGGGGTCGGGGGGAAGTTCCTCCCCGGCGAAAGCCCCGATGAGTGTGCCCGGCGGGAAATCCGGGAAGAAACCGGCCTGGTACCGGAGACCCTGGCCTACCGGGGCATCGTCACCTTCTGCTATGATGAGGCCCCGCCCGAGTATATGCACGTCTACCTGGGGACGGTCGACAGCCGGGACCTGACCCCCTGTGATGAGGGGACCCTCCGTTGGGTGCCCGAAGAGGAGGTCCCGGCCCTGGCCCTCTGGCCCGGCGACCGGCTCTTTCTGCCCCTGGCCCTGGATGAAGAGGGGCCGGCCTTTTCCATGAAACTGGTCTATAAGGATGATATCCTGGTCCAGGCGGCCTTAAATGGCGAGCCGATGAAGGTATCGGTGGTCCAGAGCCTCTTTCAGTAAAAAAGCCCGATGGCTGTTGAACTTTTCAACAGCCATCGGGCTTTTCTTATTGGTCCTTGTTTTTTAAGGCAGCGGCCCAGGCATCGGCGAAGGCATTGGCGCCAATGTCTTTTTCCTTGGCTTGTTTTTTCTGGTAGGCGGCCACGTCCCGGCGGGTGGACTTTTGCCCGCCCTTGTGCCTGTCGTTAAAGCGGTCAAACCGGTCCCGGAAGCCGCAGCTGTTGCAGGCGTAGAGTTTGTGGCCGTCTTTTTGAATGATGACCAGGGGCTTGCGGCACTGGGGACACCGGGCCCCGGTTTTTTGGCTGACGGTTTCCCGGTAGCCGCAGGCCGGGTCCGGGCAGACCCGGAGCTTGCCCCGTTTGCCCTCTACAGCTAAGAGGAGCTTGCCACAGTCCGGACAGGGGGTGGCGGTTTCATTGTCGTGCTTGAAGATGGCCTCGCTCTTTTTGACGGCCTGGACTAAGTCGCTGGCGAAGTGGCGCATATCGGCATCAAAGGCGGCCGGGTCTTCCTGGCCCTTGGCGATGGCGGCCAGGCGTTCTTCCCACTGGGCGGTCAGGAGGGGGGACCGGAGGTCGGCCGGGACTAGGTCAATGAGCTGGCGGCCCTTGGCGGTGGGCAGGATGCTCTTGCCTTCTTTCGTGATATAGAAGTTCTTGAAGAGCTTCTCAATGATGTCTGCCCGGGTGGCCGGGGTTCCGATGCCGCCGCTTTCCTTGAGGATCTTATTGGCATGGGCATCGTCCACGAAGGCCTGGGGGTTTTCCATGGCGGCCAGGAGGGTCCCCTCGCTAAAGCGGTGGGGGGGCCGGGTCCGACGTTCGTTCTTGCTGGAGGTCAGGCCCTTTAGGGCCTGGCCCTTGGCCAGCCGGGGAAGGGCTTGGACCGGGGCCTCGTCTTCGTCGCTTTCCACGGTGGCCGCTTCGGCCTGGGCCACCGCCCGCCAGCCGGCGTTGAGGGTGACTTCGCCCTTGGCGGTAAAGCGTTCGCCGGCGACCTCTGCTTCAAAGCTGGTGTCCTGGACTTCAGCCGGGCCCAGGAAGGCCCCTAAAAAGCGTTCGACGATGAGCTTGTAGATAAAGTGTTCATGCTGGTTGAGGTCTGCCGACCCGGGCCGGACTTCTGTAGGCAGGAGGGCGTGGTGGTTGCTGACCTTGGCATTGTTGTAAAAGCCGGCCGGGAGCTGGGCCTTTTGGCTGATAATTTCCTTGACGACAGCCCCGTAGGGGCCGCTCCGTAAGGCGGCCAGGCGGTCGGGCATGCTGGCGGCTAGGTCCTCGGTCAGGTGACGGCTGTCGGTCCGGGGGTAGGTGACCAGCTTGTGGACCTCGTAGAGCCGTTGGAGGTGGTGGAGGGTGTCCTTGGGGCTCATGCCCTGGCGGGCATTGGCGTCCCGTTGGAGGGTGGTCAGGTCATAGAGGAGGGGCGGGTTGACCTTCCGCTTTTTCTCCTTTATGCCGGTAATCCGGCCGGTCTGGTCCCGGAGTTTATTGATGAGGGCCTGGGCGGCGTCTTCACTGTAAATCCGATTGCCGTCCTTGCCCTGCCACTCCCAGCGGACGCCGGCGCCGTTGGCGGTAATGACGTAGTAGGGGGTAGCCTTAAAGCGGGCAATGGCCTCTTCCCGGGCCACAATCATGGCCAGGGTGGGGGTTTGGACCCGGCCGGCGGAGAGTTGGGCGTTAAAGCGGGTGGTCAGGGCCCGGGTGATGTTTAGGCCCACCAGCCAGTCGGCTTCGGCCCGGGCCAGGGCAGAGGCGGCCAGGTTATCATACTTGGCCGCCGGTTGGAGCTGGGCCATGCCGTCTCGGATGGCCTTGTCGGTTTGGGCGGAAATCCAGAGCCGGTACATGGGCTTTTTGGCCCCGGACTTGTCAATAATCCAGCGGGCGACCAACTCCCCTTCCCGGCCGGCATCGGTGGCGATGATGATCTTATCGACATCCTTGCGCAGGAGCTGCTTTTTAACGGTGGAAAACTGCTTGCGGGCGCCGGGCAGGATGACCGTTTTCATTTTTTCGGGCATCATGGGCAGGGTATTGAGCCGCCACTTGCTGTATTTTTCATCGTACTTTTCCGGGTCAGCCAGGCCGACCAGGTGGCCCAGGGCCCAGGTGATGATATACTTGTCGCCTTCGATATAGCCTTCCCGGCGGTTTTTAGCGCCCAGGTGGCGGGCCAGGTCCCGGCCGACAGAGGGCTTTTCAGCGAGTATCAGGGTTTTGGACAAGGGACTTCCTCCTCAATAAAAGATGCACCGCTCTAATCGGCTGGGCCGACCGGATGGTGCATGGATGGACAGGCTTATGCTATGATAGGGCTACCGGTCCCGGTTGGCCTTGCCGCTGACGGCTTCAATATCAAAGCGGACAATGGCCGTCCGGGGCAGGCTGCCGGCGATGACTTCGTCCCGCCGGGCTTCACCGGCGGCCAGCTGGTCGCAAAGGGCGGTAATGGCCATGAGCCGTTCGTCCTCGTCTTCAACGACCCGGACCGTCCCTTCCAGCATGAGGGCGTCATAGTTGGTCACAAAAAATTCCGGCATGACGGATTCATTTAAGACCACCGTAAAGTGGGCCCGGTTATGGGCCCGGATGGCGTCAATTTTCCGGCCGCTTTTGGCAGCATGGAAGTAGAGGGCCTGGCGGCCGGCGACATAGACATAGTTCAGGGGGACCCCGTAGGGCCGGCCCTGGGCATCGATTAGAGATAGGATGCCGTAACTGGCGGTCGGTAGCCGCTCAAAGACCCTTGCTTCCGTATATTTAATCCGATGGTACTTAGCCATAGGCACCTCCGTGTGGATGAGGAGAGATAGAATGATTACATTTATTTACGCATTAGCCCTTATTTTTTGGCTGGTCGCCCTGGTGATGATGGGGCGGGTGGCCTATCAGTTGATTCAAATTTTTCGCCGGCGCCGCCGGGGCTAGGGACAGCGGATGAGGTCCTTTAAGAGGGCCTGGACCTGGCTATAGGCCGCCTCCCGGGTGCTTTCCTGGAGGTCTTCATAGACCTTGAGGGCCCGGTCTAGGTCGTGGTCTTCCCGGTCCCCGCGGAGGTCTTCCATGACCTGCTGGTTGAAGAAGGTATCCGTATAGGTCCCGATGGCCTTCTGGAGCCGGGTTAAGAGCCGGTAGCGTTGGGCGGTGCCATAGTGGGCCATGCAGGCCATCCGTTCGTAGAGGTAGCGGTGGTGCTTGACCTCTACCCGGAAGCGGTGGATTTTTTGGGGATCCTGGACATCGGCCAGCTTTTTGGCCTTTTTCTGGACCTGTTTAAAGCGCTTGGGCATGGTCTTTTCGGCGACCACTGAAAAGATGCGGTTGTCTTCAATGGTGGCCAGGGCCTCCATGGCGCTGGCGTAGGCCTCGGCATAGTCCCGGTCGCTATCGGCCTGGGAAAAGTGCATGTCCAGGGCCAGGGCCTCGGCGTTTCGCTCTGCTTGAACGGAGGCGACGGCCGGGGCCAGTTCCCAGCGTTTGGCCTCATGGATGGAGGCCAGGACGACATCCAGTTCCCGGAGGTGGTTGAGCTCTTTTAAGAGCTTACTGTAGGCCTTTTGGGCCTTGCGGTAGCTGGTCTTGTCGGTAAAGGGCTTGGCAAAGGCCAGGTAGCTCTTTTGCCGGCGGAGGGCCACCCGGAGGTCGTGGACTGCCTCTTCACTTTCGATATCGGTGAGCACGCGATCCTTTTCTTTTAGGATTTCCTTTTGGTTGTCCAGTAAAATGGACTGGAGGGCCACCGGCAGGGGGAGGTCGACGGGGCTCAAGCGGCTTAATTCGTTGAGCCGCATGGTGGTCATCCGGACGGCGTTATAGGGGTCTTCAGCGTCCAGTAAGAGGACCGCTGACTCCCCTTTTTTGAAGTGGTCCCGCCGCCGGGCCAGGTCTTCCAGCCAGGTGGACAGGTGGGGCTCATGGCCGATGATGACCAGGGTCGTTTCCTGGTCCACTGTTTTCAGGGCCTGGACCAGGGCCGCTTCATCGCCGCTGGCGATGAAGTCATAGACCTCCAGAGCCTGGCCCGGCATATAGCGGATCAGGACCTCTGCCGTTTCCCGGCTCCGTACCAAGGGCGAATGCCAAATCCGGCACTTGTCTGTATGCCGTAAATATCGGGCCAAATAAGGTAGGTCTTCATTTAAAGCCAGGCGACCCTCTAAGCTCAAGGGCCGGTCCGCATCGGATGCGGCTTCCTGGACACTAACGGCCTTACCGTGGCGCATGAATATTAAACGCATTATGACTCCTTTCAAAAGGGGCGGTATGTTAGTTAAAATATACCCTTATTGACGGTTTTTTTCAAGTTAGGAAGGATGATATCCATGGACTATATATCTTGTTGCGAGGCCTTGTTTGACTTTATTGACCGGACGCCGACTGCCCGGCCGGTCCAGGCCGTTGCCGAGGACCTGGTGGCGGCCGGTTTTGACGAAGTGACCGCCGGGCCCCTGGACCAGACCGCCCGGGGCTTTACCCGGGCCGGTGGTTTTCTCTGCGCCTGGCGCCGGGGGCAGGCGGACGGTTTCCGCCTGGTCAGCTCCCATAGCGATGCCCCGGCCCTGCGGCTCAAAGACCGGGCTGACCTGGGTACAGACCCGGTCCACCGGCTCAATGTGGCCCCTTATGGGGGTGCCATCTGGTCTTCCTGGATGGATCGGCCCCTCCGGGTGGCCGGAGAGGTCTACCTGGCCGGCGAGGACCCCTTTAAGCCAGACCGCCGCCTGGTGGACTCCGGCCGGGCGGTCTGTACCACGGCTAACTTATGTATCCATATGAATGGTGAGCTCCGGACCGGTTATACCTTTAAGCTGCAAAAGGACCTCCAGCCTCTTGTCACCGGCAGTGGGGCGGAGGGCTTTGTGGCAGACTTCCTGACCGGCTGGGGTTTGGACCCGGCCCAGGTCCTGGGCTATGAGCTGGACCTCCTGCCGGCGGAACGGGGGACCTTTGTCAGTCCGGATAAGCGCCTGATGAGTGTTCCCCGACTGGATAACGGGGCCATGGTCTACGCCTCCCTCCAGGCCTTCCTGGCTGCCGGAGCAGGGGCCCAGACCCAGGTCCTGGTCATCTTTGACCATGAAGAAGTCGGAAGCGGGTCAGCGACCGGGGCGGCCGCCCTCCGCCTGCGGGATATCCTGGAGGACCTCCACCAGGCCTTTGATACCCCCTGGCGGGATGCCCTGGCCGCCTCCTTTATGGTATCGGCCGACCAGGCCCATGGCAACCACCCCAATTACCCGGAAAAAATGGATCCCGGCAATGCCCCGGCCCTCAATGGGGGCCCGGTCGTCAAGTGTGCGGCCAACCAAAGCTACGCCACCGATGGGGCCACGGCAGTGGTCTTTGAAAACCTCTGCCGGCAGGCCGGGGTCCCGGTCCAGCGCTTTTACCTCCATTCCGACCTCCGGGGCGGGGCGACCCTGGGCCCGATCTTAGCCCAGAGCCTGCCCATGCCGGTGGTGGATGTGGGCAATGCCCTCCTGGCCATGCATGCCCCCAGGGAAGTGGGCGGCTGCCAGGACCAGGTCTGGATGCAGGACGCTTTACAGGCTTTTTATGAAAGCTAGGCTGGCCGAAGGCCATCAGGCGTATAAAAGCTGGAGCCAGCTGGGTATAATATATAAAAAGCATGAATAAGGAGGGTGGATATGGTTGATTTAAAGCGCCAATTGAGCGCCATTTTACGGGATAAGTACTTGGCAACGGCCCTGGGCTGTTCGGCGGAGGACCTGGCCAACCTGGCCGACCGGGATGAGTGGTATGACCGGGTCAGGACCCTTTTAGAGCGGTCGCCTATTTCAGCTGAGGCAGTTGTGGCCTTGGCCGGCGATTATGTAACGGCCCTGGGCCTAAGCCTGCCGGAGAACTGGCCCCTGACCGTGTATAACCTGGGAAGCAAGAACCTCTTTCATAACCGGCCGGCAGTCGTCTATTCTGACCGAATCCGGGCAGCAGCCTTTTTCAGCCTGGACCTCTTGGCCTTTTGCCTGGATGCCCACCGGCAGGTCAATGGCCTGGACAAGCGGCTGGACTTCCTGCCCCTGCCGGAGGAAGAAAGAGATGCCAGTCCCTATGCAGAAGAATTTGCCCGCCTCCTGAATGTCTGGGAGGTTGACTATATTGATGAAATCTTACGCCTGGGGCGGGAGGTAACCCCCTATGACCTCCTGGCCCATATTGTCGGGGTCCAGCGGGTGGCCTTAACCGTTGGCCTCCAGCTCAAGGCCGGCGGGGTGCCTGTGGACCCGGTCCGCCTGTCCGGGGCGGCCATGGTCCATGATATTGGGAAGTTCGGCCCGAAAAATGCCGAAGAAACCAAGCGGATGGCCTACCTCCATTACTACTATACCGAGCAATGGTGCAACCGCCACGGCCTGCCCGGCATTGGCCATATTGCCGCCAACCATTCCACCTGGGACCTGGAATTGGAAAACCTGGCGGTGGAATCCATGCTCCTCATTTACGGGGACTTTCGGAGTAAGGCCAAGGAAGGGAAGCGGGGGCCCCATGAAGAAATCGTTATCTATAGCCTGTCCGATGCCTACCAGGTCATCCTGAACAAGCTGGATAATGTTGACGAGGCCAAAAAACACCGCTATGAACGGGTCTACCAGCGGCTGGCAGACTTTGAAGCCTTTATGACCGGCTACGGGGTAGATGTGACCCTGGGCGACCGGCAGCCGCCCAGCCGGCGGCCGGCCTGGATTGGCATGCTCGATGCCCAGGCCACCCCGCGGATCTTTAAAGACCTGGCTTTCCGTCATAATATTGATATTATGCACCGGCTCGGCCAACCGGCCTACCTCCGTAATATGCTGGAGGCCCTCCGGGCGGCAGACGATGCCGTCACCGTCCGTGCCTATCTGACGGTCTTTGAAGAATACATGACCTACATGACCCGGCCTCAAAAGGAACTGATTTTTAACTATCTCCTGGAAATGCTCATCTACCCCGAAGGGGATATCCGCCGCCAGGCCGCCCACCTGATTGGGACCCTCCTGGCCGGCTTTGATGAACGCTATAGCAAATGGCTGCCGGAAAATGCCGTCCGCGAGCGGGAGGGGCGGTCAGCCCTCTCCCTTTGGCACGATGTTCTGGACCAGGTCTTTTCGCCGGACCACAAGCTGGGCGACCGCTACCGGCGCTTCCAAGGATACGCTTTTCACCAAATTTTAAACAGCCTTCTGGCCAACTTGCCGGATGATGACCGGCCCCAGTTTTTAGCCCAGCTCTTTCACTACTACCGGAAACCGGATTGTGATGACCTGACGGCCTTCATCCTCCTGGATGCCCTGGCTGAGGTCCCCATGAAGCTCATTTCCGACCGGGACGGCCAGATGCTCCTGCGGACCGCCGAAACCCTGGCCAAGCGGGATAATGTGGAAGTTCGCCTGGCCATCCTGCAATTTTTCGAAAAATTCATAGCAGAAGGAAACCTGGCGGCAGAGGTCATTGCCCCCTACTGGGACCGGGTCCGGGCCCTGCCCATGATCTGGGCCGGAGAAGGGTACCAGCAGGCCCATATCGACGCCCTGCTGAGCGGGGGCCACTGCCAGCTGCCGGACCTGCGGAGCTCGGAGCTTTTCCTGGAAAATCTGAAGTCATCGACCCCCTGGCAGGTCAAGCGGGTCAATATCCGCCGCCTGGCCGAGGCCTTGGTCGATGACTCCCAGATGAACCGACTCCACGTGGCCCTGCACTTTTCCAACCTGCTCAAGGTCAGCGAGCAAATCAACGTCCGCCACGAGGCCGGCACCATGCTGGTTAACCTGGCCGCCCACTTAAGCGATGAAGAGGTCAATGAAGTGGCCGTTGAGCTCTGTCGGGGCCTGGAGATGGACTCTTTTGAGTTCACCAAGTATATTCCCACCTACCTGGCCCGGCTCTGCAACCACCTCCAGCCCCGGGAGTATGATGAAATCCTCGTCACCCTGGCCAGCCTGGTCGATGCCAAAAATGAAACGACGGCCCAGCTGGCGGTGGATACGGTGGCCCATATGGTGGCGGGCTTTGAAAATCGGGATATGGACGAATCGGCAGCAACCCGTCGCCAGCGCCTGTCCCGGCTGGTCGGCCTGCTCATGAAGGGCCTGGCCGGTTTCCATGACCCGGTAAAACTGGAAACCTTGGGGGCCCTGGGCCGTTTTGTCTTTGGCAATGCCCAGCTGCCCCTGGCCTACCGGCGGGATATTTTCGACATCGCCTACAAGCGGCTCCTTATGCTGGTGGTTTCCGAAGAGGAGGCTGACGCCCTGGACTTCTATGCCCGCTGCGCCCTGCTCAACCACCTCTACCGCTTCCTCAGTGACTACTTCCTCAGTGGGGAGAGCTGGCACCTGTTTGAAAACAAGCAGGTGGCTTTCTTTCCGGGCACCTTTGACCCCTTTACCCTGGGGCACAAGGCCATTGTCCAGAAAATCCGGGACCAGGGCTTTGAGGTTTACCTGGGCCTGGACGAATTCAGCTGGAGTAAGAATACCCAGCCGACCCTGATCCGGCGGGCCATCTTAAAGATGAGCGTGGCTGAGGAAGAAAACGTCTTCCTCTTTCCGCCCATCTTCCCGGTCAATATCGCCGCAGCGGAAGACCTGGCCCGACTCAAGGAGGTCTTCCACAACAAGGACCTCTTCCTGGTGGTCGGTAGCGATGTCCTGGCCAATGCTTCGGCCTACCGGCAGCCGCCGACCTCGGATTCGGTCCACCAGATCAACCACATTGTGGTCCACCGGCCCGGCGACGGGATGGACGCGGAAACCAGGGCAGAGGCCCTGGCCCGGCTGGAGGCCAAGGTGCTGGAAATGGACCTGCCCGACCTGCCGGAGGGCGTATCGTCCACGACCATCCGGAAGAACATCGAGAAGAACCGGGATATTTCCCACCTGATTGATACCATGGCCCAAAACTATATCTACACCCACAACCTTTACCTGGGTGAGCGGAAGACCAAGGCGGTCCAGACCCTGAAACCCTATACGGTCCGGCGGGTGCCGGCGGAAGATGGGCGGCTTTGGCATGACATAGAGGCCCTTTTTGAAAAGGAAAAACTGGAAACCCAGGCCCTGGGCTTTTTAGGCCATGCCTTGCCGCCGGATAGTATTTTGGTGAATATCCGCCGGGAGGGGGCGCTGGAGAGCTTTGTCCTGGCCCAGGTCGTATCCTCCCGCCACCTCTTTGATGTCGTTGGCCGGCGGGATATCTGCCGCTACCTGCGGGAGAAGGGGTCCGGCCACATCGCCTTCCTGTCCCGGCTGGCCTTTAGTGATGAGGCCCTGGACGGGGGCCAGCGGGCCCTGTCGGAAGCCCTCCTATGGGCCCTGGAAGCCTCGGCGACCCTGGCGGTATACGTCGGCCATGGTCGGGAAGAAAAGGACCGGCTGACAGGCCTCTTGACCCGGCATGGCTTTCAATTTTTACCGGCTGCCTTTGATTCAGAGGGAGAGGATTGGTATGCGGTCGTCCACATGCGGGCGCCTCTGCTCCTGTCCAACAATGTCTCCACCCTGCTCAAGGCCCCCTATGCCCAATTACCGGCGGTAGACCGGGTCCTGGCCCAGACCCACCAACGGCTCATGGCCGCCATGACGGCCTTCCACCCGGGTGAACTGGTCCTTTCCTATGAGAGTGCCGCCCTGGAAACGGAACTGGCCCACCTGGTCAGCGCTGAAAACGGGGTCCCGGCCCAGGAAGGGGAGGAGCGGGAGCTGGGCCCGGCCATGTGTGTGCCCTTCGGCCACCTCCTGCGCCGGTCCCTGGTGGCCAATACAGTCACCCGGCCCCTTTATGTCCAACGGCTATACCCCGGCGACATGCGCCAGTTATCGGTAGGGCCTCTGCCCTACCAGCCGGACCTCAAGACCCAGGCCCAGGTCCTGTCCTCCTTCCACAGGCCGGTCATCCTGGCCGATGAAGTCCTCAACCGGGGCCGGACCCTGGAAGGGCTCCTGCCCCTCCTGGAAGCGGAAGGGGTCCCCATTCAAAGCATTGTCTGCGGGATTATCACCGGGAGCGGCCGGGACATTCAGGAGGACCTGGGCCTGTCTTTCCGGGCCCTCCACTACCTGCCCAATATCCGCTACTGGATGGTGGACAGCAAGGCCTATCCCTTTATTGACGGCTATGCCCGGGCCGACCGGCCGGTCAGTATCTTTTCCGGCCTGGCCCGGGTGGTTAACCCGGTCTTGCCCTTTGCCGCCTCACCCCTCTTCCGGGATGCAGACAGTGGGGCCGTCTGGCGGTATTCACAAACGGCCCTGGAGAATGCCTTGGCCATTATGCAGGTCTTGGAAGAAAGTTACCAGGCTGAAAATGAGCGGAACCTGACCCTGAGACGGATGGCCGAGGTCTTTAACCGGCCCATGATTCCGGAATACGGGGCCGGTCCGATTTACGATATGACCCGGAGCCCGTCTTACTATATCAAGCAGAACCTATCGCAACTGGCCTACTTTGAAAACCTCATTCCAAAGGAGCGATAACCAATGAAAGCATACCTCTACAAGGGCTACACCGTACTGGCTGACCAGGCGCCGGAAGGGGCAGAGGAGATAGCCTTTGGCAAGACCGCCCAGGCGGATACCATCCTGCGTCTCTATGAAGGGGGCTATGATGACCCCAGCGCCTACATTGTCAACCGACCCCAGTTTATCGAAGAACCCCACTTTGGTATCCGGGGGCTGATGGATGACGGCCAGGGCCTGACGGAGCCCTATACCCCCTTTAGGGACGCCCTGACCGAGCACCGGATCATTGCAGTGAATACCTCCTGGGCGGGCTGGGAATACCGGCTCCACCACCCGGGCGTCCCCGCCCGCCTACCGGCCCGGGTCCAGATTATCGGCCTGGGGGATGTGGGCCATACCTGCCTCATGGCCTTGAAACTTTTGGGTGGGGACCTCATTGGGGATATCGGCATTTACGATGTCCAGGAGGCGGCGATGGAACGGTGGGCCTTTGAAATGGAACAATGCGTCTGGCCCTTTTCCGGCGAGCCCATGCCCAGGGTCCACCGGTTGGAAAAAGAAGACCTCTTCCGTCATACCGATATCGTTATCTTTGCGGCCACCCGGGGCATCGCCCAACCGGGGGAAGAAGTGGATGATGTCCGCCGAGAGCAGTACTTGAAGAACGCCCCCATGGTGGCCGAGTACGCTAGCCTGGCCCGGGACCGGGACTATGCCGGTATGTTTATCATGCTTTCTGATCCGGTGGAACGGTTGGCCCAGGTAGCCTGGCGCCAGTCCAACTTAAATGAAGCCGGTGTTTTTGATGGCCAGGGGCTCCGGCCGGAACAGGTCGAAGGCTATGGCCTGGGGGTCATGCATGCCCGGGCCGGGTCCGTCATGCCCGCCTATATCAAACATGGCCGGGCCTATGGCCGCCATGGCGAGGGCTTAATCCTGGCCAATGACATCACCGCCTATGATGACCGGGTCTCCCAGGACCTGAGCCGGCGGGTGGCCACTCTTAATATGGAACTCCGCCGGATTGGCTACAAGCCCTTTGTCGGCCCGGCTGTCTCCAGCGGGGCCCTGAGTCTTCTGAGCCGGCTCCGGGGCGAAAGACACTACAGTGCGGTCTTTATGGACGGGGTCTATTACGGGGCCCCCCTGCGGACCCGGAACGGCCTGCCGGCCTTAGAATACCTGCACCTGGACAAGCAGCTGTGCGACCGGCTCATTGACGGTGTAGCCCAGCTGCAAGCGGAAATTAAAGCAGATGAGGGCTTATGAACCCCCTAGCCATTGTGGCCCCACCGGCGGCCAAGCGGCAGGATAACAAGCGGCTGGATGCCCTCTTGAGAAAGCACCTGCCCCCGGATGCTCTTCTGATTGAACAGGCAGAGGACCTGGACAAGGCCCGTGGCAGGCATATCCTTTTTGCAGTCAGCCTGGATGAAAGTGGGATGAATGCCGAGCTGGACGCCATGAAACGGCGGTTGGCCAGAGACCCATCCCTCCTGCATGGGTCGACCGGGGCCCTCTTAGTCGATGGCCCCGGCGACCTTTTCACCAAGAGCGTGGCCCGGGAAATCGTCTTTTATACCAACCGGGCCGGCTGCGCCTTTATCCCCAAGGCCCTGGTTGAGGGGATTGGGGACCTGTATAACTTTGAACTCCGGGCCCAACTCCTGGATACGGACCTGGCCAGTGCCTACGGCTACCACTTGGCTGAACTGGTGGACCGGCTCCAGGAAGACCGGCCCCCCCTGCTGGTGCCCCCGGCCCGGCTCCTGGCCGTTGCCGCCACCAGCCGGATGAAGGTGGCCAATACGGTCTGCTTTTGGGAATTGGTCCGGGAGGCCCTGCCGGCGCCCCTGGAAACAGACTTTATGAACCTGGGTAAGGGACAAATTGCCGACTGCCGGGGCTGCTCCTATGCCGCCTGTACCGAAAGAGGGTGTCCGGACCGGGACCTCATGGTCGAAAGCGGCTTTGACCGGGTGGCCCAGGCAGATGCCCTCCTGGTCCTGGCCCCGAACTTAAATGACGGCTTAGGCCCGGACCTGGTGGCCTTTATCAACCGGCTGACCCACCTGGCCAACACCGACCGTATCACCGGCCAGTGGCTCTATGCCATTATTGTCAGCGGCTATTCCGGCAGTGACCTCCTGGCCCGGCAGCTGCTCAATGCCTTCTGCCTCAATAAGGGTTTCCGCCTGCCGCCTTACTTTGCAGCCATGGTCACAGCCAACCGGCCCAGGGCCATTCTGGAGCGGGACCACATCAAAGAAAGGGCCCGGCTTTTTGCCCGGCAAATTGCCGCCACCCTAGCCCCCGTTGATTGAACAAAAGCCTGGAGCCATGAGCGTACACTCATGGCTCCAGGCTTTTTGCACTAAAAAAGCCGCCCGTAGGCGGCTTTGGATTTGACTAGTCGTTTAAGATGATGTAGGTGAGGTTGATCGGGCCATGGACGCCGACCACCCGAACCAATTCAATATCAACGGTTGAAGAAGGGCCGGAGATATGAATGACAGAAGAGGGGAAGTTGGCCGGGTCTTCCCGGAATTGTTCGGTGAGCTTGGCCATAGACTGGGTCATCCGGGGTACAATGGTGGACCGGCGGACAACAGCGATATGGGTGATGGGCAGGAGGCCTACAGACCGGCCGGTGCCCCGGCTCATCGGTTGGACCAGGGTGCCTGTTTCAGCAATGGCCATGGTGGGGAAGGTTAAGCCCAGGTTGGCATCTTCCGCATTGGTGATGTTTTCTTCCCGGCTCTTTTCAGGGTCCCACTGAACGAAGGAAAGGTCATCCTTGCCATTGGCTTCGTCAAACTTAGCCTGGATGCCGAATTCTTCCATTTCCGGTGCCTGGGGGTAAACCAGTTTGCCACCGCCCCAGTCCTTGATGGATTCCATGACCACATCGGCCAGGTTGTCCGGGGTGGCTTCCCGATAACGGATGGACAGGGCGTCACATTCGGCTTTGAACATATCCAGGACTTCGTCTTGGCTCAGGTCTTGGTACATGGTGGCTTGGGGGCCCTTGGAAAGGTCGGGTGCATCTACATGGGCCGGAATGGCTTCACGGCCGAGCGCCCGAGATACGTTTTTTAAGAAAGCTTCTCTGTTTTGTTGGGTTAACATCTATTTGCGCCCGCCTTTCTGTTTTTGGTGGTCTTTAAACCAGTCACGGAATTTGTAGCTCTTCAAGAGGTCCATGTCGCGGCTGGAGGTCCAATCGCGGAGAATCGGAATTTGGACATTGTCTTTGAGACGGTCGCCGTCACCTAAGACCTTCATGACCGGAGCGGCCACCTTGGTCCCTAAGTCATAGATGGTACTGTTACCCAGACCGATACCGGCCCCGCGGAAGATACCGCCTTCGATGGGGCTCATGAGCTTCATCTCTTCAACGATGACCTGGCGTTGGCGCAGGAGCATTTCGTGGAGGGGGATCTTAACCGGGCAGTGGTCCGTACAAGCGCCGCACAGGGTGGAGGCGAAGGGCAGGTACTTGGCATTTTCAAAGCCAACCAAAAGCGGGGTTAAAACAGCGCCCATCGGTCCCGGGTAGATAGAACCGTAACCGTGACCGGTGATGTGGCGGTAAACCGGGCAGATGTTTAAGCAGGCACCACAGCGGATGCAGCGGAGCATTTCGCGGAATTCGCCTTTTAAGATATCGGTCCGGCCATTGTCGATAATGATGATGTGCTGTTCTTCAGGCCCGTCGACTTCGTCAGCCTTTTTGGGGCCGGTGGACAGGGAGAAGTAGGAGGTAATCTTAGACCCGACAGAAGCCCGGACAAAGAGTTCCATAATGGCATCCAGGCATTCGAAGTTGGGTAAAATCCGTTCCATGCCCATGAAGATGACCTGGGTTTTCGGCAGGGCGGTAACCATCCGGCCGTTCCCTTCATTGGTGACCAGGGTGGTGGTCCCGGTTTCGGCAATCCCGTAGTTACAGCCGGTGACACCGACGTCAGCAGCCAGGAACTTATCCCGCATGTAGCGACGGGCGAAGTGGGTCAGTTCCATGGGGTCTTCAGACCCTTCATAGCCGGAATCGGCGAAGAGGTCTTTAATGATGTAGCGGTCTCTGTGCAGGGCCGGTACAACGATGTGGGAAGGGGGGTTCCAGTCGTTTAACTGGAGGATCATTTCAGCCAGGTCCGTTTCATAAACGGTGACGCCGTCATCGATGAGGGCGTGGTTGAGGCCGATTTCTTCCGTCATCATGGACTTACTTTTTACGCAGGATTTGGCATTGACCTGGCGGAAAATCTCAATGGCCTGGTCAACGGCTTCCTTATCATCTTTGGCAAAGTAGACCTTGGCCCCGGCCTTTTCAGCATTGGTGGCGAATTGGTCCAGGTAGTAGTCTAAGTTTGATAAAACGTGGTCACGAATTTCAGCGGCCTGGGTCCGGAATTCTTCCCAAGCTGGTACACCGGCAACGATATTGACGCGTTTGCCTTGGAACATGTCCTGGGCAGCTTCAATGGCCTGGTGTTTAAAATCATCAGCCAAGGCGCCTTCAACCCGTTCCTTGAAGGGCTTGGAATCATAAATAATAGCCATAATATCCTCCTCTATCGTGGCGTTAAGGGGTTAGCTTAACGGCAGTTCAACACCTCTGCAATGTGCATTACCTTGACCGGGTGCGGCATTTGCCCCTGGTCTTTCATCCGGTCCAGACGGCCGGCGATGTTCAGCAGGCAGGCTTGGTCAGCGCCGCAAAGGACATCGGCCCCGCTGTCAACGATGTACTGGGCTTTTTCAGCAACGATTTGTTCGGAAATCTCCGGCTGTTTGACGGAGAAGGTCCCGCCGAAGCCGCAGCAGCGGTCTGCTTTTTCCAGTTCAATGTATTCTAAGCCTTCGACATTTTTCAGCAGGGTCAGGGGCGGTTCGGATACCCCTAACAGGCGGGTCGCATGGCAGCTCTTGTGGAATGTTACTTTTTTATTTAAACGTGCGCCAACATCGGTTACCCCTAAAACGTTTACGATAAAATCGGTGAATTCGTAGATCTTATCGGCCATCTGGGCGGCGCGGAGCTGCCAGGAGGGCTCGTCGGCAAAAAGGCGTTCGTATTCGTGCTTCATAGCAAAGGCGCAGGAACCAGACAGGCTGACGATGGTTTCTGCCCCTTCAAAGGCTTTAATGGTATTTTTCATAGCTGCCTTAGAGGCCTGAACATAGCCGGAGTTGATCATCGGCTGGCCACAGCAGGCTTGTTTTTCTGGAACAACAATTTCACAGCCGAGGCGTTCCAAGACCTCGACAGCGGCAACGCCTACTTGAGGGTAGAACATGTCTACCATGCATTGCGTAAACAAATGAATTTTCATATTTACACCTTCCTCAATGTTGTATGCTCACCTCAGGGGGAGACAGTCAAAAGTTTAACTATATTATAACAAGGGGCAGTATGAACTGCAAAAGAATTATCCCAGGAAGGGGGCTTTTAGCGGCTTAAGTTGATAAGTAATTCTTATGCCAAATAACGAATAAACTGATTTTTCCGTCGCAGGCCCGGCCAGGCCATAAAAAACAGCACGGGAAGGCTATCCCGTGCTGTTTTTTAAAGGTCGCTGAGTACTTGCTGGTTATCCTGGATGTCAGCCAGGGTAATGCTCTTTAACCGTTTATCCAGGTCAACCTGGATTTGGGCAAAGGCCTTGTGGACGGCACAATGGCCGGCAGCATTCCGGCCGCAGGCGACCGGGTCCATTAAACATTCGTTAATAATAAGGGTATCATCCATGGCTGCAATAATATCGTAGAGGGTAATGTCTTCAGGATTGCGTATGAGGGCAAAACCGCCATTTTTCCCTTGAAAAGACTCAATAAAACCGGCCTCTTTCAGGTGAGGGACAATTTTAAGGAAGTAATTGTAGGGAATGCGCATATTTTCGGCAATCACCTTACCGGTCACGCTAACGCCTACGGGTGCGTTTCCAGATAAGTAAAGCATAATGCGGATGGCGTAATCAGTTGTTACATTTAATGCCATTTCTAACCTCCTCTGGAAATTTTAAAACATGCCTGAAGAGTTGTAAAGAAAACTTTTTAAGCATAGGAAACGCTTAGGGTAAAATAATAACCCCACCGCACAAAGGTACAGTTGGGGTACAAGCGGATGAAGGGAATCGAACCCTCGTTTTCAGCTTGGGAAGCTGATGTTCTACCATTGAACCACATCCGCACAATCTGCTTTTCGAAAAGCCTTGAGACAGTATAAGGAAAATTGGCGGCTTTGTCAATCTATTTTTACCAAATTTTAGAGGGATCTTTTTAAGGCCCGGCGGTAAAGCGGATAAAGGCGGTCAGGTCGCCAGTTGGCGCCGGCGGATTTGGGGGGTGAAAACCGGTGAAGTCGTTGACCTCATTTCCCTTTTCAAGTAGAATAAAGAGGTAAGTGTAAAAGAAAGAGTGGGAGGTGGAGGCTCGGCATAGGCCGAGACGATCATTTGGAAAAAATTATCGTATCCGGTCAGCAGACCTTATCAGGAGAAGTGGCAATCAGTGGTGCCAAAAATGCTGTTCTGCCGATTATCGTGGCAACCCTTCTAACAGAGGACCGGTGTACCTTATATGATGTGCCCCGCTTAGCAGATGTTCAAACCATCTCCGAAGTGCTCCAGTCTTTAGGGGCCAAGGTAGACTACCAGGGCCACACCATGGTGATAGAGGGGGCCGAGGTATCCAAGACGGAAGCCCCTTATGAATATGTGCAAAAAATGCGAGCCTCAGTGCTGATTATGGGGCCGCTTTTGGCGCGCTTTGGCCGCGTAAACCTATCTATGCCGGGTGGGTGTGCCATTGGCACCCGGCCCATTGACCTCCACCTCAAGGGCTTGGAGCTTTTAGGGGCGACCATCCACATTGAT
Source organism: Peptococcus simiae (assembly GCF_046097595.1). Classification (NCBI taxonomy): domain Bacteria; kingdom Bacillati; phylum Bacillota; class Clostridia; order Eubacteriales; family Peptococcaceae; genus Peptococcus; species Peptococcus simiae. The sequence continues at coordinate 147,243 of NZ_JBJUVG010000001.1, forward strand.
GAGGACGGTGTCCATGCGGAAAGCAATGGTCGTTTGCATGGCAACGATATTTTCCTGCGGGTCCCTTCCGTCGGGGCGACGGAAAACCTCATGATGGCAGCGACCCTGGCTGATGGGGTCACCCGGATTGAAAACGCCGCTGAAGAGCCGGAAATTGTGGACCTGGCCAACATGCTCAATGCCATGGGGGCTGACGTCCGCGGGGCCGGCACCTCAATGATTCGGATTACCGGGGTCGACCGCCTGCACGGGGCCAGCCATACCATTATCCCGGACCGGATTGAGGCCGGCAGCTACCTCCTGGCCGGGGCCATTACCAAGAGCCGGATTAAGGTGACCAACTGCATTGCAGACCACCTGCGGCCGGTCCTGGACAAGTTGGAGGAAAGCGGGGCTAAGGTCATCGTTGATGCCGAAGCCATGACGGTTGAAGTCATTGGTGGCGACCGCATCCGCCCGGTCAACATCAAGACCCTACCCTATCCCGGGTTCCCGACCGACATGCAGTCCCAATTCATGGCCTATATGTGCCTGGCTGAAGGGACGGCCAACTTTACGGAAACGATTTTCGAGAACCGCTTTATGCACGTCGATGAATTACGGAAGATGGGGGCCAATATCCAAATTGACGGGAAGAACGCCTTTGTCACCGGTACGCCGGTCCTCTACGGGGCCGATGTCAAGGCCACCGACCTCCGGGCCGGGGCTGCCCTTATCATCGCCGCCCTCGCCGCTGAAGGAGAGACGACCATCGGCCAGCTCCACCACCTGGACCGGGGCTATGAAGACCTGATCGGTAAATTTAAGCAGCTCGGCGCTAAAATTGAGCGGGTTGACCAATAAACTTGTGTTTGTGACCTGTGAAAGCGGGTATAATACAAATAGAAACCATAACAATTAGCTTGTGGGAAAAACCTTAATTATGGAGAGGAGATTTTAATAATGGAAAAATATGTTTGCGATTTATGTGGTTATGTCTATGATCCGGCTCAAGGTGATGCAGACGGCGGCATCGAACCCGGCACTGCTTTCGCTGATCTTCCGGAAGATTGGGTTTGCCCGCTTTGCGGCGCTGACAAGAGCCAATTCAGCGTAGAAGAATAATCTTAAACCATAAAAAAGCGCCTGCTTAGGGCGCTTTTTTTCTTGCTTTTTTGCGCCTTGACCATGGGGGGCTTTTTTGATAAAATATTTACTTGTTGGAACGCTCTGGAGAGGTGGCCGAGCGGTTGAAGGCGGCGGTCTTGAAAACCGTTGAACTGAAAGGTTCCGTGGGTTCGAATCCCACCCTCTCCGTTGCCCGGCTGGCGTAGCGGGCATAAAAAATCAGGGAATTTGTTAGCGGAGTATGGACAAAGTGTAAATCGTTTGTTATAATAATTCTTGCGTTCGCTGGAGAGATGACCGAGAGGCCGAAGGTGCTCCCCTGCTAAGGGAGTATACGGGGAACCGTATCGAGGGTTCGAATCCCTCTCTCTCCGTGAGAGGGAAAACCATGCTTCCGTAGCGTATGGTTGCAGACCCCCTCTTTAAAAAATTTGATATGTGCGCCGCTAGCTCAGCTGGATAGAGTGTCTGGCTACGGACCAGAAGGTCAGGGGTTCGAATCCCTTGCGGCGCGGCCTTGCCCTTGCAAAAGCAGGGGCTTTTTTTATGCCCTTTAGCGGGCCGGCACCGGCAATATATAATGAAAGAAAGAGACCAGAAAGGACCGAGCAACCTGTTGCAGTACAGGTGCCGGCCCGGACAAGAGATTGCCGGTTTGAGGGGATTTTTCTAGCTAAACTGTTATATACAGCCGCTATGATTTTCTCCTCCGGCCCGGGATTACATTGACGGTTTTTACCGCAAACCGTATAATAAGGCCAATACTGATACGCAATATGCGGAAAGAGGAGGATATCCTATGAAAGACCAATATCTCGCAAGTGATATTGAACAAAAATGGCAAGCCCGCTGGGAAGAATCCGGCATTTATAAAACCGATGATGCAGCAGATAAGCCCTCTTACTACTGCCTGGAAATGTTCCCCTACCCCAGTGGTAAACTCCACATGGGCCACGTGCGGAACTATTCGATTGGGGATGTGGTGGCGCGTTTTAAGACCATGCGGGGCTACAATGTCCTCCATCCCATGGGTTGGGATGCCTTCGGCCTGCCGGCAGAAAATGCGGCCATTAAAAACGGCGTCCCCCCGGCCAAGTGGACCCGGGAAAATATCGCAACCATGAAGCGGCAGTTTAAGCAACTGGGCCTATCCTTTGACTGGGACCGGGAAGTGACCACCTGCCAGCCGGACTACTACCGCTGGACCCAGTGGCTCTTTTTGCAATTTTACAAGGCCGGCCTGGCCTATAAAAAAGAAGGGCGGGTCAACTGGTGCCCCTCCTGCCAAACAGTGCTGGCCAATGAACAGGTGGTTGACGGGGCCTGCGAACGGTGCGGGACCGAGGTCCATAAAAAGGCCCTGGAGCAGTGGTACTTCCGGATCACCGACTATGCCGACCGCCTTTTAAAAGACCTGGACGAACTGGATGGCTGGCCAAAAAAGGTTCGGACCATGCAGGAAAACTGGATTGGCCGGTCTGAAGGGGCGATGATCACCTTTGAACTGGAAACCGGGGACACCATTGATGTCTACACCACCCGGCCGGATACCCTTTTTGGGGCCTCCTACCTGGTCTTTGCCCCGGAACACCAGCTGGTTGAAAAACTAATTGAAGGCAAGGAGGAGGGAGAGACTGTCCGGGCCTTTGCCGACCGGATGAGCCACCTGACAGACCTGGAACGGACCGGGGATGCAGCGGAAAAAGAAGGGCTCCCCACCGGGGCCTATGCCATTAACCCCATCAATGGGGCCAAGATTCCCGTTTGGGTCGGGAACTATGTCATCGCTGACTACGGGACCGGTGCCGTCATGGGGGTTCCCGCCGGCGATGATCGGGACTTTGCCTTTGCTAAAAAATATGACCTGCCGATTATCCCGGTGGTCAGCCCGGAAGGGGAGGACCTCCAGGCAGCGAATATGACTGAGGCCTATACCGCACCGGGTAAGTTGATCAACTCCGGAGACTATACCGGCATGGATAATGTGGCAGCCATGGACGCCATTGTCGAGGCCCTGGCCAAAAAGGATGCCGGCAAGAAGACCGTCAACTACCGCCTGCGGGACTGGCTCATTTCCCGCCAACGCTTCTGGGGCGCCCCCATTCCCATTGTCTACTGTGACAAGTGCGGGGCTGTCCCGGTGCCGGAAGACCAACTGCCGGTCCGCCTGCCGGAAGACGTGGACTTTAAGCCGACCGGGGAATCACCCTTAAATGACGCCCCGGACTTCGTCCATACCACCTGTCCCTCTTGTGGCGGGCCGGCCCGGCGGGAAACGGATACCATGGATACCTTTGTCTGCTCCAGCTGGTACTTCCTCCGCTATACCGACGCTCAAAACACCGACCTCCCCTTTGCTAAAGACAAGGCCGACAAGTGGATGCCGGTTGACCAATACATCGGTGGGGTGGAACACGCCATTCTCCACCTGCTCTACGCCCGCTTTTTCACCAAGGTTCTCAAGGATGGGGGCCTGGTTTCCGCCAATGAACCCTTTAAGAACCTCCTCACCCAGGGGATGGTCCTAAAAGATGGGGCTAAAATGAGCAAGTCTAAGGGGAATATTGTCAGCCCTGAAGACATCATGAAGACCTACGGGGCCGATACCGCCCGGCTCTTTATCCTCTTTGCGGCCCCGCCGGAAAGAGACCTGGAATGGAATGACCGGGCTGTGGAAGGCTGCTACCGCTTCCTGGGCCGGGTCTACCGGTATATCCAGCGCTACCTGGCCCTGCCGGCCGGTGAAGGGACCCCGGCTGAAGAAAAAGACCTCCGCTACCTGGCCCACAGCTCCCTGGCCCGGATCACTGATGACATTGAAGACCGCTTTAACTTCAATACCGCTGTCAGCGCCATCATGGAACTGGTCAACGGCCTCTACAGCATCCTGGATAGCTACCAGGACCACCGGTCCCCGGCCATTGATGAAGCCACCGATATCCTCATCCACGTCCTGGCCCCCTTCGTGCCTCACCTGGCCGAAGAACTCTGGGAAGCCCTGGGCCATGAGGACAGCATCCACGCCCAGCCCTGGCCGGCCCACGACCCTTCGGCCCTGGAAAAAGACGAAGTGGAAATCGTCATCCAGGTCAATGGTAAGGTTCGGGCCCACCTCATGGTAGCGGCCGGCCTGACCAAGGAAGAAACTGAGGAAAAAGTCCTGGCTGACGACCATGTCCAAGAGCTGATCAGCGGGAAGACCATTCGGAAGACCATTGTGGTGCCACAAAAACTGGTTAACCTCGTGGTCGGTTAGGGGGGCATATGGCAACTGAATTTCCCCGGCTGATGATTGCCGCCATTCAGGGCATGAGTGGGAAAACAACGGTAACCATTGGCCTCTTAAAGGCCCTGCGGGACCGGGGCCTCCGGGTCCAGCCCTATAAAAAAGGCCCGGACTATATCGACCCCAGCTGGGCCACCATTGCCTCCGGCGTCCCTTGCCGGAACCTGGATGCCATTATGATGAAGGATGACCAGCTCATCCACAGCCTGTGCAGCCAAAGCGACCGGGCGGACCTGGCCATTGTCGAAGGGGCCATGGGGATCTTTGACGGCTTTGACATCGACGGGTCCAACTCAAGTGCCGAACTGGCCCACCTCCTGGATATCCCCATTATCCTGGTGGTCAGCGGCCAGCGGATTACCAGGAGCGTTGCCGCCCTCATCAATGGGGTGGTCCAGTTTGATGACCGGATTAATATTGCCGGGGTGGTCTTAAACCGGGTCGCCCGGCCCCGCCACCAGCGGATTATGACCGGGGCCATTGAAAAGTACTGCCAGGTCCCCATCCTGGGGACCCTCCCCAAGGGCGACGACATCAAGATTCCCGACCGCCACCTGGGCCTGGTTCCGGCCGGCGAAGAGGCCGAGCTCCTGTCCCGGGTGGACCGACTCGGTGAACTCGTTGAAGAACACCTGGATATTGACCGGCTCCTGGCCATCGCCAAAAGTGCCCCGCCTATTGAAGACCCCGGTGGCGGCACCATTCAGGTGGACCTGCCCCGGCGGCCCAGGATTGGCGTTTTTCAGGACCGGGCCTTCAGCTTTTACTACCCGGAAAACCTGGAAGCCCTGGAAGAGGCCGGCGCTGACCTGGTGACCGTCAATGCCTTTACAACAGCGGATGTTGACGACCTGGATGGCCTTTACATTGGAGGGGGTTTTCCGGAAGTCATGGCCGCTGACCTGGCTGCCAACGAAAGCCTCAAGGCCTCGGTTAAAAAAGCCGCCGATAAGGGCCTGCCCATCTACGCCGAGTGCGGGGGCCTTATGTATCTGAGCCAGGGCATCCGGACCGCTGAGGGCTACTTCCCCATGTGCGGCGTCTTTCCCTGCGAAATCGAAATGACCAGCAAGCCCCAGGGCCATGGCTACGCCTTCCAGCGCATCCGCACCAATAACCCCTACTTTACCCCGGGCGACCTCATTCCCGGCCATGAGTTCCACCATTCAAGGGCTGTCTGGCCTGAAGGTGTCGACCCGGCCGAGCAGGCCTTCGCCTTTGAAACCGAGCGGGGGAAGGGGTTAGCGGTTGTGAACGGCATCACATACGATGGCCTCATCTACCGGCAGACCCTGGCCACCTATCACCACTATCACGCCGCAGCCCAGGCTTTGTGGGCGGAAAACTTTGCAAAAATGGCCGCTAAGGGGTAACATAAGCCGGGATTATTGCTGGCATAAGAAAAACATTTCATCAACTTTGTGCAATTGGTTGCAAAATACTGATATTTGTGGGAAACTATAACCAGTAGATGGATACATTAGGTTTTTGTCACAAGCTATCAACATGGAGAGGTACTTCAGTATCCCCAAGCTTATTACTATTATTTATGACAGCTGACTAGACCTGACCCAAGGGAAAAGGTCGAACCCAATCACATGGAGGTGTATGGATTTGTCAACTAACAACAGACCAATGATGGATGAATTGAAAAATGGCCGTTGGCCTTCTTTCATCACCGAAATTGAGAAGAGCGAAAGCAATGAAATGTCTCACGAGCTTCTCGAGCTGCTTGAAGAATCCTATGAACGTAAAGTGCCCCTTTGGAAACACGGCGGTATCGTAGGCGTTCGTGGTTACGGCGGCGGTGTCGTCGGTCGTTATACGTTGGAACCGGAAAAATTCCCTGCAGTTAAGGAATTCCATACCATGCGTATCAACCAACCGTCCGGCTTCTTCTACACTTCAGATGACATTCGCACCCTTTGCGACATCTGGGAAAAACACGGCTCCGGCTTAACCAACATGCACGGGACCACCGGGGACGCCATCTTCTTAGGAACGACCACCGAACACTTACAACCCTGCTTCAACGACCTGTCTGACGCTGGTTGGGACTTAGGTGGTTCCGGTTCTAACTTAAGAACCCCCTGCTGCTGCGTAGGCCCTGGCCGTTGCGAATACGCCTGCATCGACACCTTGGACTTAACTTATAATATTACCATGGAATACCAAATGGAATTGCACCGCCCGATGTGGCCCTACAAGTCCAAAATTAAAATCTCCGGGTGCCCGAACGACTGCGTATCTTCTACTGCCCGTTCCGACATTGCTATTATCGGTACTTGGCGCGACGCTATCCAAGTGGATCAAGCTGAAGTGGCTAAGTATGTTGACAATGGCATGCCGATCGAAGCTGCTATCGTTAAACCCTGCCCGACCCAATGCATCAAATACGATGCTGATAAGAAAGAACTCAACATCGACAATGCTAACTGCAGCCGTTGCATGCACTGCATCAACTTAATGCCGAAAGCACTCAAAGTCGGTAAAGAAAAAGGCGCCAGCATCCTGCTCGGCGGTAAAGCAACCATCGTTCAGTCCGCTTTCATCGGCTGGGTTGTCGCTCCTTTCATGAAACTCGACAAAGAAGACGACTATGCCAACCTCAAAGAATTCCTCGAAGGCGTATGGGAATGGTGGGATGAAAACGCTAAAACCCGTGAACGTCTTGGTGAGTTAATTTATCGTTTAGGGATGAACAGCCTGCTCAAAGCCATCGACATGAAACCGGTTCCGCAAATGGTTCATCACCCGCGTGAAAACCCGTACATCTACTGGTATGGCGATGACTTTGAAAATGATACGGAGGTGGCAGAATAATGACGCAACAATTCGCAGCTACTGACATTGGACCTCCTCATTATTTTGAGAGAATGCCCCAAATCTGTCAGGATAACTATTTCAAATGGGAATATCACGAAAGACTGAAACCGGGCGTTTACATGCACCACGGCCCGGCTGGTGATGTTTACACCGTACGTGTAGGCTCCCCGCGTCTGCTTTCTATCGAATCTCTGCGCTGGTTTGCTGAACTGGCTGACAAGTATTGTGACGGCCACTTCCGCTTTACCACCCGTAGTTCCATCGAATTCCTGACCCCCAACAAAGATAATGTTGATAAAATTATCGAAGAAGTTGAAGAATACGGCTTCCCCGTTGGCGGTACCGGGAACTCCTTAAAAACCCTGTTGCACACCCAAGGTTGGGTACACTGCCACAGTGCTGCAACAGATGCTTCCGGGACCACTAAAGTCGTCATGGACGAACTCTATGACTACTTCAAACGTGATGACCTCCCGGCTCAGCTTAAAATTTCTATGGCTTGCTGCCTGAACATGTGCGGTGCGGTTCACTGCTCCGACATTTCCTTCGTTGGTATTCACAGAACCCTGCCCCGCGTCATTGACGAAGAAGTGGCTAACAGCTGTGAAATTCCGAACCTGGTAGCCAGCTGCCCGGTTGGCGCTATTCGTCCGAACCCGAGAAAGAAATCCGTTACCATTAACGAAGAAAAATGCATGTACTGCGGGAACTGCTTCTCCGTTTGCCCGGCACTGCCGATCGCAAACCCGGATGATGACGGTATCGCTATCTTCGTCGGCGGTAAAGTATCCAACACCCGTAAAGGGCCTTCTTTCTCCAAACTGGTTGTTCCTTACGTTCCGAACGAACCGCCCCGTTGGCCGACCCTGGTCAAAACCATCAAAATGCTTGTTGAAGTGTGGGTAGAAAACGCACGTCCGGGTGAACGTTATGGTGAATGGGTTGAACGTATTGGTTGGGAAAAATTCTTTGAAATCACCGGCCTTGAATTCACCGACAAACACATTGACGACTTCACCTTCTCCGTGAAGACTTTCCGTACCACCTCTAACTTTAAATTCACCGACGCTGTCGAAACGATGTAAAGCCTTCGCTTTCGTGCGCGTTGCCGAAAGGAGATGTCTTTATGGCTGAATTCACCCAAGAGGAATTGTCGGCAAAAATCCTTGAATTCCTGGGTACCGTGGAAAAAGCGAAAAACAAAGAAGTCGCTGCTGCTATCGGCGTGAAGAAACGTGACGTTGACAAGGCAGTAAACGATCTCGCCAAAGAAGGTAAAATCGAATTCTTGTACCTGGGTACCAGTTACATCTGCCTGCCCGGTTCCAAAGGAACTGCCGGCGCAGAATAAAACTGTGTGTAGTATAAGCAAGACTGATAGTTAGCACTTTGCTATTAGACAGACAATTTGCTATAATACTCTTGTTGGAAGGGATATACCATGGCGATTATGGAAGACTGTATGGAATGGCTGAATTACGTGGAGGATTTAATCCGTGAACTCGGTGATTCCAAACCGTCGGAGTTTAGACAGGGGCAGGTCGACGGCCTGAGAATGGCTGCCGATATGCTGAAAGATTACCTGGCGGACTATCCGGGCTATGAGGATCCACTTCGTAAATTCGATCAATTCAAAATGTGAGGAGAAGATACCATGCCAGAAATCGATGTAAATGGTCAAAAAATTGAAGTCGATGAAGACGGTTTCTTAGTAAACCTTGACGACTGGAACGAAGACGTTGCTAAATATTTAGCAGAACAAGAAGGCATCAGTGAGCTCAATGAAGATCATTGGAAACTCATTGAATACCTCAAAAACTACTTCAAAGAATACGGGATTGCTCCGATGGTCCGTAAAATGACCAAAGAATCCGGTTACAGCCTGAAACAGATTTATGATCTGTTCCCGTCCGGCCCGGCTAAAGGCGCTTGTAAAATCGCTGGTCTGCCGAAACCGACCGGTTGCGTATAATCTTATACGATCAAGAACTCAGCTTCGGCTGAGTTCTTTTTTTGTTCCGTAAAAGGCCTCGGAAAAGGGGGAGCGCATCGGCCCGCCACCAGCCCTTACAATTGACTTTACCGAGATTGCTTGCTATTATGAAGCATATGACACTTGACCGTCGAGGAGGGCAAAGGATGCGAAAATTTATTAATATAGGTGTTGCAGGCGTGGAAAGACGCTTACCTTTGTATCAAGTGGATGAAGACACTTTTGAAGCGGTATTTACCGTTTTTAATGATGTAGAACTCACCAAGGCTGCGGCCACAGAGCTCTTGGACCGGGTGCCAGCCTTTGACTGTATCCTGACAGAGGAAACCCAGGGGGTCCCCCTGGCCTATGAAATGACCCGCCAGGCCGGCTTACCCCGCTATATCGTGGCGCGGAAACAGGCCAAGGCCCATATGGATGATGTGGTCGCCATGCAGATGGAAGGGACAGAAGACGTCCCCCTGGATGTCCGTAAGCTCTACCTCAGCCAGGAAGATGCGGCCTTTATCAAGGGTAAACGGGTCCTCCTGGTTGATGACTGCGTCTTATATGGCAGTACCATGTATGCCTTGAATGAGTTGGTTGAGGCCCTGGGGGGGTATACCACCGGGAAGGCAACCATTATGGTCCAGGAAGATGCCAGCCTATTCCCGGATCTGGTTTCCCTGGTCTCCCTGCCGGTTTATACTGCTGACCAGGTGGCCGACCTGCCCATGGCGCCTATTGGCCAGGACCGGGTCGCCGACCTGGACGGGGAGGCGGACTATGAGTAAGTGGCCCTGGGCGGGTGCCGTCCTGGCCCTGGCCGGGATTAATTATGGCATTTGGCGGCTCTTTTCCTATGAACCGACCATCAGCCGCTACCGGCTGTCGGACCCGGCCTGGCAGGGGGACCGGCCTCTGCGCCTGGCCCTGGTCAGCGACTTTCACTCCGGCAGCGGCCAATGGAGTGGGGAGGCCCTGGGGCGGATTATTTTAAATGAAGAAGTGGATGCCCTCTGCATTGCCGGCGACCTCTTTGATGCCAAGGGGGATATCCAGGAGGGCCTTGACCTCTTAACAGCCCTGGTGCCCCATATGCCTGTCTTTTTTGTTACCGGTAACCATGAAGAGCGGCGTTTTGACCGGGCTGACATGGCCAATAACCTGAAGGAGATGGGGGTGGCTGTCCTGGATAATGCCGGGGTAGCCGTTGACCTGGCCGGCATGCGGGTAGAGGTCCTGGGCTTTGTGGACCAGACCGCCTACGCTGACCGGGACGAATGGGTCTGGGCTGCAGGCCTTCCCCTTAAGGAAAAGGCCCCTGCCAGCACCGCCTACCGGGTTGTCCTTTCCCACCGGCCGGAGCAGAAAAACTTTTACAGCCAACTGCAGGCCCATCTGGTCCTGGCCGGCCACGCCCATGGTGGCCAGTGGCGGCTGCCGGGCCTTGGAGGCCTTTATGCGCCGGGCCAGGGTCTATTCCCTCGGCTAACCCGGGGCGTCTACCAGTGTGGGAAAAAACACCCCTACCAGATGGTGGTCAGCGCAGGTTTTGCCCTCCACCCCCTGGTCCCCCGCATAAACAACCGGCCGGAGCTGGTCATTGTGGATATCGCTGCTTCGTAAACTGTGGTATAACAAAAAAGCAGTTAACAAGTCTAATGTTAGTTTCGTTTTTATATTTAGTCACTTTTTTAAGAAAAATATAGGAAAATAGTAAACAGATTAGCAGGAATATTTCGACAAATACCCGGGCGAACCCGGGTATTTTTACGCTTATTATTTTTTCCCGATAAATCCCTGTAAACTAATACAGAACAGGTTGAATTTACGGACTATTCCCCTTATAATAAAACTAAGCAATCATACAAAAATGTAAAGGAGGTATTTTATGATTAGCGCTATTTGGACGCAAAACTATACGCCGGTTGGCGATAGCGTTTGGCTGTCCGCCCTTGTTGCACTTATCCCTATTATTTTCTTCTTAGTCACCCTTGGGGTACTACGTTGGAAAGCGCACGTTGCCGGTTTCTGTACGGCGGTTTTATCAGCACTTATTGCTATTATTGTTTTTAAAATGCCGGTTGCATCCGCAGTGATGGCCGGGGTCAATGGGTTCCTATATGGTTTATGGCCCATTGCCTGGATCATCATTTGTGCGGTCTTCCTCTACAAACTATCCGTTAACAGCGGCCAGTTTGATATTATCCGGGACAGTATCCTGTCCATTACGGAAGACCAACGGATTCTGGTGATCCTGGTTGGTTTCTGCTTCGGGTCCTTCCTGGAAGGGGCCGCTGGCTTCGGGGCACCTGTTGCTATTGCTGCAGCCCTCTTGGCCGGGATCGGTCTGAAACCCCTGTATGCAGCTGGTCTCTGCTTAGTGGCCAACTCTGCGCCGGTTTGCTTCGGTGCCCTGGGGGTGCCGGTTATTACCGCCGGGTCCGTTACCGGGATTGATGCCAGCTTAATCGGTCAACAGGCTGCCAACCAATTGGCCATCCTGTCCCTGATTGTACCGCTCTTTATTGTTTTCCTGATGGACGGCATGCGGGGGATCCGCGAATGCTGGCCTGCAGCGATTGTAGCCGGTGTATCCTTTGCCGGTGCCCAGTTGGTTTCCGCCCATATCTTTGGGCCCCAGCTGCCTTCTATTATTTCCGCTGTTGTTTCCCTCCTGGCCATGGTTGTTCTTTTACGGGTCTGGAAGCCGAAACACGTCTATACCGTTGAAGAGGCAGCGAAAGAAGCCGGTGAAGAAGTACAGGCCGGTGCCCTGGCTGACCTGCAGCACCATTCTGCCGGTGCCATCGTTCGGGCTTGGAGCCCCTTCTTACTGCTCATCGTCTTCGTTATCATCTGGACCAATAAAGGCTTCAAAGCCCTCTTTGCGCCTGGTGTAGACGGGGCTGCCGCCGGTCCTTTAGCCGGTACGGTCCTCACCTTTGAAATGCCGGGCCTACACAATATGGTCCAACAGGCCATGCCGATTGGGGACAGTGTCCTGCCGGCGGTCTTTAAGTTGGACATCCTCAGTGGGACCGGGACGGCTATCTTCCTGGCAGCCATTGCCACTGTTTTCGTTTACGGCATGGGCGCCAGCAAGGCCATTGATACCTTTAAAGAAACCGTCAATGAAATGAAATGGGCGATTGTCAACATTGGTTGCGTATTAGCTTTCGCCTATGTCATGAACTTCTCCGGTATGGCTTCCACCATGGCCCTGGCCCTGGCTTCTACCGGTGCACTCTTCCCCTTCATTTCCCCGTTAATCGGTTGGGTTGGGGTATTCTTGACCGGGTCTGATACATCTGCCAACGCCCTCTTCTGTGGCCTGCAGGCAACGACGGCGAACCAAGTTGGCGTCTCTGACGTCCTCCTGGTTGCAGCCAACTCTGCCGGTGGGGTTACCGGGAAGATGATTTCTCCGCAATCCATGGCCATTGCCTGTGCAGCTGTTGGTATTGTCGGTAAAGAGAGTGAATTGCTCCGTTACACGATCCGCTTCAGTTTCCTTTTTGCCTTACTGATTTGTATCGTCAATGGTCTCTTTGCCTATGTACTGCCCTTTGCCGTTATCGGCTAAGTCCTCACATATTTTGCGAACGCCCCCGGGGGCGTTCGCATTTTTTGTGTGACAGGCAGGCCTCCTCATGATAGAATAGGAGTGTTATAGAGATGAAGGGAGGCGCCGATGTCAGTCAAACAAAAGATGGGTTATTGGCGGTTAGCCATGGCCCTACTGGTCTATGCTGTGATATGGATGGGCTACAAGGGGTGGGTGCCCTACTGGGGCGGTGCCTTTCTGCTGCCCATAGGGACGCTTTTTCGGCCTTATTCGGCTGAAGGGATGAAGAACTGGCCCCGGGTGGAAAAGGCCGGCCTTTTCTTTTATACCGTCAAGTGGTTTGCAGTCATCCTGTTGGTCCTGGCCGGTGGGCTGGTGCTGGGGGCGGCTTTTTTTGCCGTTCCCCTGTCGACATTGGTACCGGTCTTGCAAAAGGAATGGCTGGTGGTCATCCCTCTCTTATTTGTACCGGTGTGCAGTTACTTAAATTATGCCAAGCACTTTGTCAATGACAGCTTGCGTCGGGCCCAAGCAGCCCCTCAGAATGGCCGCCGTAAAAAGAAAAAATCAGCTAAAAGGAGATAACGATGACGGAATTCAGTGCAGAGACAACTTCTAAATTCGACCTTTTTGGAGCAGATGTATTTAGCGATGAAGTGATGCAGCAGCGTCTGCCTAAGCGTATTTATAAATCTCTTAAAGCGACCATTGAAACCGGGTCAGACTTAGATAAAGATATTGCGGAAGTCGTTGCGGCCGCCATGAAGGACTGGGCCATCGAGCGGGGGGCAACCCACTTTGCCCACTGGTTCCAGCCCATGACCGGGATGACCGCTGAAAAACATGAATCTTTTCTGGAACCGGTCGGTAATGGCCGGGCCATTACCGAGTTTTCCAGCAATAACCTGGTCAAGGGGGAACCGGATGCCTCCAGCTTCCCATCCGGGGGCCTGCGGGATACCTTTGAAGCCCGGGGCTACACCAGCTGGGACCCGTCCAGCCCGGCCTTTATCAAGGATAAAAGCCTCTACATACCCTCGGTATTTTTCTCATACACCGGGAACGTTTTAGATAAAAAAACCCCCCTCCTGCGGTCTATGAATGCCATCAACCAGCAGGGCCTGCGGATCATGCGCCTCTTTGGTGACTATGCGACCCGGCGGATTCATGCCTATATGGGGGCCGAGCAGGAGTACTTCCTGGTGCCCCTGAACCATTACCGGAAGCGGAAGGACCTCTTTATTTGCGGCCGGACCCTTTTCGGGGCCCCGGCACCCAAGGGCCAGGAGTTTGAAGACCACTATTTTTCCGCCATCAATGAACGGGTGGCCGGCTTCATGCGGGAGCTGGACGAAGCCCTCTGGCGGCTCGGGGTACCGGCCAAGATCAAGCACAGTGAAGTGGCCCCGGGTCAGTTTGAACTGGTGCCGGTCTTCAATACCTGTAACGTGGCCAATGACCAAAACCAGCTGGTTATGGCCTGCATGCACAACATTGCCCCCCATCATGGGCTGGCCTGCCTTTTGGCCGAAAAGCCCTTCCAGGGGGTCAATGGGAGCGGCAAGCACATCAACTGGTCCATCGGGACCGATGACGGGGTCAACCTCCTGGTGCCCGGCAATACGGCCAAGGAAAATGCCCGTTTTCTCCTCTTCTTCTGCGCCATGCTCCATGCCGTGGATACTTATCCGGAACTTTTGCGGGCAGTTATCTCCTCTTCCGGCAATGACCTGCGCCTGGGCGGCGATGAAGCGCCGCCGGCTATTCTCTCCATCTATATTGGGGAAGAAATGCTGGAAGTCCTGGAAGAAATTGAAAAGGGCCGGGATTACAATACTGTCGATAAGGGGATGATGGAACTCGGGGTCAATATCCTGCCCAAGCTCCCCAAGGACATCTCCGACCGGAACCGGACTTCACCCTTTGCCTATACCGGTAATAAGTTTGAATTCCGGATGCCGGGGGCCTCATCTTCGACCGCCGGCCCGAATATTGCCATCAATGCCGCCTATGCCGAAGTCCTGCGTCAATATGCAGACCGGTTGGAAGGGGCGGAAAATTTCTGGGATGAGCTGAGCCGGCTCATTGTCGATGAAATCCGGGAGCATAAGCGGGTGGTCTTTAACGGCAATAACTATGCCGATGAATGGGTTGACGAAGCCAAGCGTCGGGGCCTGCCGGTCATCAACCATGCCCTGGATGCCTTTATGGAATACAACAGCCCTAAAAACTGCAGCCTCTTTACCGAGCAGCAGATTTACACCCGGGAAGAAATTGACTCCCGGCGGGATATCCACCTCCTGGAATACATCCGCCGGATTAACATTGAGGCCCTGACCATGGTGGAAATGGGCAATAAAAACATCATCCCTGATGTCCTCCGCTATGAGCAGCTGCTCCTGTCCATCCTGCGGGACAAGAAGGACCTTCAGCTCAATGTCTCTGAAAGCGCAGAGTATGCCCTCTTAGCGGAACTGTCCGGCTACCTGAATGCCTTCCGCCAAGCGGTCATTAAACTGGACCATTCCATCGGGTCGGCCCAGGCCCTCCAGGATGACCTGGTGGCCTGCGCCTACAGTTATCAGGATGATGTCACAGAAAATATGAAGGTGGTCCGGGAGCTGGGCGACCGGCTGGAAGTCATTTGCGACGAAAGTGTCTGGAGCATGCCCAGCTATACGGCGCTACTCCTGGAAGGCTGATATGGGCCTTTTTAAAGGTGGCCTGAAGCGCCGGTCTTTGGGACAGATTGCAGGCTTTCTAATCCTGATGAGCGCCGCCTCCCGCGTGCTGGGATATGTGCGCGAAATTGTCCTCACCACGGTTTTCGGCCAGGGGCCGCTGACCGATGCTTATAAGGCCGCCTTCCTTATTCCGGATGTCCTGTACCTGATTTTAATTGGCGGTGCCTTCAGTACCGCTTTTATCCCCGTCTTGTCGGGTTACTTTACCAAGGGCGAAGACGAAGAGGCCTGGAAGGTGGCCTCGACCATCTTAAACTTTGTCCTGGTTGCCGTCACGGTGGGCATTGGCCTTTTATACCTGGCGGCCCCCTGGGTGGTCCTCCACTTTATCAGCCCCGGCT
Source organism: Peptococcus simiae (assembly GCF_046097595.1). Classification (NCBI taxonomy): domain Bacteria; kingdom Bacillati; phylum Bacillota; class Clostridia; order Eubacteriales; family Peptococcaceae; genus Peptococcus; species Peptococcus simiae. The sequence goes on from NZ_JBJUVG010000001.1 coordinate 163,090, forward strand.
ATGCGGTCGAAACCCAGGCACTGACCATTTACCTGACCCGGGTCATGCTCATCCAGAGCTTTTTCATGTGCCTGTCAGGGATTGCCCAGGGCATCTGCCATGTCCACCAGCAGTTTACGGCACCGGCCGTCGGGCCCCTCCTGTATAATATCGCCATCATCGTCATCGGCCTCCAGCTGATGGACCAATATGGGATCCGGGCCTTTGCCTACGGGGTGGTCATCGGGAGCTTTTTAAACTTCGCTGTCCATGTGCCCTACCTGGTCAAGCTGGGCTTCCGCTACTACCCGGTTCTGGACTTACGCCACCCGGGGGTGGTGGAATTCTTCCGCCTGGCCCTGCCGGTGATTTTGGGCCTGTCGGTCATTTATCTGAATACTTTCGTGACCCAGTACCTGGGCAGTTGGTTGGCGCCGGGGACGGTGACCCTGCTTAATAATGCCAACCGGCTCATGCAGCTGCCGGTCGGGGTCTTTGCCATTGCCATCGCTACGGCTTATTTTCCCCGCCTGGCCGAGTCTGTCTCTGCCGGGGAAATGGCAGCCTTTAAGAAACAATTAACCGCCGGGATTAACCAGATTTTTTTCCTTCTGGTACCGGCTTCTGTGGGCCTGTGGGCGGTCAGTGAACCCCTCATCCGGGCCCTCTACCTACAAGGGCGGTTTACCGACCACAATGTGGTGGTTACCGCCCAGGCCCTGGCCCTTTATGCCATTGGCATTGTGGGCTACAGCCAGCAGCAAATGTTAAACCGGGGCTTTTACGCCGTTCGGGATACCCGGTCGGCGGTCCTGATGAATGTAGTGGTTATCGGGACCAATATCGCCTTGTCCTTTCTCCTGGTTGGCCCTATGGATTTCCGCGGCCTGGCCCTGGCCTATTCCATTGCCGGGATGCTGGCCATGGTCCTACTCTTTGTGGTCCTGCGACAGAAAATCGGCGCCTTTGGCGGCCGGCACATTGCCCAGAGCCTGGTCAAGGTCCTGGTGGCCAGTGCCGTCATGCTCTTGGCCGTTCGTTTGACCCTCTTTGGCCTAGACGGCCTGACCTTGACCAGTAAGGCCGCCCAGCTGCTTGTTCTGGGCATGGCCATCACCATTGGCATGGCCAGCTATACCGGCATGGCCCTTATTTTACGGATTGATGAAATGGAAGAGGCGGTTGGCAGTTTGCGCCGCAAACTCCGCTTATAGCCGCTTCAGGAAGGAGTTTTATGCAAAAAAAGATACGTAACTTTTGCATAATCGCTCACATAGACCATGGCAAATCTACCCTTGCAGATCGCTTATTGGAAGCCACGGGAACGGTCAGTGAGCGAGACATGCAAGCCCAACTTTTAGATAATATGGATTTAGAGCGGGAGCGGGGGATCACCATCAAGCTTCAGACGGTCCGCCTTAATTACACCGCTAAGGATGGGGAAGAGTACATCTTAAACCTCATTGATACCCCGGGGCATGTGGACTTTACCTATGAAGTGTCCCGGTCCCTGGCCGCCTGTGAAGGGGCCCTCCTGGTTGTTGACGCGGCCCAGGGCATTGAAGCCCAGACCCTGGCCAATGTCTACCTGGCCTTGGAGCATGACCTGGAAATCATTCCGGTTATCAATAAGATTGACCTCCCCTCCGCAGACCCGGACCGGGTCAAGGAAGAAATAGAAGAGGTCATCGGCTTAGATGGGGACGATGCCATCCTTTGTTCCGCCAAAACCGGGGAAGGCATTGAAGATATCCTGGAGGCGGTGGTCAAGACGGTCCCGGCTCCGGCAGGGGACCGGAATGCCCCTGTCCGGGCCCTGATTTTCGATTCCTTTTATGACGCCTACCGGGGGGCGATTGCCTACGTCTGCGTCAAGGAAGGGACCCTCCATGACAAGGACCGGATCACCATGATGGCCGGCAAGAAAAGCTTTGACGTCACGGAACTGGGCGTCCACGTCCCCGGCGAGAAGAAGGTCAAGTCCCTGGCTGCCGGGGAAGTGGGTTATATTGCCGCCAGCATGAAGGAAGTGGCCGATACCCGGGTGGGGGATACCATCACCACCACCGACCGGCCGGCGGCAGAGCCCCTACCGGGCTACCAGAAAGCCACCCCCATGGTCTATTGCGGCCTCTACCCGGTGGACAATGAACAGTATCCGGAATTAAAGGAAGCTCTCATCAAGCTCTCCCTTAATGACGCGGCCCTGGAATACGAACCGGAAACCTCCCAGGCCCTGGGCTTTGGCTTCCGCTGCGGCTTCTTGGGCATGCTCCACATGGAAATCATCCAGGAGCGGCTGGAACGGGAGTATAACCTGGAGCTTATCACCACCGCCCCTTCGGTTATCTACCATGTCTTTTTAACCGACGGGAGCATGGTTGAGGTGGATAACCCGGCCTTCATGCCCTCGCCGCAGCGAATTGACCACATCGAAGAACCCTTTGCCCGGGTCCAGGTCATGGTCCCCTCAGACTTTGTCGGCCCCGTTATGGAGCTGGGCCAGGAACGCCGGGGCCGGTTTAAGGATATGCAGTTTACTGGCAAAACCCGGGCCACCGTCATTTATGATATGCCCCTTGGGGAAATTGTCTTTGACTTCTTTGACCAGTTGAAAAGCCGGACCCGGGGCTATGCCTCCCTGGAATATGAACTGGGCGATTACGAGGCCAGTAAACTGGTCAAGCTGGACGTCCTGGTCAATGGGGAAGTGGTCGATGCCCTGTCTTGTATCGTTCACAAGGACAAGGCCTACCACCGGGGCCGGGCCCTGGCTGCCCGCCTCAAGGAACTCCTGCCCCGGCAGCAGTTTGAAGTTCCCATCCAGGCTGCCATCGGCAACAAGGTCATTGCCCGGGAAACGGTCAAGGCCCTGCGGAAAAACGTCTTGGACAAGTGCTACGGCGGGGATATCAGCCGGAAGCGGAAACTTTTAGAGAAGCAAAAGGAAGGGAAGAAGCGGATGAAACAGGTGGGGAACGTGGAAATTCCCCAGGAAGCCTTCATGGCCGTCCTTTCCCTCAACGAAACAGACTAAAAAGCAAAAGCGCCAAATGGTCGGTATTTTATCCTGCCATTTGGCGCTTTTTTTGGGCCCCGCTATCCGCTATCCTAAATCCTATGGAGGTGTTCGTATGCAAATTATTGATGCTCATGCCCATGTTGGGCAGTTCGGTGGCTGGGCGAATGTCGCCAATGGCCCATCCGATCTCATTAAAACCATGGATGCATACCATATTCAACAAGCCATTATCTGTCCCACCGGCTTTGATACCAATGATGAAGCAGCTGCCGCTGCAGACAAGTACCCGGACCGGTTCATTCCCCTGGCCTGGGTCCATCCTATGAATGCCGGCCCGGAAGCCGCCCGCCATTATATCGAAAAGCGGGGCTTTAAGGGGATCAAGCTCCACCCCCTCTTCAATGCCTATGCCGCCGATGACCCCGGCGTAGACCCCCTCATGGAAGAGGCCGAGCGGCTGGATGTACCGGTCTTTATCCATTCCGGCCACGTCCCCTTCGCCACCCCCTGGCAGATTGCCCTCTTGGCAGAACGCCACCCCAAGGTCCGGGTGGTCATGATCCACATGGGCCATGGTCATGGCATTTACGTCCAGGCTGCCCTGGATATGGCCTGTCGGTATGACAACATCTGGCTGGAAATGAGCGGGATGCCCATGCCTAGCAAGATTAAAGAAGCCTATGACCGGGTCGGTCATGACCGGATCTTCTTTGGCACCGACCTGCCCTTCCATGCCCCCCAAGTGGAAATAGACAAGGTCCGCTACAGTGGCCTGTCAGAAGCCGCCCAGGAAGACGTTTTTTACAACAACATCAAAAAATTCATGGGCCTGTAAGATTGGCACAAAAAATAATTGCCTATCTATCAGCCTCTTGCAAGGATGACTAGAAGCGTATATAGCTTAGCTGGGCTTGCTCCTCTTGTTGTGGACCTGCTCTTTGTGTTACAATGTAATATGAAAGGAGTGAGGTAGATGGCTACAATAACCACACGAGTCAATGCAGAAGAAAAAGACCTCATTCAAAGTTATGCTCGCTTTTTCGGTTTGTCCGTTTCTGATTTTATCCGGCAGACCGTTATTGAGAAGATTGAAGATGAGTGGGACATTCAAGTTGCTGATGAGGCCTACCAAAATTACCTAGAAAACCCTAGCGATATTGTGCTTTTTTCCGATATTGAAAAAGAGTTACAAGTATGAGCTATGAGCTTGTCCTTACCCGTAATGCTGAAAAAAAGCTCAGTCAACTAGATAAAACCACTAGGAAACGTATTGCCCTGTGGTTGGCTAAGCACCTACAAAATACTGAAGAACCAAGGGTTCATGGTAAGGCTTTAAAAGGTCATTTAACTGACTACTGGCGGTATAGAATTGGTGACTATCGGATTATTGCCAGAATAGAAGATGAGAAGCTCATCATCTTAGTCGTGGAAATAGGGCATAGAAAAGATATCTATCGTTCATAAATCACCAATCTTGCAAGATTGCTTCCGAAGTATATACTAGGCTTAAGGAAATACGATACATTATAATCACTAAAAAGCCCACCAAGTGCCATTGGTGGGCTTTTGACATTTATTTAAAATCAACGATAGCTTAGTTAGAAAGCCGGAGCCGTACGCCTTTGTGTACCCTGGGGATAGGCAGCCGGTGCCGGTCTTATGGGCCGGCTGTTTTTCTGCACAAAAAAAGCTTAACCACCCAAGCCTGGGAATGGCTAAGCTTTATATGGACCATCAGGGGATCGAACCCTGGACAACACGATTAAGAGTCGCGTGCTCTACCAGCTGAGCTAATGGTCCGCTACAGTTGAGTATTATACGCCTTTTCAGGAGGGCTGTCAATATTTCTTCACAGACTTTTGACAAGAACCTGGACTTATGTTAAAATATAATTCCGATACAGGGTTGTTGAGAAAAATATTAAATTTCCTCTTGACGAAACTGTATAAGGTATGTATAATGTACTTCGCTGGTTGGATAACCGGCCTGTGGAGGGGTTCCCGAGTGGCCAAAGGGGACGGACTGTAAATCCGTTAGCTCAGCTTTCGAAGGTTCGAATCCTTCTCCCTCCATCATATTGCCGCGGGGTGGAGCAGTTGGTAGCTCGTCGGGCTCATAACCCGAAGGTCGCAGGTTCAAATCCTGTCCCCGCAATTTTTTATGCTGATATAGCTCAGTAGGTAGAGCGCCACCTTGGTAAGGTGGAGGTCTCCGGTTCAAATCCGGATATCAGCTTTTTTGGCGGCATAGCTCAGCTGGCTAGAGCATACGGTTCATACCCGTAGTGTCCGGGGTTCAAGTCCCTGTGCCGCTATCTAAGCGTACAGACAAGTGTCTGTGCGTTTTTTTGTTTATAGGGGCAGGTCAACATCCTGTAAAGAACAAGTTGTTTTAAAATATATCTTTTATGGGTATCTATCTTATAGTGCTCATTGAAAGGAGACAGCTAATATGAAAAAAAGATGGATCGCCCCTGTTTTAGCCCTGACCCTGCTGGTAACAGCTTGCGGGAACCAGGCCAGCCAACAACCGGCTACTGATGATGACCAAGGATCTGCCCCAGCCAAAACAGAGCAAACCGATAAAAATACCGCAGCCCAGGTCTCTGAAGAGGATATCGCCCAAGCCAAGGCCGATAAAGAGGCCGCCTTTGATAAGTTTAAAGAACTCCATGCCGACATGGACCTGACCCAGTTTGAACTGTCTTATGAAAATGGCCGCCTGGTCTATGACCTGGAAGGGGAAAAGGATGGTCAAGATGTTGACGTCGTCTTAGACGCCAATGACCTGTCCGTCGTAAAAGATGACCTGGACAACGATGACGATGCCACCGTCGATCCGGCCATCAGTAAGGATATGCTGGCCAAGATTGACGCCCTTGTCGACGAAGCCATTAAAGACAGAGACGGGTCTTATGCCACCAGCTACAGCCTGTCCCACGATGATGGCCGTTGGGTTTTAGATGTTGAAACCAAGGACCAAAACAAGCAAGAAGTGGAATACAGCTACAACCTGGAGACCGGCGAACTGATTGAAAAAGACGCCTAATCTCCCGGCCTTGTACCCCTTAAAAGGCTTAGAGCGCACTCCGGTGCGCTCTTTCTTATTCCTGGCTTGCTTAAGGCTTGCTTAAAAGTTAGGCCAGCCGGGTATATAGGGTACGCGTGTTCTGAATGAGCAAGAGCAGAAAGGAGAGAGGCCATGCCTGATTTTCAACTGGTAAGTGATTTTAAGCCCACCGGGGACCAACCCCAGGCCATTGATGCCCTCTTGGAGGGCTTAAACCTGGGCTATCCCAAGCAGACCCTCCTGGGAGTTACCGGGAGTGGGAAGACCTTTACCATGGCCAATATCATTGCCCGGGCCAACCGGCCGGCCCTGATCTTTGAGCCGAACAAGACCTTGGCCGCTCAACTCTATAGCGAGTTTAAAGCCTTTTTTCCCAATAACGCTGTCGAATACTTCGTCAGTTACTACGATTACTACCAGCCGGAAGCCTATGTGGCCCGGACGGATACCTTTATAGAAAAAGATGCCCAAATCAACGAGGAAATCGAAAAACTCCGCCACAGTGCCACCGCTGCCCTCCTGGAACGTCGGGATGTCATCATTGTGGCCTCGGTGTCCTGTATTTACGGCTTAGGGTCCCCGGACTTCTACAAGGACCAGGTCGTGAACCTCCGGGTAGGCCAGGAGGTGGACCGGGATGATATCCTCCGCCGCCTGGTGGAAATCCAGTTTGAACGGAACGATATTGACTTCAAGCGGGGGACCTTCCGGGTCCGGGGTGATGTGGTCGATATTTTCCCGGCCTCATCCAGTGAGAAGAGCATCCGGGTGGAATTTTTTGGCGATGAAGTGGACCGGATCACCGAGGTCGAAGCCCTCACCGGCAAGACCCTCGGCGTTCGCAAGCACGTGGCCATTTACCCCAATACCCACTATGTGACCTCGCCGGATTATTTAGAGACCGCCATTGCTAATATTGAAGCGGAAATGCGCGAGCAGATTGCCAAATTTGAAGGAGAGGGTAAGCTTATCGAGGCCCAGCGGATCGGGGAGCGGACCCGGTATGACCTGGAAATGCTCCGGGAGCTGGGCTATTGCTCCGGGGTGGAAAACTACTCCCGGCCCCTAGCCGGCCGGGCCCCGGGGTCAACCCCCTATACCCTCCTGGACTTCTTCCCGGAAGACTTTATTACCTTTATTGATGAAAGCCACGTGGCCGTGCCCCAGATTGGCGGCATGTACGCCGGTGACCGGTCCCGGAAGGAAAACCTGGTCAACCATGGTTTCCGCCTGCCCTCCGCCCTGGACAACCGGCCCCTGACCTTTGATGAATTTGAAGACCGGGTCCGGCAGACGGTTTACGTCAGTGCGACCCCGGGCCCCTATGAAGAAGAACACGCCCTGCAAACGGTAGAGCAGATTATCCGACCGACGGGCCTCTTGGACCCGCCCATTGAAGTCCGCCCCATTACCGGGCAAATCGATGATCTCATGGATGAGTGCCGCCTCCGCATGGACCGGAATGAACGGGTCCTGGTCACCACCCTGACCAAGCGGATGGCCGAGGACCTGACCGATTACCTGGCCAATGCCGGTATTCCGGTCCGTTACCTCCACAGTGAAGTCAAGACCCTGGAGCGGATGGAAATCCTCCGGGACCTCCGGCTCGGCGAATTTGACGTCCTAGTCGGCATTAACCTCCTCCGGGAAGGCCTGGACCTGCCGGAAGTTTCCCTGGTGGCCATCCTGGATGCTGATAAGGAGGGCTTCCTCCGGAGTGAGCGGTCCATGATCCAGACCGTTGGCCGGGCCGCCCGGAATGCTAACGGCCAAGTCATCATGTATGCTGACCACATCACCGGGTCCATGCAGCGGACCATTGACGAAACCAACCGCCGCCGGCAGATCCAGATGGCCTATAACGAAGCCCATGGCATTACCCCGGAAACCATCCGCAAGCGGGTAGCTGACGATATCCGGGCAACCGAAAAGGTCGCCGAAGAGGAGTCTGCCTATCTTTTGAAAGAGGTGCCCCTCGACCGAAAAGGTCGCAAACAGCACCTGCAAATCCTGGAAAAAACCATGAAAGAAGCGGCCAAGAACTTAGAATTTGAAATTGCGGCCGAATTGCGTGATGAAATTCGCCGTATTAAAGCCGGTGGCCAGTAAAGCCGGCAATAGAGAATGGAGGACCTATGGCCCAAGACTATATCAAAATCCGCGGCGCCCGCGTGAATAATTTAAAAAACATTGACCTGGATATTCCCAGGGAAAAATTGATCGTCGTCACCGGCTTGTCCGGGTCCGGCAAGTCATCCCTGGCCTTTGATACCATTTATGCCGAAGGGCAGCGGCGGTATGTGGAATCCCTATCATCCTATGCCCGGATGTTCCTGGGCCAGATGGATAAGCCGGATGTTGACGATATTTCCGGCCTGTCCCCGGCCATTTCCATTGACCAGAAAACCACCAGTCGGAATCCCCGGTCCACCGTCGGGACGGTAACGGAAATTTACGACTACTTCCGGCTCCTCTTTGCCCGGGTCGGCCATGCCCATTGCCCCTCCTGTGGCAAGCCCATTAGCCGGCAGACCGTCGACCAGATGGTGGACCAGATCATGGCCCTGCCCGAAGGGACCCGGCTCCAAATCCTGGCCCCGGCCGTCCAAAACCGGAAGGGCGAATTCAAGCGCCTCCTGGACCAATTTCGGGAAGCCGGCTATATCCGGGTTCGGATTGACGGCGACCAGTATGACCTGGCCGAGGATATCCAACTGGCGAAAAACAAGCGGCATGACCTCCAGGTGGTCATCGACCGGATCAAGGTCCGGCCGGATGTGGAAAGCCGGCTGGCCGGGTCCCTCCAGGCCGCCTTGGAGATTGCCGAAGGGGAGGTCTGGGTCGATGCCGACGGGGAAATTCTCCGCTTTAGCGAGCATTTTGCCTGTGCCGACTGCCATATTTCCATGCCGGAAATCAGCCCCCAACTCTTTTCCTTTAACAACCCCCTGGGGGCCTGCCCCCATTGTGACGGCCTGGGGGCCACCCGAGCCCTGGACCCGGACCTCATCGTCGATGACCCCGCCATGACCCTGGCCGAAGGGGTCTTAAAGCCCTGGCGGAAGGGGTCCGCCTCAGACTTCTATCCGAAAATGCTCGAAGCGGTCGCCAAGCTGGAAAATATTGATAGGGATACCCCCTGGAAAAAGTTGCCGAAAAAGGCACGGGACTTCATCCTCTATGGGGGCGACCATCCGGACCTCCGCTTCACCTATACCAACCTTTTTAAGGAGAAGAAGACCTACCGGAAGCCCTTTGAGGGCCTCATTCCCAACTTGGACCGGCGCTATAAAAATAGCACGAGCGACTATGTTCAGCAGGAAATCGAATCCTATATGATTTCTAAAACCTGCACCCACTGCCATGGTCACCGGCTCCGGCCTGAAGCCCTGGCGGTGACCGTTGGCGGCAAAAATATTGCGGAAGCCACCGCCTTTAATATTGCTGAGGGTCTGGCCTTTTTTGAAAACCTGGACCTGGATGAGCGGGAGGCCTACATTGCCCGGCTCATCGTCAAAGAAATCATTGACCGGCTTCGCTTCCTGGTCAACGTTGGCCTGAATTACCTGACCCTGGACCGGATGGCCGGGACCCTCTCCGGCGGGGAGGCCCAGCGGATCCGCCTGGCCACCCAGATTGGGTCCGGCCTGGTGGGCGTCCTCTATATCTTAGACGAACCCTCCATTGGCCTCCACCAGCGGGACAATGAGCGGCTCATTGAAACCCTCCGCCATCTGACTGACCTGGGCAATACCCTCATCGTTGTCGAACATGATGACGAAACCATGCGGGCTGCCGACTTCCTGGTGGATGTCGGTCCCGGTGCCGGCGAACACGGCGGGCAGATTGTCGCCAGCGGCAGCCCGGAAGAGGTTATGGCTAATGAGGCATCCATCACCGGCCGCTTTTTATCCGGTAAGGAGTGCATCCCTGTCCCTTCCAGCCGCCGGCCGGTAGACCCGGACCGGCATCTGAAGGTCCGGGGGGCCAAGGAAAACAACTTGCGCAATATTGACGTCAGCTTCCCCCTGGGCGTCCTGACCTGTGTGACTGGGGTCTCCGGCAGCGGCAAGTCCACCCTGGTCAATGAAATCCTGGACAAGGCCCTGGAAAAACACCTCTACACCCAGTCCAAGGCCCGCCCTGGTGCCTACAAGACCCTGGAAGGCCTGGACCAGGTCGATAAGGTTATCAATATTGACCAAAGCCCCATTGGCCGGACCCCCCGGTCCAACCCGGCCACCTATACCGGCGTCTTTGACGCCATCCGCCAGCTCTTTGCCGATACCAAAGAAGCCCAGATCCGCGGCTATAAGCCCGGTCGTTTCAGCTTCAACGTCAAGGGCGGCCGCTGTGAAGCCTGCCGGGGTGACGGGATCATCAAGATAGAGATGCACTTCCTCCCGGACGTCTACGTCCCCTGCGAAGTCTGTCATGGCAAACGCTACAACCGGGAAACCCTGGAAGTCCACTACCGGGGCAAGACCATTGCCGATGTCCTGGAGATGACCGCCGAAGAGGCCCTGGCCTTCTTCGAAAATATCCCCCGGATTGCCGGTAAGCTTCAGACCATTGTCGATGTCGGCCTGGGCTACGTCCGCCTGGGCCAGCCGGCCACCACCCTGTCCGGTGGCGAGGCCCAGCGGGTCAAACTCGCCACCGAGCTGTCCAAAAGGCCTACCGGTAAAACCGTCTACATCCTAGACGAGCCGACCACCGGCCTCCACGCCGCAGATATTAAAAAACTCCTGGACGTCCTAAACCGCCTGGTCGATGGCGGCGAAACCGTCATCGTCATCGAGCACAACCTGGACGTCATCAAGTGCGCCGATCACCTCATCGACCTGGGCCCGGAAGGCGGGTCTGGCGGTGGCCGCGTGGTCGCTACCGGGACGCCGGAAAAGGTAGCCCAAAGTAAAAAAAGCTATACCGGCCTCTTCCTCCGGCCAATCTTAGACCGGGGTTGGTAAAAATATATAAGCTGAAAGCCCCGGAAAACCGGGGCTTTTTTATAAACCACTAAGTCATACTTGCTTAATTAAATATATCGACTATAATTATATATAGGATAAAATAAACTAATACTCTAAGCTCATTGAGGTGAGACGAATGGCAGATCTGATGACAGCACTGGTTTATGGTGAGGAATGCGATAAAGCATTGGAGGATTTATTGCATTACCTGCGGACCACCCTCCAAGGGGGCTACCTGGATATTTTTGCCCACCGCTTTCAGAAAAGGTCTATCTTTGCCGGCGAACTCAGTGGGTTTGGCCCTCTGCATGACCAGGCCTGTCAAGCGATGGACCAATTAATCCAAGCGCTCAAAAATGCCCAGGACTTTACCCCGCTCTTTGCAAACACCGCCTTTTGCATCCAGTCCCTAGAAATTATGGCAAACCGCTTGGCCCGTCTTGACCCACGTAAAGATATGACCGGTGACATCACCCGGGTGGAAAACATCCAGAACAACCTTAAGTCCTATTTGCGGATTATCGAAGACCGGTACAACAGTCGGTCCCAAGCGGTGAAAGAGGGCTAGTTAGCCCTTTTCCATCGGCTAGAATAATTGACAAGACGGGCATAAGGCTATAGAATGAAACTAATCATTATTGTAAAAATTTGAATCTCTTTTAGGAGGCACATGCATGGCAAAAGAAAAATTTGAACGTACAAAACCGCACGTTAACATTGGTACCATCGGTCACGTTGACCATGGTAAAACCACCACCACTGCAGCCATCACCGCAGTCCTGGCTCAAGAAGGTAAAGCCAAAGCCAACAAATTCGACGAAATCGACAAAGCCCCGGAAGAACGTGAACGTGGTATTACCATCAACACCTCCCACGTAGAATACGAAACCGACGCTCGTCACTACGCCCACGTTGACTGCCCGGGCCACGCCGACTATGTTAAAAACATGATCACCGGCGCAGCCCAAATGGACGGCGCCATCCTGGTTGTATCCGCAGCCGACGGCCCCATGCCGCAGACCCGTGAACACATCCTCCTGGCCCGCCAGGTAGGCGTTCCCTACATCGTCGTATTCATGAACAAATGCGACCTCGTAGACGACGAAGAACTGCTCGAACTCGTCGAAATGGAAATCCGCGAACTCTTAAGCGAATACGACTTCCCCGGCGACGACATCCCCGTCATTCGCGGCAGCGGCTACCAAGCCCTCCAAGACCCGAGCGGTCCCTGGGCAGAAAACATCAAAGAACTCATGCAAGCCGTAGACGACTACATCCCGACCCCGGAACGTGACAAAGACAAACCCTTCCTCATGCCCGTCGAAGACGTTTTCTCCATCACCGGTCGTGGTACCGTAGCCACCGGTCGTGTAGAACGTGGTGAACTGAAAATCGGCGACGAATTAGAAATCGTCGGTATCACCGAAGAAACCAAGAAAACCGTCTGCACCGGCGTAGAAATGTTCCGTAAACAACTCGACTACGCAGAAGCCGGCGACAACATCGGCGCCCTTCTCCGTGGTATCGACAAAGACCAAATCGAACGTGGGCAAGTATTAGCCAAACCCGGCACCATCACCCCCCACACCAAATTCGAATGTGAAGTCTACGTCCTGACCAAAGAAGAAGGCGGCCGTCATAAGCCCTTCTTCGACGGCTACCGTCCCCAATTCTACTTCCGCACCACCGACGTCACCGGCGTCATCGAACTGCCCGAAGGCACCGAAATGGTCATGCCCGGCGACAACGTCAAAATGGCAGTGGAACTCATCAGCCCCATCGCCATGGAAGAAGGCCTCCGTTTCGCTATCCGCGAAGGTGGCCACACCGTAGGCGCCGGCGTTGTATCTAAAATCGACAAGTAAGTTCAACCCAAGAGAGCAAGGCCCCTGGCCCTGCTCTCTTTTCTTATCAGCCGGTCGCCCTCCGGGGGGCCGGCCCTTCTTTTTGCCTAAAGAAGGCCGGCTTAATATACCATGCCGCCCCGGTGCCGCCTCTCCACCAACCGCCTACCTGCCGGCGCCCTCAGCAAGATAAAGGCCCTTAACATTAGCATATGCTAATGCATTTATAAAATTTATTTCTGATGGTTTGCAAAAAAAATGACATCCCTTAACCGCTCGAGTACACTTAAACCAGTATAGCGTTTAAATAAAAAAGGAGATGAACCCATGAAGAAATCCAGTCAATCCCATGACGCTTTTCTCAATTGCAAACTCAAGCCCAAAAAGGCTACAGAACGCGCTTGTGCTGCAGTCCTGGCCCTGGCCCTGGTTTGCTCCACCGTGCCCGCCCCGGTCTTTGCAGATCAAGTCCCTCCCTCGGTCGATAACCCGGCAGATCCCCAGCAAAAGCTGGCTGAGAAATACGCAGCTATTGAGCTGAATACAAAAGTCGCTGTTAAAAATGCGGAACATATTGCTCGATATGAAATCCAGGGTCAATACGATATTCAGAAAAAGATTCAAGCAGCCCTCAATGCACAACTCAAGGATCAAGAAGGTTCTGATGTTGTCACTAGAGTCGTTTTAAATGGACAACACCAGCAATTTGAGCTTACTTTTAAGGATTCTAGCACGATAAAAATTGATCTTGCTAAATTGGTAACTTCTGATCCTGAAATGCCCATCATTAACTTTATCGGTAATGTTGTTGGCGGATACATTATCCCTAAAGGCGAAGCTTTAACGGTTGTCCCTGAAGAAAAACAAAAACAAGATTGGGTTTACACTATCTTCCGTGGTGATAAAAACATCGGTTTATCTGCTAATGTTGAAAAATCAGAAGTGCGTTTTTCACCAAAACAATCTGCGTTCACAGGTGAGGAAGATAAGATTGTTAGGATGGAAAGTTTCACCTTAACTGAAGATGATGACCAGGGGAATCCGTACTTATACGTAACCGGCTTGCCTGATCAATTAAAGCCTAATGCAGCAGGAATTGTAGAAGATCAGGGCTCCGGAAACTATAAATTAAAAATTTTAGGGCGCGAAAGCAATAATAAAAGCACAAGTAACCCTACAAGATGTGTCTATAAATTTACAGCTAACTTCCCGGAACAAGGTCCTCATGGCTACTTTAAAATCCCCTTGGAAGTCAAAACCGCAGCAGGTGTGGATCAGAGACACCAAAATGTAAAAGGGCAATTCTGGCTTCACGTTGTGCCTCAAAAAGAAAAATATTCGGTTGTTGATAATCAGATCATTGAAGTGGATAGCTTTGAAGACGTGAATGAAGAAGTTATTAAAAAGCTTCTTAAATTCAATGCCGCCAAATCTGATAAATGGAAACTGTCAGACAGAAAAGCCCCTGACCGTTTGGATAAAGGCAAGACCATTGCCGGCACAAAAGGTAATGAAAGGTGGGGTACTTTAAAGGATGCTCAACTGAAACTGGATACGAAGAACCTAACTGGTGTACCTGAATCAGGTAAAGAATATAAAGTCCCGGTGACCGTTATTTACTCTGATGACCAGTATGGTGCCAATGGTGAAAATGTTACAGGTGGCGAGCAATCCAGAGCAGTTGCAATTATTAAGGTAAAAGTTAAAGTACAATCCGAAAATAACGAACCCGAGTATGCAGAAGCAGCAGTAACATACGACAAAGATACGGTGAGTACGCCACAGAATTACCGTAAAAATAAAGAAAATAAGTATCTTAAAGCAGACGGCAAGGAAACTAATAATAAAGAAGAAGCCAAGGCAAATTTACCGCAATCCAAAGATGGTCAAAAGAAAACCAAATTTACTTTTGGTAAAGGTCAGCCCACGGCTTCTTATGGAACAGCCATTAAAGCAGATCAGATTACCGTGGATTCTGACACCGGTGCAGTGACCCTACCGCAAGCTATTGCAAAAACTCTCCAACCCGGTGAAGTCGTCACTATTCCGGTTGAAGTTACTTATCCGGATGGAAGTAGTGAGACGGTTAAGGCAACCTTTAAGGCACCGGACCTGCAAAAACCTGAAAAGACGGCAGTATCTGATAAAACAGCCCTAACTGGAGATGAACAAAAGCAAGTTAAAAAAGCGGTTAAAAAAGTTAATCCGGGCTTGAAGGATGATCAAATTACCGTGGATGAGACCGGTAAAGTCACTGTCATCATTGGCAACGAATCCAAAGAAATTCCGGCATCAGAAACCGTTGAACAAATAGATCATCTTACAGTTCCGGAAAAAACCCTCGTTCAGAATAAGGACAAATTAACTCCGGAGGAAATAAAAAAAGTTGAAGCAGCAGTGAGGAAGGCTAATAAGAAATTAACCGATCAAGATAAAATCGCTGTAGATGAAAAAGGTAATGTTACCATCAACATAGGCGGTAAAGAAGAAAAGCTAACACCGGATCAAACTATTCAAGAAGATCCTGTGCTAAAGCTTAACGCACCGAAGAAGACGCCGGTCAAAGATTTGACGAACTTAGACGAAAAAGAAAAAGAAGCCGTCGAGAAAGCAGTCAAAGAAGCTAACCCGAACCTGGGGGACAAGATCACTATTGATGTTGACAAGACTGGTAAAGTTACCGTCAAAAGAGGTAATCAAAAGGGTGAACTAGAACCGAATCAAACCGTTGAAAAAGTCGCCCTTGCTAATGTAAAGTATGTTGACAAAATATCTTACAGTACCAATAAACCAGTAGCCATCCCCGAAAAATTCCGGGCCGATGCGGATGCCAACAAATATCCTGTAATCATTACCGGTAAAAATGGCGAAACAATTAACTTAGACGCACTGGCTTACGGCAATAATGGCGAAAAAGCCCCCAAATTCATCGGCTACAAGTACTCAAACCCCGGCATGATTGGGCAACCCGGTAAATACGGCTATGATGCAAGTAAAGCCGGTACCATTTATGCCGTCTACGACAAACAAGACGAAATCTACACCGGCGACGAAAAGAACGCCCCTGAAGGCTATGTCAAATTAACCTTTAAAGACGCTGTGGGTGCCAAACTGGATAATACAGATGAAAATAAAGTCATCTACGTCAACCCCAAAGCCGGCGTTAAATTTAGCGATGACGGCAGTAAGCTTATCGGCAAAAATGCCGCTGGTGAAAAACAAGAAGTAGCCGTACCTGCTGTTGTAGCGGACACAGGTTACACCGTTAAATACGCTAAACCCAGTGACAATCAAACGACAACCTGGCCCTATGACAACTACGACAAGACGAGCAGTGAAATTACAGGAGCTGTAGACTTTACTGCTCAAGTAGAAGTTCAAAAAGAAAAACTACCTGCCCCGACCGTCACCCCGGATGATAAAGGTGCCGTCACCGTCACTCCGCCGGCCAAAGCTGACAAAGCAACCACGATTGAAATCACCTACACACCTGAAGGCGACAACGCTCAACCGAAGACCGTCACCGTAACCAAGGACGATCAAGGAAAATGGAAACTGCCTGAAAACGAAACCGATTTAACCATCGATCCGGAAACAGGCGTTGTCACCATTCCGGCAGACAAAGTCAAAGACAAGAGCGACGTCAAAGCCCAAACCAAAGGCGACGAAGCAACCACCGAACCGTCTGACGAAGCCACCGGCAAAGCTGGCGACAACCCGATTGTCAAAGAAAAACTAGATGCCCCGATCGTCACCCCGGATGATAAAGGTGCCGTCACCGTCACTCCGCCGGCCAAAGCCGACAAAGCGAAGACAATCGACATCACCTACACGCCTGAAGGTGAAAATGCCCAACCGAAGACCGTCACCGTAACCAAGGACGATCAAGGAAAATGGAAACTGCCTGAAAACGAAACCGATTTAACCATCGATCCGGAAACAGGCGTTGTCACCATTCCGGCAGACAAAGTCAAAGACAAGAGCGACGTCAAAGCCCAAACTAAAGGCGACGAAGCAACCACCGAACCGTCTGACGAAGCCACCGGCAAAGCTGGCGACAACCCGATTGTCAAAGAAAAACTAGATGCCCCGATCGTCACCCCGGATGATAAAGGTGCCGTCACCGTCACTCCGCCGGCCAAAGCCGACAAAGCGAAGACAATCGACATCACCTACACGCCTGAAGGTGAAAATGCCCAACCGAAGACCGTCACCCTGACCAAGGACGATCAAGGAAAATGGAAACTGCCTGAAAACGAAACCGATTTAACCATCGATCCGGAAACAGGCGTTGTCACCATTCCGGCCGACAAAGTTAAAGACAAGAGTGACGTCAAAGCCCAAACCAAAGGCGACGAAGCAACCACCGAACCGTCTGACGAATCCACCGGCAAAGCTGGCGACAACCCGGTCGTTGCAAAACCCGCAGCTCCTACCATCGACCCCATCAAAGCAGGCGATAAGGTTATTAAGGTGAAAACGCCGACCGATGGCGACACCGTGATTATCCTGATCCCGAATCCGCAAGATGCAGACCATCCGACTCAAATCGTTGCTAAGAAGGGCGACGATGGCGTCTGGAAAGTTGGCGACAGCCCGGTTGAAAAAGCCGGTGTCCTGGAACTTCCGCTTCCGGAAACCGTTGACCTGCAAAAAGACATGCAGATCAATGGCCAAGTCCAGGATTCCGCTAAGGGACCCAAGGCTGTTTCTGATACGATTGTCGTGACGGTTCAAGAGAAGGACCAAGAACCTGAACAAAATATTAATGTTCCGGACAAAACCATTGTTGCTGATCCTTCTCACTTAACCGATAAAGAAAAAGAAGAGATTGCCAATAAGGTTAAAGAAAAGAACCCCAACCTGCCTGCAGATAGCAAGATTATCGTAGGCGATGACGGTACAGTTACTATCAAAGACAAAGATGACCAGGTTATCGGCACCATCCCCGGGGATAAAGTCGTTGGCAAGAAGTCTTCCACGTCTAGCGGTGGCGGTGGCGGAGTTGTCATCACGCCGTCTAAGCCGGATGTGAAACCGGACGTTAAGCCGAACGATAAACCCGGGGTGAAGCCCGGTGAAGGTGACCTGAACAATACGGACCACTACCAATACCTGATTGGTTACCCGGATGGGACCTTCGGCCCCAACCGCGGCATGACCCGGGCAGAAGTGGCGACCATGTTCACCCGTCTCTTAAAAGACCGTCCCGTTAAGGGCCAAAGCTATGCCAGCAACTTTAGCGATGTCCATGCCGGTGACTGGTATGCCAATACCGTTGGCTATGCCGTCCAAAAGGGCATTGTATCCGGTTATCCGGATGGGACCTTCCAACCGAATAAACCCATCACCCGGGCAGAGTTTGCCGCTATTGCCGCCCGCTTTGCCCAACTGACCGCTGAAGACGAAGTTGACTTTACAGACCTTTCCCAAGGCCACTGGGCCTATAAGGCCATCCGTCTGGCAGCAAGTAAGGGTTGGGTATCCGGTTACCCGAACAATACCTTTGCCCCGGAAAAAGCCATCAGCCGGGCCGAAGTAACCTCCATCACCAACCGGATGCTGAACCGGTATGCAGACCTCTACTGGATTGATGCCCATATGAATAAGGTCATCCACTTCAGTGATGTGGCCCGCCAGGATTGGTTCTTCGAGCCGGTCATGGAAGCCACCATGGGTCATGACTTTACCCGTGATGCAGATGGTAAAACCGAACACTGGACCGACTTAAACGATAAAACCTTTATCTAAGCCTGTTCCGGCCTAATCAAGCCACACATGGAAAGAACCGCTCCTTTTTAGGGGCGGTTCTTTTTGTGTGGGCCGGAAGCAGATGATAGCCATTCATTTTGAGTCATTCTTCTTTCAAAAGGAGGTCTATAATAAAAAGGCATCTACCGGGTTGGTAGATGCCTTTTACTCCGAACTAGTGATGTTTAATCGTATAATACTGCTTGGGATCTCGCCCTGAGTTTCCATGCCAGCTTAACACCTGTTTATCTACCAGCCTTCTTAACAATTTACGAGCAGTGGCGTCACTCATATCAATGGTTTCTGCAGCTATTTTCACTGTAATGCGTCCATGACCATATAAATAAGCTAGAATTTTTCGCTCGTCGGGCTGCGGCTATTCTCTTGGCTGCCGCCGGGCTTGGGGTTACCGGCTTTCGCCGCGGACTTCTTTAATATAGTTGTAGATGCTGTAGCGGGAGACGCCGAGGGCCTCTGCGATGAGCCGGACGCTGTTTTGGATCTTTAGGATGCCTCGCTGGTCCAGGTTGCGGACGACATTCAGCCGGTCGACCTTTTTAAAGTCCTGGACGGGCTTATTGATGGCCTGGATACTGGCCTGGATAATCGGCACCAGGGCAGAGGGGGTGTTGATCCCCAGGATATCCATGTCTTCCTGGTCTGAAGAGGTTTGCAAAAAATTCATCAGGGTGTACTGGATGGATTCAATATGGCTGCAATCGTAATTAATACAGAAGGCGATGTTCCGGTCGCCTATTTTTTTTACGATTGTTGATGATTTCAGGGAGGGGCCATTTTTCTTGATTTGTTTTTTATAATTTAAATAGACATTTTCATCGGTGTTTTTCACCCGGGCTTCGGCCTCTTCAATCAGCGGAGACCCCACCTTTCGTCCGGTGACATGGCCGTTATATATGTATAGTACGGCCTTTTCCGGTGTATCCAAGTCTGATACACAGACTTCGCAGTCATTGTCGAAAGTTAGAGCAATCGCTTCGGCTATTTGGTTAATTAAGGCGAAGACGTCTTTTTCCGGCACAGTAGTCATCTTTCATCCTCCAATCCGCTTTCTTAATTCAACAATAGTTAAAATTATTATAGCATGTCGTTGAAATTTAGACAAGGGAGGGAGACGGAATAGTGCAATATTTCCGACAAAGGTATTTGGCTTGGGCAGCGGCCAGGCGCCTGGCTGGGGGACTTTTCCTTCAACAACCTATAATTCTGTTGAAAAATAAAAATAAAATAAAAAAGTGTTGAAAAAAAGTTAAAGTGTGGTAGTATAGAAGTAAGCAATGTGCCACTGTTATGGAAAAGTGATAGGAGAGGATGACATCCATTATGAAAGAATTGCTGACCGGTAACGAAGCATTGGCGCGTGGTGTTATAGATGCCGGCGTTCACTTTGCTTCCGCCTATCCGGGGACGCCATCTAGTGAGATCTTAAAGAACATCGCCTTAGATGACCGTCTTGTCGCCGAATGGGCGCCAAATGAAAAAGTAGCTATGGAAAGTGCCATTGGGGCTTCTATTGCCGGTGGCCGGGCTTTTGCCAGCATGAAACACGTTGGCTTAAACGTCGCTGCAGACCCCTTTATGACCTATGCTTACATGGGGGTTCATGGCGGTTTTGTCTTTGTATCAGCTGATGACCCGGGCCAACACTCATCCCAGAATGAGCAGGATAACCGGAACTTTGCCAAATTTGGTAAAGTGGCCATGCTGGAACCGTCTGACAGCCAAGAATGTTATGACATGATCCGTGAAGCCTATGAGCTTTCCGAAGAATTGAATACCATCGTCATGGTCCGGTCCACGACCCGGATTTCT
The DNA here is from genome assembly GCF_046097595.1 of Peptococcus simiae. NCBI lineage: Bacteria > Bacillati > Bacillota > Clostridia > Eubacteriales > Peptococcaceae > Peptococcus > Peptococcus simiae. The sequence continues at coordinate 183,558 of NZ_JBJUVG010000001.1, forward strand.
CACGCCAAGAGCCTCGTCGAAACCCGCGACCGGAAGGAAGTCGAAATTAAGCCCATGTGGGACCGGGCAACCAATATGAAACACTTCGGCTCTGCGCCCTCATCTTCCAAGCCCAACCGTCGGCTTTTAGATGCCCGCCAGGGCGAGATGCTCGCTGCTGCCGAAAAATCCCCCTTCAACTTTGTTGAAGATCATGGGTCTGACATTGGGATTGTCACCAGTGGGGCCGCCTACAATTATGTAAAAGAAGTCTTTGGCGACAAGGCCAATATCTTAAAATTAGGCTTCACCTGCCCCCTGCCCATTGAAAAAATCCGCGAATTTGCCGGGACTGTTAAAAAACTCTATGTGGTGGAAGAACTGGACCCCTACATGGAAGAACAAATCAAGGCAGCCGGCATTGAATGCATCGGTAAGGAAGTCATTCCGGCCGTTGACGAATTAAACCCCGGGATCATCGCTAAAGCCCTCCTGGGCCAAGAGCATAAAGGGGTCCAAATTGACCCGAAAGACCTCATTCCCCGCCCACCGACCATGTGTGCCGGTTGTCCCCACCGGTCCTTCTTCTATGCCCTGGGCAAGCGGAAAGACTGCTATATTTCCAATGACATCGGCTGTTACACCCTCGGTGGTTACGAGCCCCTCTTCTGTTTAGATAGTGGAATCTGCATGGGGAGCGCTACCGCTGTCGGCCACGGGGTTGCCAAAGTCCTGGCCCAATCCGGCGAAAAGAAACGGGTTGTCGCCGTTATGGGCGATAGCACCTTCTTCGCCACCGGGATGAATGGGCTGGAAAACTCCCTCTATAACGGGTCCAACCTCATTACCGTCGTCCTGGATAACCGGATTACGGCCATGACCGGCCACCAGGAAAACCCCGGGTCCGGTTTCACCGCCCAGGGTGAAGTGAGCCACATGGTCAGCGTGGAAGACGTGGCCCGGGCCTTTGGTTGCGAACAAATCCGCACTATTAACCCCCATGACCAGGAAGCCACCAATGCGGCCTTAGACTGGGCCTTTGACCTGAATGAGCCCTGCGTCATCATCAGCCGCTATCCCTGCGCCCTGAAGAAGTACACTGAAGCAGACCTGGAAGAATTCGGGCCCTTAGACCGTCGCTTCACCGTCAACCAAGACGTTTGCATCGGTTGTAAGAAGTGCACCCGGACCGGCTGCCCGGCCATTATCTTCCAGACAGATATTAAGAAGAGCTCCATTGACCAAAATCAATGCCTCGGTTGCAGTTTGTGCTCGCAAGTATGCCCGGTTAAGGCCATCCACGCCGTTGGTGAACCTTGCCTCGGAAAGGAGACGCAGAAAAAATGAGTGTGACATCCGTTCTGTTGGTCGGTATCGGCGGTCAGGGGACAGTCTTTCTGTCCAACATTCTGGTCAAAGGCCTCGTGAATGCCGGCTATGATGTAAAAATGAGTGAAATCCATGGTATGGCCCAGCGGGGTGGGACTGTATCCACCCAGGTCCGGTACGGGGATAAGGTTTACTCCCCCATCATCGGCGAAGGGGAAGCTGATATCATGGTTGCCTTTGAAAAGCAGGAAGCCCTGCGTTACATGAGCCTCCTCAAGGAAGGCGGCGAACTCATCGTTAACGATGAAGGCCTGCCCTCCGCCCCGGTCCAATCCGGTAAAATCACTTATCCGGAAGACACCATTGAAGTCCTCCAGGGGCTGGTGAAGGATACCGTTGTCATTAAGGCGACAGATATTGCAGAAGAGCTGGGTAATCCTAAGGTGGCCAACGTGGTCCTCTTTGGCGCCCTGGCCAAGCTGATTAACCTGCCGGACATTGACTGGAAGAAAATTATTGCCGAAACCGTCAAGGAAAAATTCGTTGACGTGAATATGGAAGCCTATGACCGGGGGCAGGCCCTGATTCAATAGCCTGTTGCCCGGCCCGAGCCCCGGACCGTACCTGGTCCGGCAAAAAGCCCGCCTCTTTAGGGAGGCGGGCTTTTTAGTTTCTGTGGGCAGGTCTGGCCCATCGGGAAGGCATGGGCGTAAAAAAGCCGTCCTGGCGAGTGCCAGGACGGCTTTGCTTATCTGTGCATGTCCCGGTAACAACCGATGACCTTGCCAATCACCATGGGGTTTTCAGCATAAATCGGTTCCATGGTCTGGTTTTCCGGCTGGAGCCGGACCCGGTTCTTTTCCCGGTAGAAGGTCTTACAGGTGGCTTCGTCGCCGATGAGGGCAACGATGATATCGCCATTTTGGGCGGTGGGCTGGGGGGCCACAATAATATAGTCCCCGTCCATGATTCCCACCTCAATCATCGACTCCCCATGAATACGCAACATAAAGGCCCCTTCGTCCCGGACAAAGCGCATGGGCATGGAGATCCGGTCTTCCAGGTTTTCGTCAGCGAAGATGGGGGCGCCGGCAGCGACGGTCCCGTAGACCGGCAGGCCCACCATTTCTTCAAAGACCTCATTGTTGTCACTGGTATAGGGCTGGTAGTCGCTTTCATCGGTATTTTTTAGGATCATAATGGCCCGGGGCTTGGTTGGGTCCCGGTGGATATAGCCCTTCTTTTCCAACTGGTTCAAGTGGTTGTGGACCGTTGACGAACTCTTAAGCTCAACAGCCTCGCCTATTTCCCGTACCGAGGGCGGGTACCCCTTTTCTTCCACTTCAGCAATAATAAAATCTAAAATGCGCACCTGCCGGGCGCTTAAAGCCGTTTTCACCTGCATACGAGGCTCCTTTCCTACGGGGGAGACATCGATCATCTAATTGTCAACAGTATACTAGAAAAAAACGTAAAAATCAAACGTTCATTCGCCGAATAACCGTTCTGAACTCCTTGCGGCCAAGACGGTCGCCCCTGAGGGATGGAAGAGGAGGAGGGGACGGGCTTATGTACAGGCCCTGTCATCTTATGGTAAAGTAAGGGTAAATAATCTCCATCAAGACCCTCAGGCCAGCGGTCCTGACGGCAAAGGAAGGTCCTATGAAAACATCCACCGGCCCGATTGTTCTGGCCATGCTCAGCTTAAACAGCCTCTTATACCTGTCCAGCCTATCCACCACCGGCCCGGCGGCCCTGTCTCCGGGCCTTATTTTGGCCTGCATTGTCCTCACGACCCTGGGCGATAGCTGCCTTTTTGTCCTCTGGTGGGGCCGGGCCTACCACTTGGGCCTGGCCTTGGTCCTGGGTTTCTTAAAAATCGGCCTGGGGATTTACTACCGGGAATTTGGCCACTTTAATTTTACCGACCGCCTGGGCCTGGCCCGGGAACTGACCGGGGTTTGGCCGGTTATCCGAAAGGACTTCGGCCCGGTGCCCATCCTGATGGCCCTCATCACCCTCCTGCTGGCTTTCTATATCCTCCGGGCCCCGGCCCGGGAACCGACCGGCCCTCTTAGCCAGCGGCGGCGCCTGGCCCTAGCCCTCCTGCTGGGGGTTATCCTCCTGCCGGCCATCGGGCAGACCGGGATTTTCGGCCATGAGCTATACTCCACCCTGGTCCTGTCGCCCATCAATGCCCAGCTGGAAGGCCGCCGTCTCAAGCAAGACCCCAGCTACCAAACCATTGCCGATGACCTCAAGAACCGGCCCATCCAGGCCAATGCCTTTACCGGATTGGCCCGGGGGAAGAACGTCATCTTCATCCAGTGCGAATCTCTCCAGAATACCTTTCTGAACCGGACCTATAACGGCCAGGCCATCACCCCCTTCCTAAATAACCTGGCCCGGGCCCCGGGGAGTATCTACTTTACCGATTATTTTGAGCTTCTCGGCGGGGGCAATACCTCTGATGCAGAGTTCGTGTCCATGTCCGGTCTGTACCCCAGCTTGCAGGGCCAGGCCTACACCAGCTACAAAGGCCAGTCCTATGCCCTGCCGGCCATGGCCGAAGCCCAGGGGTATGACCGCCTGGCCATGCATGGCAATACAGGGACCTACTATAACCGGGAGGCCATCTACCCCGCCTTTCATTTCAACCACATCTTCCTCGGTGAAGACTATAGCCAGGATGAAACCATCAATATGGGCCTATCGGACGGGTCCTTCTTTGACCAGTCCGCTGACCGGCTCCTGGCCCAGCGGCAGACGGACCGCCCCTTTTTTGCCCTCCTGGTGACCCTGTCGACCCATGCCCCCTATGACCTGCCGGCCAAGTACCTGACCATCCCCAAGGAAGCAGACGATCCGACAGACTTCGTCTACCGCTACGCCAATTGCGCCAGGTACACCGACAATGCCCTCCGGGCCTTCTTTGCCCAGCTGGAAGAAGCGGGGCTCCTGGAGGATACCCTCATCGCCGTCTACGGCGACCACCATGCCATGACCCTGACCAACCCGTCCCAAATGGCCTCTATGACCAGGTGGCTGGGCTGGACCCCGGACTATGACACCATGATGAACATCCCCCTAATCCTCAAGGTGCCCGGTCTGGAAGAAAATATCATCCGGGATAATACCGGGTCGCAAGTGGACCTCTACCCGACCGTCTTAAACCTCCTCGGCTGGGACCGCCAGCAGGTCCCGACCTTCGGCATAGACCTCCTGGGCCCGCCGGAAGAAGTGGACCGAAACGTCGTCTTTCCCCAGACCTATCTGGTCAAAGGGTCCTTTATCACCAAGGACCGGCTTTTCAAGTACTCCCGGGATGGGCTCTTTAAAAATTCTCAACTGATCAACCGCAAGACCCGGCAGCAAGTCCCCACCAAGGCCGCCCGCCTCCTGTCCAACCGGGCAGCCATCACCCTGGATTATGCCGACAGCCTCATGGAAGAAGACCGGCTGGAAGACCTCCTGACCGCCCCACCGCCTGCAGCCGGCTAGCCCCTGTCCTGCTTGACAAACAGGGGCAGGACGTATATACTTATAAAATTGATGACTGGTCGTGACATGGTCACGGCCTTCTTTATGACTAAAACTGTTTGGCAGGAGGCATCGACACAGATGGCAGATAAGACCTTACTCACCCAAGAAGGATTAGATGAATTAAAGGCCGAGCTGGAACACTTGAAGACGGTTCGCCGGAAAGAAGTATCCGATCGTTTAAAGGTAGCAATCGATTTCGGAGACCTCAGCGAAAACTCCGAATATGACGATGCAAAAAATGAGCAAGCCTTTATTGAAGGTCGGATCAAAAAAGTAGAAAGCCTACTCCGCAATTACGAACTCATCAGTAAGAGCGAAGACGATAAAGATAAAATCAACGTCGGTTCTAAGGTCCGGGTAGAGGACGTAGAACTGGAAGAAGAGGAAGAGTACCGGATCGTAGGGACCATTGAAGCAGACCCCATGCAAAACCGGATCTCCAATGAATCCCCCCTGGGCCAGGCCCTCTTAGGCCATGTGGTCGGTGATGAGATCACCGTTGCTGCCCCGGTGGGCGATATCATCTATCGGGTTATTTCTATACAAAACGAATAGGAGGAGCCATGGCTACAGAAAATCTCGGCGGACTCAAACAAATCATGAACGTCCGGTTGGAAAAAATGGCCGCCTTACGCGACCGCGGCATTGATCCCTTCGGCCACCGCTTTGACGTCACCCACCATGTGAAGGATATCTTAGCAGCCCAGGAAAGCCTTTTAGCAAGCGAAGAACCGGTAAAAATCGCCGGCCGGATCATGGCCAAACGGGGCCAGGGCAAGGCCGGTTTCGCTAATGTGGCCGACCTGTCCGGCAATATCCAAATCTACTGCCGGCAGGACGTCCTCGGTGAAGACAACCACTGGATCTTCAAAAAGGCCGACGTCGGCGATATCATTGGCGTCGAAGGCCCCCTCTTTATTACCGACCGGGGAGAACTCTCCATCCGGGTTACCAAGCTGACCCACCTGTCCAAGGCCATGCGGCCCCTGCCGGAAAAATTCCACGGTCTGACCGATGTCGAATTACGCTACCGCCAGCGCTATGTCGACCTCATCATGAATCCGGACGTCCGGGATACCTTTGTCAAGCGGACCAAGATCATCCAATCCGTCCGGCATTACCTGGATAAATTGGGCTTTTTGGAAGTAGAGACCCCCATCCTCCACCAAATTGCCGGCGGCGCCAATGCCCGCCCCTTCATCACCCACCACAATGCCCTGGATATCGACCTCTACCTCCGGATCGCCCTGGAGCTACACCTGAAACGGCTCATTGTCGGCGGCCTGGAACGGGTCTACGAAATTGGCCGAGTCTTCCGGAACGAAGGCATCGATACCAGCCATAACCCGGAATTTACCCTGATGGAACTCTACCAGGCCTATGGCGACGTCAACACCATGATGGATATCACCGAAGGCCTCTTCATCCATGTCGCGGAAGAGGTCCTCGGCACCACAGACATTACCTGTGACGGCCATGAGGTCCACCTGGCCGGCCCCTGGCCCCGTCTGCCCATGGCTCAAGCCGTCAAAGACGCCTGCGGCCTGGACTACCATGCCGACATGGACGATGCCGCCTTCATTGCCGCCGCCATTGAAAAAGGCGCCGAAGCCGACAAGTGCACCGACCGGGGCCATGCCCTGGAAGAACTCTTTGACCTCTTCGTCGAAAAGACCCTGATCCAACCGACCTTCATCACCGAATACCCGGTTGAAATCAGCCCCCTGGCCCGGCGCAACCCGGACAACCCCCGGATGACCGACCGTTTTGAACTCTTCATTGTCGGCCGGGAACACGCCAACGCCTTCTCTGAAACCAACGACCCTGTTGACCAGCGGCACCGGTTTGAAGAGCAGGTCAAGGCCAAGTCCGCCGGCGATGACGAAGCCCACCCCATGGACGAAGACTTCATCAATGCCCTGGAATACGGCCTGCCCCCGACCGGCGGCCTGGGCGTCGGCATTGACCGGATGGTCATGCTCCTCACCGATAGCGACTCCATCCGGGACGTCCTCCTCTTCCCGACCATGAAGCCCCTGGACGGTGGCAAAAATAAAAACCACCAGGCTCCGGCCACCAAAGCCGAGGCTCCCATCGACTTCTCCAAGGTTGTCGTGGAACCCCTCTTTGAGGACATGGTCGACTTTGACACCTTCTCCAAGTCCGACTTCCGGGCCGTCAAAGTCAAAGACTGCGTCGCCGTTCCCAAGTCTAAAAAACTCCTCCAGTTCACCCTGGATGATGGGTCCGGCACCGACCGCACCATCTTAAGCGGCATCCACCCCTACTATGAACCGGAAGACCTGGTTGGCAAGACCTGCATCGCCATTACCAACCTCCCGCCCCGGGCCATGATGGGCATCGACTCCTGCGGCATGCTCCTGTCCGCCATCCACACCGAAGAGGGCCAAGAAAAACTCCAGCTCCTCATGGTGGACCCCCACATCCCTGCAGGCGCCAAGCTTTATTAAAATAACCAACCGAGACCGGTCTCCCGGCCTCGGTTTTTTTATTTTCGAGCAAGGCCGCTTACAAAAGCAATCCTATTCATACGCCAAAATAAAAACAATGGCGAGATTAATCTCGCCATTGTTGATTTTTCATCGCCAAATATGTATATTCTTCTAATTTTTAGTATCATCTTCTAGTTCCAAGAATTTATCAAAATCACTTTTGTAGAGTCTATCTTGTATTATTCTATATTTTTCAAACTCACTCTCTGCGTGTTTTTTAGCAAGAGCTGCAGATACTTTTCCTGCATCGTTTAAGATTTCTTTATCCCATAATTGTAAAAATCCATTCAATCTTTTTTCCCAATCTGCCATTGTCATCGGGATATGTCTTTCTGCTTGTAGTTCTGCCATGTCCAAATATGATGAAACAATTCTTTGCATTTGATTTAATTCTTCTTCGTTTAGATAATTCTTTGCAACAACTACATCATATTTATGAATTTTTGAATCTGGAGAGCCTTCCCAAGTAGTAAGTCCCATATTTTTAGTCTTGTGATTGGCTTTATCTACAATTAATTCAGCTGCAGTTTTTCCATGAATGGCATAGTGCAATTTATTTTGAATAGCTGCAAAAAACCTTTTTGTTGCTTTTGCAGATGGATCATAGTCTAAAGATGTGGCATAAATATCTGTGATTTTTTGATAGAATCGTCTCTCAGATAATCTAATTTCACGAATTTTTACAAGTAATTTTTCGAAATAATCCTTGGTAAGTTTTGTGCCAGAATTTTTGAGTCTTTCATCATCCATTGCCCAACCTTTAATTGTAAAATCTTTTACAATTTGGTTTGCCCACTTTCTAAATTGGATGGCACGTTCGTTATTTACTTTAAAACCTACTGCAATAATTGCTTGTAGGTTATAGTGTTTTGTCTCCCTTGAAACATTTCTAGAACCTTCTTTTTGAACTATTAGGAAATTCCTAATAGTTGCTTCTTCTTGTAATTCACTATCGGCATAGATTTTTTTAAGATGTTCATTTATTGTGGCGACACTAACATCATAAAGAGCTGCCATCATCTTTTGAGTTAGCCAAATATTTTCATCTTCATATCTAATTTCGATAGCTTCTTGATCATCACCGTTAGCTGCAATAAAAGTCAAGTATTCAGCAGCAGATGATCTAATTTGAAGTTCTTTTTTATCATGATTTACGTCTTTATTTTTATCCATATCTTTACTCATAAGTCTCTCCATGTATGAATGTCATTCTACCTTTAAACACTGGAATACTAATCAAGAATACAATCACATCATGTATAAAGGCGTTTATTATTATATTTTGTGTTATTGGTAATTGATGATAAGTTTGACCCCTTATCTTAAAAGCGGTTAGGGTGCTTGTAATAAAATCAAGTGCCAACCATAAGGCAACTGATGGTTTTATTATATCAATTTATACTTAAAAAATCTTCTAATCATATTTCTTATTTTATCTTTTACCTGTTTATAAACCCAGCTATTTTTGCAAATTGATGAAAGAGCCAAGGCGGGCAGAGGGCCTTCTGAGCTGAAGCGGCACATCAACTTAGGCAGTCGACAAACCGGGAGGACTCGACTTTTTTCGCCACAGCGGGCCCCCTTGTGGTATAATGCGGGAAAAAGAGTTAGCCATGAGCAATTTAACTGACATAGGAGGCCTGTATGTTCAAACGATTTTTTGCCAATGTCATCAAACCCACCGGCCTAGGGGGCCAGCTGATGGTCCGCCGGATGAACTGGCACCACGAAAGCCTGGCCCGGTGGGGGCGGTCCTTTTTAGACATCCGCCCGGACTATGCCCTCCTGGACCTGGGCTGTGGCGGCGGCCGGAATGTCCAATACTTCCTGACCCGGGCCCGCCGGGTCTATGGCCTGGACTACTCCCCGACCAGCGTCGCCGCCTCCAGGCAACTTAACCAAAAGGCCATCCGGGCAGGCCGATGCCAAATCATAGAAGGCAACGTCCGCCGGCTCCCCTTTGCCGATGCCTCTATCGATATTGTCACCGCCTTTGAAACCATCTACTTTTGGGAGGACATCGCCGCCTGCTTTGAAGAAGTCCACCGGGTCCTGGTCGATGGCGGCCAATTTTTAATCTGCAATGAAGCCGCCCACCGGGATAGCGAAACCATCAAAAAATGGGCCGACATGCTGGGCTTTGAAGTCTACGACCCTCAAACCCTCACCGCCCTCCTGACCCCCATCGGCTTCAGCTGCGACTACGAACTGGACTACAAGGACCAGCTGAGCTTCTTAGCCAAGAAAGTGCCGGCCGGCTGATAGGCCGCAGGCAGGTGGAGGTACCAATCCAATCCCAACCGCTTCCACCCCCTAGTGAACCGGTATTTTGGGTAAACCTTTTAATAGACGGATCACGCCGACTGCTGAGTCGGCGTTTTTTACTAGAGGTCATTCTTTGATAAAAGATTAATTAGAAGTAAGCTTGCTTTAATGCCTAGCTTAGAAAAAATAAAGAGGCTTCCCATTAAGGTAGCTATCTTAATAGGAAGCCTGTAAATAGGCAGGAAAAAAATTATATTTTAATAATCTTTCACTTCATAGGGGATGGTTTGATAATATACGACTTGGTTTTCACCATTGACTTGAATAATTTCAGCTAAATGATGGCCTATAGACTGCAGCTTTTTGGCTTGAGCATCCGAAAGGGTCATCACTTCAACGACATCACCGGTGTAGAAATCTCTTTCCATTTCAGGGAAGGCATCAAATGCAGATTCCCCTTTACGCTGTGTTTTCCCTATTTCTTCTCCATCGATATATAAAACGATGGGCTGTTCGATATTTTCTCCGGCGCCAATGACAGATAAACCGCAAGACATAAAGTAATTATTTTCTCGGCACATCAAAGGGTTCGCCATGATACCTTTTTTACTGGTTGTGTTCATTATCTCAATATCACACCAGCTCTTATCGGAAACACCGATATTTTCCCGGGTGTAGCTATTTAGAGATTGTTTTTTAATATTGGGCCAGTATATTTTATGAGTCGCAAGCTTGTATTCACCAAAGGGAACGGATAAAACTTTATTGGATTTAACTGCTGTCAGCGTATTCTTGCTGGCATCCCAGCCGGGAATGAAATTTTTGTCTCTCAGAGGATTATAATAAGGGACAAGGTTGCCATTTTCTAGTTTTGGATTGGCATTGACCAAAATTTGTTTGTTGCCATCCAGAAATTTAATATGATTTTCCGGGAAAGTAATCTCCTTATTCTTTGTTGTGACTTTTTCAATTTCGAAAAAGTCGTTGCTTGCCTTAATTAAGTTGCCAACTAAAGCATTCAGTAAATCAGCATTCTTCTCATTTGATAAGTCTACACACCACTTATCATCTTTTTTGATAAGGTAGACCTTTACCTTCTTTTCGAGGTCGTTTATATTCTTGAAGTCGTTTTTCAAGGGTTTGAATTCATTCTTATAGGCTATGATTCCTTTGAATGTATCATTGCGTAACTTTTCCGCTAGGTTCTTGTTCTTGATTTTCACATCAAGCGTAGCTGTTTTATCGTTCTCTTTTTCATTTACTGTCTCAAAGGAAACATCGGAGATGATTTTTTTGATTTTTTTGCTGGAGTCCTCATCATAGTTTAAACCGGCGATGAGTTGATCTCTTTCCTTGAAAAACTGGTCACCGTTCTTGGTTACTTCTAAAAATGTTTCTTCATCTTCACTTTGAGCACTTTTAATAAAGAGTTCAAGGGCACCACTGGGTGTATCCGAGGATGCGCAACCTCCAAATGTGAGGATGGCTACGAGTAGAATAAGTAATGGTACTAGACGATTTTTCATGATAATATTCTCCTAATGTTTAAATGTTTTACATAATTGTTACCCATTTATTAAAATGAGTCAAATTTGATTTTTCGCAAATAATACAAAATTTAAAATGAGTTTTTGCTTGGCGCCATTAGCCGGCGGACAGGTGCCGACGGCTAGGTCGGCGTTTTTTACTAGAGGAGGGGTTTAGGTGGAGACGGTGGCTTTTAGTGAGGACTACCTGGAGGGGACGGTCCTGCTCTTCTTTGCGGGGGAGGACTGTGGCCTCTGTAACGGGATGCGGATGAAGACGGAGCGGGTTTTGGCGGACCGGGACCTGCGGCTTATGGAGGTGGACTTGGCGGCGGTGCCCCAGCTGCGGGGGACTTTTGGGGTCTTTTCTTTTCCGACCCTCCTGCTTTTGCAGGACGGGCGGGAGCTGGTGCGGACGGCTGGCTTTTTTGACTTTGGTCCACTGGAGAAGACCTTGGACGCTTTAGGCCTCTGAGGGAAAATTGTCTGTCAATTTAAGGGCGGATTTTCTCGGATTGCTGTAATATTATGACTATCTTTCTGAGTCTATGAAAAATCTGAAAACATGATATTCTATAGGATAGACAAGACGATCAGGTTGTCATGTATATGGAGTGACGGAGGATTAATTATGCTAGAACTGCAAAATATTGGCTTTGGGGTGCCGGGTAAGGCGGACATCTTAAAAAATATTAACTTAACCATCAAAACCGGCGAAACGGTGGTGGTGACCGGGCCAAACGGAGGTGGGAAGACCTCTCTGGCCAAGGTGATTGCCGGGGTTGCCGAGGCAACTGCTGGCCGGATTATTTTAGATGGGGAAGACATTAGTGACTTAAATATTACTGACCGGGCACGGACGGGGATTGCCTATGCCTTCCAGCAGCCGGTCCGCTTTAAGGGCTTGCGGACCCGGGACCTCTTGAACTTGTCTGCGGGCCGCGAGTTGAGCGAGGAAGAGCTGGCAGACCTCTTACGTCGGGTGGGCCTCCAGGCCAAGGAATATGTAGACCGGAGTGTGGATACCAAGCTATCCGGCGGGGAAATCAAGCGGATTGAGATTGCCGGGGTCATGGCCCGGGATGCCAAGCTCTTTGTCTTTGACGAGCCGGAGGCGGGCATCGACTTATGGAGCTTTAACAGCTTGATTGATGTCTTTAACGATTTACGGGAAAACCGCCGCCAGTCAACGGTGATTATCTCCCACCAGGAGCGGATTCTGGAAATTGCAGACCGGATTGCGGTCATTGTCAAAGGGGAGCTGGCGGCTTTCGGGCCGACGGCAGAAATCCTCCCCCGCCTGGCTCATGGGCCGGAGTGCCAGTCCTGCAGTGAAACATGCCTGGTCAATCATGAAGGAGAAGAAGTACAATGAGTTTTCAACCGGTTAACCCGATTACCAAAGATTTATTAAATATCGTATCTGACTGGCAGGCCTTCCCGGAAGGGGCTGCCTACAATATCCGCCAGGACTCTCAATGTGCCGGCCGGCGGTCAACGGAAAATATTGAAATCCGGCCCAAGTCCGGGGGCAGCGGCCTGGACATTATTGTCAAGGCCGGGACCAAGGGCGAATCCTGCTATATTCCGGCCTGCATCACCAAAAATGATGTGGATGACCTGGTCTACAATGACTTTTACATTGGCGAAGGGGCTGATGTGACCATCGTGGCCGGCTGTGGGGTCCATACGGATGGTGACGGGGAAAGCCGGCACAATGGGATCCACCGGTTTTTTATGGAGAAGAACAGCAAGGCCCTCTACCTGGAAAAACACTATGGCAGCGGGGATGCCTCGGTAGAGGCGGCCCGGCGGATCATTGACCCGGAAACCCAGTGTGAGCTGGCGGAAGGGGCCTACCTGGAGATGGACACCTCCCAGTTGGAAGGGATTGCCCATACCCACCGGAAGACTTCTGCTAAGTTGGAAGCCGGGGCCCGGCTGGTGATTAAGGAAAATATCCTGACTGAGGCGGATAGCAAGGCCAGCACCGATTTTTATGTGGAATTAAACGGCGATGGCTGCGGGGTGGACCTGGTCAGCCGGTCGGTGGCCAAGGATGACAGCCACCAGGAATACCATTCGGTCATTGTGGGCAATGCGCCATCTACCGGCCATTCGGAATGCGATGCCATCATCGTGGGCAATGGCAAGGTAGACGCCCTGCCGGAGCTCCGGGCCAATAATGGGGATGCCATGCTGATCCACGAGGCGGCCATTGGGAAGATTGCCGGCGAGCAGATTATCAAGTTGCAGACCCTGGGCCTGACCGAAGAAGAAGCGGAAGCCCGGATTATCGAAGGCTTCTTAAGCTAGAAGCGGGTATAAAAAAACAGGTGCGCAATGAAGGCACCTGTTTTTTGCTATCCTTTTATATTCGGGTATACTTAGCTTAAGAGAGGTCGGCGATGACTTCGATTTCCAGGACGGCATCCTTGGGCAGGCGGGCCACTTGGACGCAGGCCCGGGCCGGCTTATGGTCGCCGAAGAAGGCGGCATAGGCGGTATTGATGGTGTCAAAGTCGTCCATGTTCCGGACAAAGATATTGACCTTGGCGAAGGATGTCTTTTGGCCGCCGGCGGCTTGGACAATGGCTAAGAGGTTGTCCAGGGCGGCGGTGGTTGCCTGGGCGGGGTCATCGATGAGCTGGCCGTCTTTGAGGGGCAATTGGCCGCTGACGAAGACCAGGTGACCGACTTGGACAGCCTGGGAGTAGGGGCCGAGGGCCGCCGGGGCGGCATCGCTGTGGATAAAGTTCATGGGAAGTCCTCCTTAATCATTGGTTTCGTTTATTGTAGCACAAAAGGGGCTGCTGACAAGCAGCCAGATGACAGATAAGAAAGAGGTGGCTTGATGGCTGAGACATGGTTGGCAATGGCCCTTTTGCCGACAGAAGATGTGCCCCGGAAGGACTTGCCGGCCCTGCCGCCGGCGGTGTTGCCGGCCGGCCGAATCTGCCGGCAGGAGCGGGGGCTGGTGGTGATGGTGGTCCCCGGGCCGGTTGAGGAAGACCGGGCGGCCCAACGGGCCCTGGCTGAAGCCAGCGGTGGGGCAGGGGTCCTCCGCTATGCCCAGGGGGCGGATAAGGCCAGCCTCCTGGCGGAGATGGCCAGGGCCTTTGCCCTTCCCCGGGGCCTGACCGGTGACGAAGCGGCTTGTCTTGACCAGCCGCCCCGTGGCGAGGCCGGGCCTGGTCCCCTCTATACCCTAACGGTGACAAGCCCGGCCCGGCAGGCGGACCTCTTGGCCGGGGCCGGCCCCTATGCCGGGGAGGGGTTGGTCTATAGCCGGGCAGAGCTGGCCCCTGAAGCGGCCCTGCCGGCCCTGGCCCGGGCAGTGGCCGCCGGGAACCGCTTTAGCCTGAATCGCTGGCCCGGGGCCTTTAGCGACCTGGCCGGGCATGATCTCTGTCTTTTTGGCCGGGGGCTTTCCTTTGGAGAAGGGGCAGGGGTCCTGGCAGATGCCCGGGCCCTGGCCAAGGAGGGGAAGGCTTTCCTCCAGCCCTTTGCCGGCTGGCTGGACCGCAACCAAGGCCGGCCCGGCCTAGCGGACCTGGCCCTTTTTATGGAAAAAACACCGGTGGGGGCGGCAACTGCCCGGCACCTGTACAGCCGGGCCCTGGATCAGGGCAACCTAACCCTGACCCAGTTGGCCCTGGCCCTAGTGGGAGGTAAAAGATAATGGCTGTATTTGACCAAATAGATGACCTACAAGAGGCGGCCCGGCAGGTGGTTTTTGACCTGGCCCAGGCCGGCGAATTGCCAACGGAGGCGGACATCCGCCCCTTCCGGGCGGCTTGGATGCAGTGGACCCAGGCGGTCCGCTTTGCTGATGAGGCGGGCCTGGTTCCTTATGAGGCCCGGCTGGCCCTGGCCCTGACCTATCCGGACCAGACCGGTGACCTGGGCCAGCTCATTGACCGGGCCGGCCTGGTCCGGGCCCTGGCTGAGGCGGCCGGGGATGGGGAAAAACGCCGCCAGCTGGCTGCTTATGGGGAACACTTACTGGCCTGGCACCATGCGGTAGCCGGGCAGATGACCGGAGGGAGGTAATCCTATGTATGGAAAATTAATTATTGAAGGGGAATTAGAGGCCCTCACCGGCTTACATATCGGGGCCGGGCCCTCTTTGGGGCCGACTGCCGCTGACCTGCCGGTGGTCCGGGACCACCAGGGCCGGCCCTATGTGCCCGGGTCCAGTCTTAAGGGCAAGTGGCGGACCCTCCTGGCCCGGGCCCTGGCCCAGCGCTGGGTTGTCAACGATCCCGGTCACGATGCGGAAGAGGTCATCCGCCTCTTTGGGGCCCCGGCCATTGAGGGGCAGGCAGCCCGACCGGGCCGGCTCATTGTTTGCGATGCCCCCCTCCTCGCCAGTCCCGGGGACTTTTTAGCAACGGAAATCAAGCAGGAGGTGGCCATTGACCGGGCCACAGCCGAGGCCCAGGTCCGGAGCCTGGAGCGGGTAGTGCCCGGCAGCCGCTTTGCCCTGCGGATTATTTATACCGCCGGCGAGGCGGCAGAAGCCGGGGCAGACCTGCAAAACCTGGCCGGGGCCATGGAGCTCCTGACCATGGATAGCCTAGGTGGCCATGGGAGCCGGGGCAGTGGCCGGGTGGCCTTCCGGGATATGAAGGTCCGCCTGGGCTATGGGGATGCCTTTGATGACCGTGACCTGGCCTTCTTGAATAACGAGGTGTTCCGCGATGACGCCCTTAATCTCTAAGTGGACCTTCTCCGGCCCCTGGCGGACCTGGGCCTGGGATCCGGGCCGGGCTGAGCCGGCCATTGGGGCAGATAGCCTCTTGCAGGCCCTGGCCTCGGTGGTGGGGACGGACCTGCCCCTTGAGGGGGTCCGGCTGTCCGATGCCCTCCCCTTTGACCAGACCGGCTTTTACCTGCCGGGTCTGCCGGACGGGCCGGGCCTGTATGAAAGGCCTGATGGCCAGCCGGCGGCCCTGACCGGTTGGCAGGGGGTCCGCTTTCTCCAGGGCCGGCCGGTGGCTTATTGTCAGGCGCCGGCTGAGGCTGGCCTCTATATCCTGATGGACCTGGCTGACGACCAGGTGCGGGCCTGGGATGACGCCTGGTTCCGGCTCAGCCTGGCCGGGATTGGCGCCCGGCGGAGTCTGGGCTGGGGCCAGTTTAACCCCAGCCCCCTCCGGCCCCTGGACCTGGCCGGGTCAGCGGCTGAAAGGGCCCTGGCCCTGGCCCTGACCCCGGTAGAGGGGGCAGGCCGCCTGCTCAGTACGGTCATCGGGGCCGACTTGCCTGCTGAGGCCGGCTTGTCGGTCCGTCCCCTCTGGCGGGGGACCCGGCACCATCCAGATGGTCCCCGCCTTTACTGGCAGGCCGGGTCCCGGGTGGCGACCGGACCGGCTTATACGATTGGCAATTGGCATGGCCGGCCCCTTGGCGCCATGCTGGGGAGGTGAGGCCATGGAAAGGATGAAACGGCTGGGCTTTTTAGAAGTCCATGAACTCTTTTTGGAAACCGGTGGCCCCCTTTATATTGCTGGTGACCGCCCCTTGGACCGGCGCCACTGGCTGCGCCGCCCCGACGGTCTGGCCCTGGTCGATGAAACCCTCTTAGGCCGGCGGCTCCTGGCCACCGGCCTCCTCGAGGCCTGGCAGGGGCACCTGGCCGCCGGTGGGTCCGCAGAGGCCTTCTTAGCCGACCACCCGGCCCTGGGGCCGGCAGCTGACCTGACCAAGCGGGTCCTGCCGGTTGATGGAGATGCGGCCGTCCGCCGGGTCCATCCCTTTTTACGCAACCCGGCCGGCCGGCCCTATGTGCCGGGCACAACCCTCAAGGGGGCCTTGCGCCAGGTCCTCCTGGTCTACTTCCTCAATGAAATGCCCGAAGTGGATAAGGAAGGCTGGCGCAACCGGCTCCGGCAGGCCCACACCGATGGGGACCGGTCGGCCTTTTCGGCCGGGATGCAGGCCCTCCAGGTGGACATTTTGCACAAGCTCCACCTCCATACCGCTGAGCGTGCCTCCAGCTTGAATGACCTGATGCGGGCCTTTTCCGTATCGGATAGTGACCCCCTGGGGGCCGGGGATACGGTGGCCGTTCGCCGGCGCCTGGTCCACCGGGAGGGGGTCCTGGATGACCCGGATACCTACGAAGTCCTGCCGCCGGGTACCCGGATCCGCTTTACCCTGCGGATTGACATTCCTCTGATGAACCGGGGCGGCCTGATGCTTACTGTCCTCAATGAGGCCCTCCAGCTGGCCCAGCTCATGCAGGAGCGGGTCTTCTGGGAGAAAATCCCGACCCCCGACCGGGCCCCGGTGGACCTCCGAGACCTTTACCTTTACCTGGGCGGCGGCGCCGGCTTTGTGAATAAAAGCCTGGTCTATGCCCTTTTTGATGATAAGGAAGCCCGGGACCTGACCAATGCCCTCTTGGCGGCTGAGCCGACCTACGACCCGGCCCTTGGTCGGGCGGTGGCCCCCTATATGCGGCCGACCATCCTGGCAGAAGGCCTGTCCTACGACTGGGGCAAGTGCCGGATCACCATTCACTATTAAAGGAGGCCCTATGCAACGGTTTACCTATGCCCTGGCAGCAAGAGACCTGCCCAAAGGCTTTGGCTACCAGCTCTACGGGGCCCTGAACGCCCTGGCCGGCGATCCTCTGGCCAGGAGCTGGCATGAAGCCCGCCATCCCCGGGTCAGCCAGCACCTCTATTGGGCCGATGGGACCTTTTACTGGCGGGTAGCCCTCTGGGGGGACCTGGCCGGGTCTGACCGACTGGCGGCCGCTGAGGCCGACCTGGCCGACCGCCTGGCCGGCCTGGACCGCCTGACCGTGGCCGGGCGGGTCTTTACCCTAGAAGGCCGGGCCCATGAGGCCCTGCCCTTGGAAAGTCTCCTCCGCCACCACCTGGCGGACCAGGACCCGCCGGACCGGCTGAACCTGGTCCTCCGGTCGCCCCTGGCCTTTAAGCGCCGGGGCCACTTCGACCCCCTGCCCCAGCCGGACCTGATGGTCCAGTCCCTGGTCAACCGCTGGGGGGCAGTCCTGGAAGCCGACAGCGACCGGATGGAGACCTACCGGGCCATAGCCGATGACAGGGTCTGGCCGGCCCGGCTCCGCCTGCGGACCACTGCGGTACCCATCAAGGGCAGCCATATTCCCGGTAGCCTGGGCGAGGTCCAGCTGATCCTCCGGGCCGGCGCCCCCCTACAGCGGTTTTTGGCCCTTCTCTTTGCCCTGGGCGAATGGAGTGGGATGGGGGTTAAGACAGCCCTGGGCATGGGCGGCTTGGACGTGACCTCTCCGGGCTGGACAAGTCTGCCGGCCAGTGCTATGATAAGATAACCTAAGGAGACGACCGAAAAAACATTCTTTTTCTGTCTCTCAGACCTTTATAAGACCCCAAAGGGGACCTGGCGTCATCAGAACCGGCCGGTTTGATGACGCTTTTATTATTGGTGAGTGGATGAGGACACGCATTCAGGGACAAGGGGGAGCGAGGATGTCTTACTTAAAGGATAAAATCATCAAGGAAGGTCAGATACTGCCGAATAACGT
Organism: Peptococcus simiae; assembly: GCF_046097595.1. Lineage (NCBI taxonomy): Bacteria > Bacillati > Bacillota > Clostridia > Eubacteriales > Peptococcaceae > Peptococcus > Peptococcus simiae. The sequence goes on from NZ_JBJUVG010000001.1 coordinate 202,253, forward strand.
TTTGAAAATCGATAGTTTTCTCAACCAGCAAATTGACCCGACGGTCATGAAGGCCATTGAAGAAGAGCTTTACACTTATTTTAAGGACCATGGGGTGACTAAGGTCCTGACCATTGAGGCCTCGGGGATTGCTCCGGCCATTATGGTGGCGGCCCACTTTGATGTGCCCATGCTCTTTGCCAAAAAGGCTCTGCCTTCTACCCTGACCGGGGATGGGGTCTACCAGGTAGAGGTCCATTCCTATACCAAAAACACCAACTACCGGGTGACCGTATCCAAGCAGTACCTGAGCCCGGATGACCGGGTTCTGATTATTGATGACTTCCTGGCCAATGGCGATGCGGCCATGGGCCTCATTGACCTGGTCGGCCAGGCCGGGGCGGCCGTTGCCGGGGTGGGCATCTGTGTGGAAAAAAGCTTCCAGGCCGGTCGGGGCCGGCTGGAGGTGGCCGGGGTGGATGTCTATTCGGTGGTGCGGATTGCAGCCATTGATAGCGAGACCAAGACCATTTCCTTTGCCCCGGGCCACTGATAATGCCCTTGCCAGGCCTGCTGATAAAAGCTATACTGGGCTTAGTTCGGGAGCTATAGGCTGAGAGGCGGTAGGACCGCGACCGATTAACCCAAGCCGGATAATGCCGGTTGGGGAGATAGATGGTTACCAGCATTCGACCGACGGTTGGGTGCTTTTTTTATTGTGTGGCGTCATGCCGGAAAGAAGGTTCTTTATGGATAAAACAGGCTTATGGGCGGCCATTGACGACCGTCAGGATGAACTTTTACAGCTTTTAGACCGGCTCATCCGCTTTGAGACGGTGAGCCCGCCGGCCCGGAATACTGAGGCCATCCAGACCTTTATCAGGGACTACCTGGAGGCCATCGGTTTTACGGTAGATATGTGGCCCTTTTACCAAAAAGACCGGCTCCTGGTGGCCCGGAAAAAGGGCCGGGCCTCGGCCAGCCACCATGACCTGATCCTGAACGGCCATGTGGACGTGGCCCCGGTCGGCGACCCGGCCAACTGGACCTACCCGCCCTTTGTCCTTACAGAGGCCGACGGCCGCCTCTATGGTCGGGGGACTTCGGACATGAAGGGGGGCATTGCCGCCGACCTCTTTTTACTGAAAGTCCTCCATGATGAAGGGATCGACCTCAAGGGTGATTTGATTTTCCAGGCCGCTGTCGGTGAGGAATCCGGTGAGGCCGGGACCCGGGAAATGCTGGAAAAGGGCTATACCGCTGACTACGCCATCGTCAACGACACCTCGGCCCTGGAAATGCAGGGCCAGGGCGGGGTCATCACCGGCTGGATTACCGTCCGGGGCAATAAGACCTTCCATGACGGCAACCGCTGCAGCCTGATCCATGCCGGTGGGGGCCTGGAGGGCTTTAGCGCCATTGAGAAGATGGTCCCTATTATCCAGGGCCTGCAAGAGTTGGAACGCTACTGGGCTGTCACCCGGCAGTATCCGGGCTTTACCCCGGGGACCAATACCATTAACCCGGCCTATATCGAAGGGGGGACCAACCCGGCCTTTATCGCTGACGAGTGCAAGCTCTGGATCACCGTCCACTTCTACCCGGATGAGGATGTCCGGGCCATTACCGCTGAAATCGATGCCCATATCGCCGCCATTGCCGCAGCTGACCCCTGGCTCCGGGCCCATCCGCCGACCATCAGCTGGGGCGGCCGGTCCATGGTAGAGGATAAGGGAGAGATTTTCCCCTCCCTGGACCTGGACCGGGACCACCCGGCCTTCAAGCAACTGGTTGGGGCCTATGAGGCCGTCTGCCAGGCAGCTCCCAAGGTGACCATGTCCCAGACCGTCACCGATGCCGGCTGGTTCACCCCCTTTAAGATTCCGGCGGTCTGCTTTGGCCCCGGTGACCTGGAAGAGGCCCATTCTCAAAATGAATCGGCCGATAAGGCGGAGCTGGTCCGCTTTACCAAGATTATGGCCGCCTTTATCCTGGACTGGTGCAATACCCCCCGCTAGATACAAATGACCAAGACTCGGTGCCCTGGCGCCGGGTCTTTTTGTCCGGGTGGTCTTATGAGACAATTGAAACAAAGACCGGCCCTGCCGTTTGCCGGCCTATACATCGGGGTATCTAGTAAGGGACGAGATTACTCAAGGACCACGCTGAATTATCGGCGGAAAGGAGCATATAATGGACAACCCTATGGATAAAAACGGTTTAGGTGAAGATTTACCAAGTCGTAATAATTGCGTTGGTGATGACCCCTCTCTAAAGACGGCTGCCGGTGCGCCGGTTGCCACCAATAAAGACGTCATGACTGTAGGCCCCCGGGGCCCCATGGTCTTACAGGATGTTTGGCTCATGGAAAAACTGGCCCACTTTGACCGGGAGGTCATCCCCGAACGACGGATGCACGCCAAGGGATCAGGTGCCTTTGGGACCTTTACCGTAACCCACGATATCACCCAGTACACCTGCGCCTCTATTTTTTCCGAAATCGGTAAAAAGACCGAGATGTTTGCCCGGTTTTCAACCGTTGCCGGCGAGCGCGGGGCAGCTGATGCTGAACGGGATATCCGTGGCTTTGCCCTGAAGTTTTACACAGACGAAGGCAACTGGGACATGGTCGGGAACAATACCCCGGTCTTCTTCTTCCGGGACCCCCTCAAATTCCCGGAACTGAACCACGCCGTTAAGCGGGACCCCCGGACCAACTTACGGTCTCCCAATACCAACTGGGACTTCTGGAGCTCCCTGCCGGAATCCCTCCACCAGGTCACCATCATTATGGGCGACCGGGGCATCCCCCTTTCCTTCCGCTTTATGCACGGCTTTTCCAGCCACACCTACAGCCTGATCAATAAGGAAGGCACCCGGGTATGGGTGAAATTCCACTTCCGGTCCCAGCAGGGGATTAAAAACCTCACCGACCAGGAAGCCGAAAAGGTTGTCGGTCAGGACCGGGAAAGCAGCCAGCGGGACCTCTACACCGCTATTGAAAAGGGGATGTACCCCAAGTGGAAGATGTACATCCAGGTCATGACCGAGGACCAGGCCAAGAAAATGCCCTACAACCCCTTTGACCTGACCAAGGTGTGGTATAAGAAGGACTTCCCACTGATCCCGGTCGGCGAGTTCGAACTCAACCGGAACCCGGAAAACTACTTTGCCGACGTTGAGCAGGCCGCCTTTACCCCGGCCAACGTGGTCCCGGGCATCAGTTTCTCTCCGGATAAGATGCTCCAGGCCCGGCTCTTCTCCTATGGCGATGCCCAGCGCTACCGCCTGGGGGTCAACCACCACCAGATTCCGGTCAACCAGCCCAAGGGTGTTAAAAACCCCCACAGCTACCACCGGGATGGGCAGATGCGGGTAGATGGGAACCTGGGCAGCGAGCTCCACGTCGAGCCCAATAGTTACGGCCAGTTCACCGACCATCCGGACCTCATTCCCCCCTTGCAGGAAGCCGACGGGGCCATTGGCCATTATGACTTCCGGGAGGATGACAGCGACTACTTCACCCAACCGGGTATGCTCTTCCGGGCCATGACCCCGGACCAGCAGCAGGTTCTCTTTGAAAACACCGCCCGGAACATGGGCGACTCTACCCTGCAAATCAAGCACCGCTGGATCAACTACTGCTACCAGGCTGACCCGGCCTATGGCCAAGGGGTTGCCGATGCCCTGGGCATTGACCTGGCCGATGTGGACCTCAACCTGCCGGCCCGCGACTCTCGGGAAGGCAACGATGCGGCCAACCACGCCCATCCGGAGCTGGACCAACCAACCAAGGGTAAACCGACAGAAGACCACGAAATTGATACCAATGGCCCGGATTATATTGATCCGGAAGATGACCCCTGGTTGTTATAAAAACAGTGTAAAGCGTTCGGCCCTGGCCGAGCGCTTTACTTTTGGGCAAGTTCTGCCCGGGGGCTAACCAAGCCCCGGCCAATATGCTATAATGGCAACAAAGCCAATGATGCAAAAGACCTATTTTAAGGAGGACGATTATGACCCATACAACCGGAACCCGGGTGGTTTTTGCTGACAGCCAGGAAGAGGCTAAGAAAGAATACGAGGCCCTGGGCGTTCAGCCTGAACACGATGCCCAGGCCAAGATGGATATTTGCAAGTGCAGCGAGGAAGAGGACTTTGACTTCGATTCCCCCTTTAACCTCATCGGGGAAGTCTCCCTGTCTCCGGAATACATGGAGCTTGTCAATAAGGACCCCCAACGGGCCTATGTCATCTACTACCTGGAAGAGGCCTAATGGATCCCTATGATAAGCGGGCACCGGAGTCCTTTCGGAGCCTGGTCCGGCCCGGCGATATTGACCTGGAAATCGACCGGTCCCGCTTTATCGGCCTGGCCCGGCAGGTGACCTCGGAAGAAGAGGCCCAGGCCTTTTTGGCCGAGGTCCGCAGTGACCACCCCACAGCCACCCATGTGGTTTGGGCCTGGATCATTGGCCCCGGGGGCCTGCAAATGCGGGCCTCTGATGATGGCGAGCCCCAGGGCACAGCCGGGGTCCCGACTCTGGAAGTCCTGAAAAAGGAAGGCCTATCCGATGTGGTCGTGGCCACGGTCCGCTACTTTGGCGGGGTCAAGCTGGGGGCCGGCGGCCTCATCCGGGCTTATACCCGGGCCGCTGCCGAAGCCGTCCAGGCCGGCGGGCCGACCAGCATGGTCCGGCAAAAGGCTGTCATCCTGACGGTCCCCTACCCCCATGAGGGCCGGCTGACTTACCAATTCAATGACCACCATTGGCCGGTGGAAAAGACCTTTGATGCAGCGGTCCATTATCATTTTTATGTACCGGAAAAGCTGGAAGAAGCAGCGACGGCCTGGCTTTTAGGCCTTACCGGCGGCGATGCCCGCCTAGCCTGGGGCGACCTGACCTATGCCCCCCTGCCGGATGACCTGGACCTGTCTTTTTTGACGGATGCATAGTGATGACCGTCTGGCGGCCCCAGGGCTGGCAGGCGGTTTTTAGTCAACGAAACTGTCTGAACATTGTGCCAACCGCCGCCTCTTGTTATAATAAATAAAGATAAAAGGGCGAATGGACAGATAAAACGTGCCAATATTCACAAAATCTCTTTTCATTTGCCCGGCTAGGACTTATACTAGAGATAATGAATGTTAATCGTTACTACCTTTACCCAAGGAGGATCCTATGACCTATCAAGAACTTTATCAGCAAAAACTGACCAGTCCGGAAGAAGCGGTCAAAGTCGTAAAAAGTGGTGATTGGGTTGAGTATGGGGCCTTTGCCGGCCAGGCCTATGCCCTGGACGCCGCCCTGGCAGCCCGGGCTGATGAGCTGGAAGATGTGAAAATTCGCGGTTGCTGCACCACCATGCCCCCGAAAATCATCGAAGCGGACCCGGAAGGCAAGCACTTTAACTACTCCAGCTTCCACTTCAGCGGCATTGAACGGAAGCTCGGGCAAAAGGCCCAGGCCTTCTTTATTCCCATGCTCTTCCACGAGTACCCCCGCTACTACCGCCAGGAGTTAGACCATGGCGATGTCAAGAGCAATGTGGTCTTTATCCCGGTTGCCCCCATGGATGCCGCCGGCAACTTTAACTTTGGCCCGGAAGCCTCTCACTTCCATGCCATGGTTGAAGCCGCTGATACCGTTGTCGTTGAAGTCAACGCCTCCATGCCTGTCTGCTATGGCGGCTATGAGGAGAGTGTCCACATCTCTGATGTCGATATTATCGTTGAAAACGACCGCCCCTTAGATGAAGTGCCCCCGGCCGGCTTTGGGGATATTGATAAAAAAGTTGCCGAATACGTCATGGGCGAGCTCTTTGACGGGGCCTGCATCCAGCTGGGGATAGGCGGTATGCCCAATGCCATCGGGAAGATGATTTCCGAATCCGACCTCAAGGACCTGGGCATCCACAGTGAAATGTTCACCGACTCCATGGTCGACATGGTCCTGTCCGGCCGGGTCACTGGAAAAAGGAAAAATCTCAACCCGGGCAAGCACGTCTATACCTTTGCCATGGGGACCAAGCGCTGTTACGACTTCTTAGATAAGAACACCGCCTGCGCCATCTACCCGGTCGATTATACCAATGACCCCTTCGTGGTCGGCTCTATTGATAACTTCATCGCCATTAACAACTGCCTGGAAATGGACCTCTACGGCCAGGCCTCTTCTGAAGCCGCCGGCATCAAGCAAATTTCCGGCACCGGTGGCCAGGCCGACTTCATGCTCGGCGCCTACCGGTCCAAGGGCGGCAAGGCCATCATGGCCCTATCCTCTACAGTGACCATGAAGGATGGTACCGTCAAAAGCCGGATTCGCCCGACCTTTGACCCCTACACCATCGTCACCACCCCCCGGTCCATGATGAACTATGTGGCCACCGAGTACGGGATTGTGAACCTAAAGGCCCGGAGCACCTGGCAGCGGGCTGAAGCCCTCATCTCCATTGCCCACCCGGACTTCCGCGAAGACCTCATTAAGGAAGCGGAAAAAATGAACATCTGGCGGAAGAGCAATAAACGCTAACCGCCTATTGATAGGATAAGATGAAAAGACACCCGCTAGCGGGCCTTTAGCCGGCCCGGTAGGCAGGGTGTCTTTTTTGCCGGCGGTCTGCCCGGTCAAAGGGGGAAAAAATATCGCCAACCAGTGAAAAATCATTGACAAGTGCAGGGCCATTCGGTAAACTATATAAGTGCCTTTTGACGGCACGTCTTTTTATATTGTCAAAAATCCGAAATTCCTCTACAGGAGGTGGAAACATGCGCGTCGGAATTACCCTGGAATGCACCGAGTGCAAACGTCGGAATTACCAAACGAATAAAAATAAGAAGAACACTACCGGGCGCCTGGAAGTTAAAAAATACTGCCCGTTCTGCAAATCCCATCAATTGCACAAAGAAACCAAATAACGCTCTTAGGTAAGGATGATTTAAATGAGCAGACAAAAAGGCACCGAGAAGAAAGAGGGATTTTTCACCCGGGTGAAAAAGAACTTCCGCCTTTCTTTCAGTGAGCTGAAAAAAGTTCACTGGCCCAACCGTCAGGAAACCATTACCTATACCGGTGTTGTTTTGGTCACTGTGGCCATTATCACCACATTAATTTGGGTAGTGGACTCCGGCATTACGGCTGCTTTAGGCTTGTTATTGTAAGAGAGGAGGCCAATCCTCACCATGGCTGACAATCAAAACAAGGCATGGTACGCGATTCATACCTATAGCGGCTACGAGAAGAAGGTCCAAACCACCCTTCTCACTCGTGCCAAAACCATGAACATGGAAGACTACATCCTACGTTGTATTGTACCGGAAGAAGAAGTCACCGAGATGAAAAACGGGGCCAACCGCACCGTCGTCCGGAAACTTTTTCCCGGCTATGTCTTCGTGGAAATGGTCTTAACCGATGAATCATGGTATGTGGTGCGCAACACCACCGGCGTAACCGGCTTTGTAGGCGCGGGTAACAGCCCCGTTCCCCTGCAGGAATACGAGGTGGAGCCGCTCTTGCGTGCTATGGAAGCCGCAGAAGACGGCGAAACAGCCCCGCCGGCAGAGCTCGACGCCGAAGTGGGCGATACCGTAGGCTTTACCGATGCGGCCTTTGCCGACTTTATCGGGACGGTTACGGCCATTGACCAGGACCGCCGCAAAGTTCAAGTGAGCGCCGCCTTGTTTGGTGGACGTGAAACCCAGATGGAAATGGACTTTGATAAAGTGTACGTGAAAAAGTAACCTTAATAAGGAGGTGTTTGTATGGCAAAGAAAGTTATCGGCTTTATTAAATTGCAAGTAGAAGCAGGGAAGGCAAATCCTGCACCGCCGGTAGGGCCTGCTCTGGGTCAGCACGGCGTTAACATGATGCAATTCTGCAACGATTTTAACGAACGCACCAAGTCTCAAATGGGGATGCTGATTCCGGTTGAAATCACCGTATATCAGGACCATTCCTTCACTTTCATCACCAAAACCCCGCCGGCAGCTGTCCTGCTTAAGAAAGCAGCTGGCTTAGAACGGGCTTCCGGTGAACCGAATAAAAACAAAGTCGGGAAAGTCACTGAGGCACAAGTACGCGAAATCGCAGAAACCAAAATGCAAGACTTAAACGCCGCTACCATCGAAACCGCCATGTCCATGATCAAGGGCTCTGCCCGCAGCATGGGGATCGAAGTAGAAGGCTAACTGCGAGACATGTGGGAGGCGAGAGCCGGTTGGACCACAAAGGAGGATAACAACTATGGCAAAACACGGTAAAAGATATAACGAGAATGCCAAACTCGTTGACCGGAACAAACTCTATGAAGTTGACGAAGCCTTCGCGATCGTCAAACAATATGCCAAGGCAAAATTCGACGAATCTGTCGAAGTTGCTTTCAAATTAGGCATTGATACCCGTCATGCTGACCAACAAATTCGTAACGCAATGGTGCTCCCGCACGGGACCGGTGTTAGCCGGACCGTTTTGGTCTTCGCTAAAGGCGATAAGGCCAAAGCCGCAGAAGCCGCCGGCGCAGAATATGTCGGTGCAGAAGACCTGGTAGACAAAATCAAAGACGGCTGGACCGACTTTGATGTGGCTATTGCTACCCCGGACATGATGGGTACTGTTGGTAAAATCGGGCGGATTTTAGGGCCTAAAGGCTTAATGCCGAACCCGAAAACCGGCACCGTTACCATGGACGTTGAAAATGCCGTTAAAGAAGTTAAGGCCGGTAAGATTGAATACCGGGCTGAAAAAGCCGGCATTATCCACGCGCCGATTGGTAAACTCAGCTTTGAAGAAAATGCACTGAAAGAAAACTTCAATGCCCTGGCTGCTGCCATCATCAAAGCAAAACCGGAATCTCAAAAAGGGACCTATGTTAAGAGCGTAACGCTTTCTACCAGCATGGGGCCCGGGATAAAAATTAACCCGAACCACATTGCTTAATTTGAATTAAATATGTTATCTGCCGGAGACAGCGGGGGCGAAAGCTTAATCATCCTGCCGAGGCGCCAGTTCATCCACTTGGATGTTAGGCCTCTGTCTCGCGAGACGAGGCTTTTTCTTTTTGGCAGATACATAAACGCTAAATTATGAAAGGGAGGTGAATCTGTTGTCAACCTTTGAAAGCAAAAAACAGATTGTCACCGATTTACAAGAAAAATTCGCGGCAGCACAAGGTGTTGTTGTCGTTGACTATACCGGTGTAAACGCAAAACAAACGACCGAACTCCGTAAAGCCATGCGGGAAAACAATGTAGACTACATCGTTGCTAAAAATACCTTATTCCTCCGTGCGGCTAAAGAGGCCGGTTATACCGGGATGGAAGAAATGTTCACCGGGGTTTCTGCGGTCGCCTTCTCAGCAGAAGACGCTGTAAAACCGGCAAACATCATTTCTAAATTCATCAAAGACAATAAAATCATGGTTGCCAAAGGCGGTATCCTGGAAGGCGAAATCATCGACGCAGCTAAAGTTGAAGTTCTGGGTAGCCTGCCGTCCAAGGAAGAACTTTTGTCCAAAGTCGCTTCCTGCTTCAAGGGGCCCCTGCAAAACGTTTGCTATGCCCTCGATGCTGTTCGTAAAAAAGCCGAAGAAGAAAACGCAAGCGCGTAAGGCTATATCATAAAAGAAAAGGAGACACATCATGTCTGAAAAAATCACCCAGATCATTGATCTCGTTAAAGAATTATCCGTTGTTCAATTATCCGAACTCGTTTCCACCTTCGAAGAAGAATTTGGCGTAACTGCAGCTGCTCCGGTTGCTGTTGCCGGTGGGGCTGCTGCCGGCGGCGCTGCTGAAGAAGAAAAAACCGAATTCGACCTCGAACTGACTGATGTTGGTGCTACCAAGATCAAAGTCATCAAAGTCGTTCGCGAAATCACCGGCCTTGGCCTCAAAGAAGCCAAGGAAATGGTTGACGGCGCTCCAAAAATGGTTAAAGAAGGTCTTTCCAAAGAAGACGCTGAAGCCGCTAAAGCTAAACTTGAAGAAGTTGGCGCTACCGCTACCCTTAAATAGTTTGCATCCTAACCGTCCTGCCTTGCAGGGCGGTTTTTTGATGCCATTTGACGGTTCCGGCCCTCTTTTCTTATAATACGGGTAGTAGAAAAGGAGGGGCTTATGGGAAATAAGTGGCGGCCGGTTAGCCGGCTTCATGATGGCCTGGTCATCATCACCCTGCTGGATATCTTGTTCGTCTTTTTTGTTCAAACCACGCTCAGTGAGGCCTTTTTACGCTTTGGATTAAGGGGGGTCTACGGCTTTTACCTCCAGCTGGCCCTGCCCTGGGCCTATATGGGGACGGGGCTCCTTTTGGGGTTGACGGTAGCTGACCGGCTGGGCTGTCGGCTGGCCAAGGGCCGGCGGCGGGTCTGGCGGCTTTTGGGCCTGGCCATCCTGGTTGGCTATGCCGGGGTCATCGGCTGGCACATCTACAGCCGGGGCGATTGGCCCATGAATACTCTGATTTTGACCGGTTGGGTCAACTGGATTTGCACCGCCCTCGGCCTGGCCTTTAGCCCGGCCCTGCTTCCGGTGAAGGAAGAACCGGAGGTAGAGGAGGATCCGCCGGAAGATTTTTATTTTTAAGGCTTGACTTTTATGAGGGGCCTTGTTAAGATACTTTCAACATACAGAAACCTTTGATTGCGAAGAGTAGCTATGGCGAAAAACCCCCAGCGAGTTCCGGATGGTGAGAGCGGAATGGTGGCCGGCATGGTGAATGGACGCATGAGGGCGGAGGGAAAGGCCTGGCCGAGTACTATCCGACGGGACCTTCACCCGTTATCCTAGAAGCGTATATGTTGGTATACGACTGAGTGGGCGTGTTTTTATGCGCCAAACCGGGTGGCACCGCAGAGTCCGTCTCTGTCCCGTATTGGGACAGGGGCGTTTTTTTATACCTTGTCCCACAGTCGACCAAGCTGTATGTCAAATTTGGCGAAAGACTGAAAGGATGAGAGAAGAATGACGAAAATCCCTAACCGTATTTACCTGACTGAAGATGAGATGCCGACCCGCTACTACAACCTCCGGGCGGATATGACCGACAAGCCGGCCCCGCTTTTAAACCCGGCCACCGGCCAGCCCGTCAGCCTGGATGACCTGAAGCCCATCTTCTGTGAGGCTCTGGCCCGGCAGGAGCTGGATGATGACACCCCTTATGTGGACATCCCGGAGCCCATCCGGGATTTTTACAAGAAGTACCGGCCCAGCCCCCTCTGCCGGGCCTATAGCCTGGAAAAGTACCTGGATACTCCGGCCAAGATCTACTACAAGTTCGAGGGGAATAACACCAGCGGCAGCCATAAGCTAAACTCGGCTGTGGCCCAGGTTTATTACGCCAAGGAAGAGGGCATCAGCCACCTGACCACCGAAACCGGTGCCGGCCAATGGGGGACTGCCCTGGCTGAAGCCTGTGCCCACTTTGGCATTGACCTGAGCGTCTACATGGTCAAGTGCTCTTACGAGCAAAAGCCCTTCCGCAAGGCCATCATGGAAACCTTTAATAGCCGGGTCATTCCCAGCCCCAGTGAGACCACCGCTGTCGGCCGGCAGATCCTGGCCGACCACCCGGGGACGACCGGCAGCCTTGGCTGCGCCATTGCCGAGGCCGTCGAAGAGGCCACCTCAAGCAACAACAGCCGCTATGTTCTGGGCTCCGTCTTGAACCAGGTGGTCCTCCACCAGTCCATCATCGGCCTGGAATGTGAAAAGGCCTTTGCCAAGATTGACGACTACCCGGATACCGTCATCGGCTGTGCCGGCGGCGGGTCGAACCTGGGCGGCCTTATTGCTCCGTTTATGCGGGACAAGCTCCAGGGTAAATATAATCCAGACATCCTGGCTGTTGAACCGGCCAGCTGCCCGTCCATGACCCGGGGCAAGTACGCTTATGACTTCTGTGATACCGGGGAAATCACCCCCCTGGCTAAAATGTACACCCTGGGCGCCGGCTATATCCCGGCCGCCAGCCACGCCGGCGGCCTCCGCTTTCATGGGATGAGCCCCATTGTTTCCAAGCTCTACGATGACGGCTTTTTACGGGCCAAGAGCTACAAGCAGACGGATATCTTCGAAGCAGCCGTCCTCTTTGCCCGGCTGGAAACCATCCTGCCGGCGCCTGAATCGGCCCATGCCATCAAGGGGGCCATTGATGAGGCCCTGGCCTGTAAGGAAAGCGGCGAAGCCAAGACCATCCTCTTTGGCCTGACCGGCACCGGCTACTTTGACATGACCGCCTATGCCGCCTATACTAATCAGACAATGACCGATTACCTACCGACCGACGCTGAACTAGCGGAGGCCCTGGATCGATTACCTGTGGTGCCTGGCCAGGACTGAGCCCCGGCCGCCGCAGGTGGAAATGGAGTGAATGAGATGACAGAAAGCACCATCCGCGGCGAATGCCCCCTCTGCCGGGCGGAGATGACCCTTGAACGGCCGGAACTGGTCGAGGCAGAAGAGGATAAAGCTCTAAAAGAGGCGATTTTATCCGGCCGCTTTTTCAAGGCCCACTGTCCCAGCTGTGACAAGGACTTTATCGCCGCCACCCCCCTGCTCTACTATGACCGGCGGCGGACGGCCATTATCCAGCTGGTACCGGGCTATACCGGGACCGGTCCCCTCTTCGGGGAGGAAATCTTTGCGGCCCTCCAGGTGGCAGACAGTGGCCAGCCGGTCCGGGTTATCCGCCGGGTGGTGACCACTCCCAATGAGCTCACCGAAAAGATCCACCTCCTGGATGCCGGCTACGATGACCGGCTGGTGGAAATTGGCAAGGTCCTTGCCCTTCAAGAGGTCAAGGACCAGCTGCCCAACTTAACCGGCCTGCGCCAGGTCCGCTATGCCCCGAAAACAGATCGGCACGAGGCCCAACTCCTCTTCTTCTATGACGATGAAGTCCCCTCAATGGACTTCCCCCAGTCCTTCTATGATAGCATTGGCCTATCCTTTGCTGAAGCCCTGGCGGCGACAGACCCGGAAGAGGACCTGGTGGTCGACACCAACTGGGCTGTCCGCTTCTTGAAAAAGGCCGGCAGCAACGGCGACAAGCCTTCAGCTCAAGCACAAGAAAGTGAATAGGAAAGCCTTAATCCAGGGCCTGCCCGAGAAAGCCTCGCCAAAGAGCCAGCACCTGCTCTTGGCCCGCCTTCCCGGGCAGGCCCTTTTATTTGGACGGGGAGGCAAAAAACCTCTGTTGTAAAATAACCCTTGACAATTCAGCCCTCATGGCCTATCATTGTTAGGCTAATGATAAAATGGAATTCTTTTACACTATTGATCTATTGCGCAAGGTATATCATGTCAGTAAGGGGTGACCGCATTGCCAGACCAACAGGGCCATGCACTTAGGACCCGCAAATCATTTGCGGAAATCGACGAGATTATGGATATGCCCAATCTCATTGCCATTCAGAGGAATTCTTACGAATGGTTTTTGAATGAGGGCTTGGGGGAAACCTTTGCCGAGGTATCACCCATCCAGGATTTTACCGACACATTGGAACTCAATTTTGACACCTTCGAATTCGGAGAGCCAAAATACGATGTTAAGGAATGCAAAGACCGCGATGCCACTTACGCGGCGCCGTTGCGCATGAAGGTCCAGCTTCTCAATAAAGAAACTGGTGAAATTAAGGAGCAGGAAGTCTTTATGGGTGACTTCCCCCTCATGACCGAAAACGGGACCTTTGTCATTAATGGGGCTGAACGGGTTATCGTCAGCCAATTGGTGCGGAGCCCGGGGGTCTATTTCCACCGGGATATTGACCAATCCGGTCGCAAACTTTACAGTTGCACCGTTATTCCCAACCGTGGGGCCTGGCTCGAACTTGAGTCCGATGCCTCAGGGGTTATTCATGTGCGCTTAGACCGGACCCGGAAACTGCCGGCGTCCATCTTCCTGCGGGCCTTGGGCTTTGGGGATTCCAAGGAAATCCAGGCCCTTTTCGCAGACCTCGGCTTTGCCAGTGAAGGGGCCCTAGATGAGCTCCTGGCGCCGACCTTTAATAAGGATAACTTTAAAGAAAAAGACCGGGAAACCAATGAGGCGGAAGCCTTGATTGAAATCTATAAACGCTTACGCCCCGGTGATCCGCCGACCGTCGAGAGTGCCCGGAACTTACTCCAGTCCCTCTTCTTTGACCACAAGCGGTATGACCTGGCTAAGGTTGGCCGGTATAAAATCAATAAAAAACTGAACTTGGACATTGATCCAAGTGTCAAAAACTTAACCAAGGAAGACGTCATTGCGACCTATAGCTACATGATCGGCCTGATGGCTGAGATGCCCGGCTATGAAGTGGATGACATCGACCACCTGGGCAACCGGCGGATTCGGTCTGTCGGGGAACTCCTCCAGAACCAGTTCCGGATTGGTTTAACCCGGATGGAACGGAATGTCCGGGAACGGATGACCACCCAGGACCCCACCAATGTGACCCCCCAGGCCCTCTTGAATATCCGGCCGGTGGTGGCTTCCATTAAAGAGTTCTTCGGGTCTTCCCAGCTCTCCCAGTTTATGGACCAAATCAACCCCCTGGCTGAATTGACCCATAAAAGACGGTTATCTGCCCTAGGCCCTGGCGGGCTCTCTCGTGAACGGGCCGGCTTCGAAGTCCGGGACGTTCACCACTCCCACTATGGCCGGATGTGCCCCATTGAAACCCCTGAAGGGCCGAATATCGGGCTGATCAACTCCCTGGCCACCTATGGCCGGGTCAATGAATACGGCTTTATTGAAACGCCCTACCGGAAGGTTATTGCCGGCACCGGCCAGGTCACCGATGAAATCGAGTACCTGACCGCCGATGTGGAAGACAAGTACACCATCGCCCAGGCCAACACCCGGTTAGATGAAAACGCTCATATTATAGAAGAAAAGGTTGACGCCCGCCGCGGAGACGAAAACATCGTCGTCGGTATGGAAGAAATCGAGTACATGGACGTATCACCGAAGCAGGTGGTCTCCATTGCAACAGCCTTGATCCCCTTCCTGGAACACGACGACGCCAACCGGGCCCTCATGGGGACCAACATGCAGCGGCAGGCGGTGCCCCTCCTGGTCACCGAAGCCCCCTATGTCGGCACCGGGATGGAACACAAGGCCGCCTACGACTCCGGCGTCCTGGCCATTGCCAAGCATGCCGGGACCGTTACCTTCGTCAGTGCGGATAAGATCAGCATCCTGGGCGACGGTGGCGAACGCACCGACTACCCCCTGACCAAGTTCAAGGGGTCCAACCAGGGAACCTGTATCAACCAGCGGGTTCTGGTTTCCAAGGGGCAACATGTCCAAGCCGGGGATATCCTGGCCGATGGCCCCTCCACCGATGATGGGGAATTGGCCCTGGGTCGGAATGCTCTCATCGCCTTTATGAACTGGGAAGGCTACAACTACGAGGACGCGGTCCTAATTAGCGAACGGCTGGTTAAGGAAGACGTTTATACCTCTATCCATATCGATGAATTCGAAAGCGACTCCCGGGATACCAAGCTGGGGCCGGAAGAAATCACCCGGGACATCCCCAACGTAGGTGAAGATGTCCTGAAAAACCTGGATGATCATGGGATCGTCCGCATTGGGGCGGAAATCCATGCCGGGGATATCCTGGTCGGCAAGGTCACCCCTAAAGGGGAAACCGAGCTCTCTGCAGAAGAGCGCCTGCTCCGGGCTATCTTTGGTGAAAAGGCCCGGGAAGTCCGGGATACTTCTCTCCGGGTCCCCCACGGGGAAAGCGGGATTGTCGTTGACGTCAAGGTCTTTACCCGGGAAAACGGTGACGAACTGGCCCCCGGCATCAATGAAGAAGTCCGGGTTTATGTGGCCCAAAAACGTAAAATTTCCCAAGGGGACAAGATGGCCGGTCGTCACGGGAACAAGGGGGTCGTCTCCCGGATTCTGCCGGAATGCGACATGCCCTTCTTACCGGATGGGACCCCGGTCGACATCGTCCTGAACCCCCTCGGGGTGCCGAGCCGGATGAACATCGGCCAGGTTCTGGAAGTCCACCTGGGCATGGCTGCCCGGGCCCTGGGTGTTCACTTTGCGACCTCTGTTTTCGACGGGGCCACAGAGGAAGACATTGCCGACCAGCTGGAAGCTGCCGGCTACGATAAGAGCGGGAAGTTCCGCCTCCGGGATGGCCGGAGCGGGGAGTACTTCGACAACCCGGTGACCGTCGGCTGCATGTACTACCTCAAGCTGGCCCACCTGGTTGACGATAAGATCCACGCCCGGTCCACCGGCCCCTACTCCCTGGTCACCCAGCAGCCCCTGGGCGGCAAAGCCCAATTCGGGGGTCAGCGGTTCGGGGAAATGGAAGTGTGGGCTCTGGAAGCTTACGGAGCCTCCCATACCCTCCAGGAAATCCTGACCGTCAAGTCTGACGATGTCGTCGGCCGGGTAGAAACCTACGAAGCCATCGTCAAAGGGGAAAACCTCCCTGAAGCCGGCGTGCCGGAGGCCTTCAAGGTCTTAATCAAGGAATTACAGTCCCTGGCCTTGGATGTCCGGATCTTAGACGAAAACGACCAGGAAATTGACATGTCTGAAGAGGCGGTTGACTTCAATGAAACCGCCAAAGACCTGGGCGTTGTCGTCCCGGAAAGCGATGAAAATAAAAATGAAGACGGTGACAATCAGGATGATGAAGATCCTTCCGACACCGGCGACGTGAACCAATATTTTATTATAGAAGAAACAGATGATACAGATCGTGCGTAAGGGGAACAGAAAGGAAAGGAGCACTTCGCTTGGGTAATATTAACCACGTTGATCACATTACCATCGGCTTGGCCAGCGCCGAAACCATTCGGGGCTGGTCCAGCGGCGAGGTCAAAAAACCGGAAACCATCAACTACCGGACCTTGAAGCCGGAGCGGGACGGTCTCTTTTGCGAGCGGATTTTTGGCCCTAAGAAGGACTGGGAGTGTAACTGCGGTAAATATAAGCGGATCAGATATAAAGGCGTTATCTGTGACCGCTGCGGGGTAGAAGTGACCAAGTCATCTGTGCGGCGAGAACGCATGGGTCATATTGAACTGGCTGCCCCCTGTACTCATATCTGGTATTTCAAAGGGATCCCCAGCCGGATGGGCCTGGTCTTGAACATGAGCCCCCGCCAGCTGGAACGGGTCATCTACTTTGTCAGTTATATCGTCATTGACCCCGGTGATGAAGCCATCACCGGCTTACAAAAGTATCAAATTCTTTCCGAAGCGGAATACCGCAAGGCCCGCCAAGAGCACGGGATGAACTTCACCGCTGGCATTGGCGCCGAAGCGGTCAAGACCCTTTTGGAAGAAATCGACCTGGACCAGGTTTCTCAAGAGCTTCAGGAAGAAGTCCAGAACACCAGCGGCCAGCGCCAGGTTAAGGCCACCCGCCGGCTGGAAGTGGTTGAAGGGATGCGGGTATCCAAAAACAATCCGGCCTGGATGGTCCTGGATGTCCTACCCGTTATCCCGCCGGACCTCCGTCCCATGGTTCAATTGGATGGCGGCCGCTTTGCCACCAGTGACTTAAACGACCTCTACCGCCGGGTTATCAACCGGAATAACCGGCTGAAACGCCTCCTGGACCTGGGCGCCCCGGATATCATTGTCCGCAATGAAAAACGGATGCTCCAGGAAGCCGTCGACGCCTTGATCGATAACGGCCGTCGCGGCCGGGCTGTCACCGGCCCGGGCAACCGCCCCTTAAAGAGCCTGTCCGATATGCTCAAGGGGAAACAGGGCCGCTTCCGGCAGAACCTCCTTGGGAAACGGGTCGACTACTCCGGCCGGTCTGTTATTGTCGTTGGGCCGGAACTGAAGATGCACCAGTGTGGCCTGCCCAAGGAAATGGCTGTCGAGCTCTTCAAGCCCTTCGTTATGCGGGAACTGGTAGAAGACGGGACCGCCCATAACGTTAAGTCCGCCAAGCGGATGGTGGAACGGTTGGACCCGGTCATCTGGGACGTCCTGGAAAAGGTCATCAGAGACCACCCGGTCCTTTTAAACCGGGCCCCGACTCTCCACCGCCTGGGGATCCAGGCCTTTGAACCGGTCCTAGTCGAAGGCCGGGCCTTAAAGCTCCACCCCCTGGCCTGTACCGCCTATAACGCTGACTTTGACGGGGACCAGATGGCTGTTCACGTGCCCCTGTCCACCGAAGCCCAGGCCGAAGCCCGTATCCTCATGCTGGCGGCCAACAACATCTTAAACCCGAAAGACGGCCGCCCGGTCACCGTACCGACCCAGGACATGGTCTTGGGGAGCTACTACCTGACCATCCTCCGGCCGGATGCCCCGGGGACCGGCAAGCGCTTTGCCAATGCCACCGAGGCTAAGCTGGCCTATGATGCCGGCGCCGTCCATATCCAGGCCCTCATCAAGGTGCGGATGCCTGACGGCCGCATGGTCGAAACCAGCGTCGGCCGGCTCATCTTCAACCAGCCGATTCCGGATGAAGTGGGCTATATCAACGAAGTGGTTGGTAAAAAGCAACTCGGCAATATCGTCGACCGGTGTTTCCGCCGCCTAGGGGCCAGCAAAACCGCTGAAATGCTCGATGGAATCAAGAGCCAGGGCTATAAGTACTCCACCCAGGCCGGGATTTCCATCGGTTACACAGATATCGTTATTCCGGATGAAAAACCCCTTTTATTGGCCGATGCCGATAAGGAAATCAGCCGGATTGAAACCAAGTTCCGCCGGGGGCTCATCACCGATGACGAACGCTACCAGCTGGTCATCGGCGTGTGGACCCGGGCAACCGATGCCATTGGGGAAGCCCTCCTGGCCAACTTGGACACCTTTAACCCCATCAACATGATGGCCACCTCCGGGGCCCGGGGGAACAACCAGCAGATCCGTCAGTTGGCCGGCATGCGGGGCCTCATGGCCGACCCTTCCGGGAAGACCATCGAAATGCCCATCAAGGCCAACTTCCGCGAAGGGCTCACCGTCCTGGAATACTTTATTTCCAGCCACGGGGCCCGGAAGGGGCTGGCCGATACCGCCCTGCGGACCGCTGACTCCGGTTACCTGACCCGCCGCCTGGTTGACGTGGCCCAGGACGTTATCGTCCGGGAAATCGACTGCGGCACCGACCAGGGGCTGACCGTGCGGGCCATTATGAATGGGTCTGAAACCATTGAGCCCCTCTGGGAACGGATTGCCGGTCGGATCTTAGTGGACCCAGTCTGCCATCCGGAAACCGGCGAAGTCCTCGCTGAAGCCGGCGCCTACCTGAACGATGACGAAGCCAAGGCCATTGAAGCCGCCGGCGTCAAAGAAGTCGTCATCCGCAGCGCCCTGACCTGCCACAGCCGCCATGGGGTTTGCGCCCACTGCTACGGGCGGAACCTGGCCACCGGCCAAATGGTCGATGTCGGGGAAGCCGTCGGTACCGTCGCTGCCCAATCCATCGGGGAACCGGGGACCCAGCTCACCATGCGGACCTTCCATACCGGGGGGATCGCCGGTGGGGACATCACCCAGGGGTTACCCCGGGTTGAAGAACTCTTTGAAGCCCGGAAACCAAAAGGGGAAGCGGTTATCAGCCATGTGGACGGGACCGTTGAAATGGGCGAAAAAGATGGCCTGACCCTGGTCATGGTCCGGTCTGATGACGCCAAGGTCGATGAGTACAAGATTCCTTTCGGCGCCCACGTCCTAGTTGGCGAAGGGGACCAGGTCGTTGCCGGCCAAGTCCTGACGGAAGGGTCCATCAACCCCAAAGAACTCCTGAGCGTGACCGGCGAAATCAGCGTCCAGGAATACCTCTTGCAGGAAGTGCAAAAGGTCTACCGCCTGCAAGGGGTTGACATCAATGACAAGCACATTGAAGTCATGGTCCGCCAGATGATGCGGAAGGTCAAAATCGACGATCCGGGCGACAGCCAATTCATTGCCGGTGCCCAGGTAGACATCATCGACTACTATGTGGCCAACCGCCAACTGCGGGAAGCAGGCAAGCAGGAAGCCCGTGGTGAAGTCCAGCTCTTAGGGATCACCAAGGCCGCCCTGGCCACAGAAAGCTTCTTGTCTGCCGCCTCCTTCCAGGAGACCACCAAGGTCCTGACCGATGCGGCCATCAAGGGCAAGAGCGACTCCCTGGTCGGTCTGAAAGAAAACGTCATCCTAGGGAAACTCATCCCGGCCGGGACCGGCATGCGCCACTACCGGAAAATCAGCCTCGTCGAGGATGAACCGGAAAATGTCTATGACCTGGAAGACGCAGAAGAAGGACCGGCTGTCGATGAAGACGCCCCGCAAGAGGCCGATGGCGGCAGCGAAGAAGCAGACCAAGAAGAGAAACCCAAGCAACCGCGTGTCTATATTTAATAAGAATAGAAACTGATCTATGGTTGACAAGGAAGCAGGGCCGTGCTATATTAATTTAGTGTCTGTGCATACACAAAGGTATGTGCAGGTGTGTATGTACGGGTGCAAAGCGCTCGCACGAATCAACTGAGCGCTGCACGGCGCTGCCGTTTCCTTGGCCATTTGGCCATTGAGTCGGCCATATTCGAATAAGGAGGTGGCAGTATGCCAACAATTAACCAGCTGGTGACCAAAGGACGTTCTTCCTCCAAGAAGAAATCCGGCGCTCCGGCATTACAAAACAACCCGCAAAAACGCGGTTTATGCACAAGAGTGTACACCACGACCCCGAAAAAACCGAACTCTGCCCTACGTAAAGTAGCCCGTGTTCGTTTAACCAATGGGACTGAAGTAACCGTTTACATCCCCGGTATTGGCCACAACTTACAAGAGCACTCCGTCGTTCTCGTACGTGGCGGTCGTGTGCGTGACCTTCCTGGTGTGCGTTACCACTTAGTCCGTGGGACTCTGGACGCTGCAGGGGTTAACGACCGTATGCAAGCCCGTTCCAAATACGGCACCAAACGCCCTAAAAAGTAAGTCAGTAAATATTTGAAAGGAGGCCCCTATGTCCAGAAGAGATCGTGCACCTAAACGTGACGTGTTACCTGATCCGATTTACGGCAGCAAACAAGTCACCAAATTAATCAACCAAGTCATGCTTGACGGTAAAAAAGGCACTGCTGAACGTATTGTTTACGATGCTTTCAAAACTGTAGCTGAAAAGACCGGCGAAGAAGCCATCGATGTTTTTGAAGAAGCCTTGAAAAATGTCATGCCTGTTCTTGAAGTTAAAGCCCGCCGTGTCGGTGGTGCCAACTACCAGGTACCGGTAGAAGTTCGTGCAGAACGTCGCCAAACCTTAGGTTTGCGGTGGCTGGTCACCTTTGCCCGTAAACGTGGCGAAAAAACCATGGACGAACGGTTAGCTAACGAATTAATGGATGCTGCAAACAGCACCGGCAATGCCGTTAAGAAAAAAGAAGAAGTCCACCGGATGGCTGAAGCCAATAAAGCTTTCGCTCACTATCGGTGGTAATAATATAAAAGGAGGCAGCTAAGTGGGAAGAGATTTTTCGCTTCAAAACACCCGTAATATTGGTATCATGGCTCACATTGATGCCGGTAAAACAACAACTTCCGAGCGTATCCTGTATTATACCGGTAAATCCCACAAAATCGGCGAAGTACATGACGGCGCAGCTACCATGGACTGGATGGAGCAAGAGCAGGAACGTGGTATTACCATAACCTCCGCTGCAACCACCACCACATGGCACGGAACCAGAATAAATATTATAGACACGCCAGGGCACGTTGATTTCACTGTTGAAGTTGAACGGTCCCTCCGTGTATTGGACAGCGCTGTAGCCGTATTCTGTGCTGTGGCCGGTGTACAGCCTCAGTCTGAAACCGTATGGCGTCAAGCTGTGCGCTACGGCGTACCGCGGATTGCCTTCGTCAATAAGATGGACCGGACCGGCGCCAACTTCTTAAATGTTGTTGGTCAGCTGAAAGACCGGTTAGGCGCTAACGCTATTGCTGTCCAGCTGCCGATCGGTGCTGAAGACCACTTTGACGGCTTAGTCGACCTGGTCGAAATGAAAGCCTATAAGTTCCTCGATAGCAAAGAGTTAGTCAACTATGAAGAAATCGACATCCCGGCTGATATGGCTGACCAAGTTGAAGAATACCGTGCAGCTATGTTGGATAGTATCGCTGAAACGGATGAAGACTTCATGGAAAAATACCTTGAAGGGGAAGATATCTCCGTCAAGGATATTAAAAAAGCCCTGCGGAAAGCCACCATCGCCAACGAAGCCGTTCCTGTATTCTGCGGGTCCGCCTTCAAGAACAAGGGGATCCAGTTCCTCTTAAACGGCGTTGTGGATTACGCTCCGGCCCCGACCGACATCCCCTCCATTGACGGGGTTCTGCCGGACGGCACCGAAGCTTCCCGTCATGCCAGTGACGAGGAACCCTTCTCCGCCCTGGCCTTTAAAGTCATGACCGACCCCTATGTCGGTAAACTTTCCTTCTTCCGGGTTTACTCCGGGACCTTAAAGAGCGGGAGCTACGTTTACAACTCCACCAAGGGTAAACGTGAACGTATCGGCCGTATCCTCTTAATGCACTCCAACAGCCGGACTGAAATCGATGAAGTCTTCGCTGGCGACATCGCCGCTGCTGTTGGTTTAAAAGATACCGGCACAGGGGACACCCTCTGCGATGAAAAGGATGAAATCATCCTCGAAAGCATGGAATTCCCGGATCCGGTTATCTCCATCGCCATTGAACCTGCTTCCAAAGGGGATCAGGATAAAATGGGTCTGGCCTTAGCCAAACTGGCTGAAGAAGACCCGACCTTCAAAACCTACACCGATGAAGAAACCGGCCAAACCATTATCAGTGGGATGGGCGAGTTACACTTAGACATCATCGTTGACCGTCTGAAACGTGAATTCCATGTTGAAGCCAATGTAGGTAAACCCATGGTTTCCTATAAAGAAACCATCCGTAAGAAAGTCGAAGCAGAAGGTAAGTTCGTTCGTCAGTCCGGTGGTCGTGGTCAATACGGTCACGCTGTCATCGAACTCGAACCCCTTGAACCCGGTTCCGGCTTCCAGTTTGAAAGTAAGATCGTCGGTGGGGCAGTCCCCAAAGAATACGTCGGTCCGATTGAAAACGGGATCAAAGAAGCTATGGAAAACGGGGTCTTGGCTGGCTACGATATGGTTGACATCAAGGCAACCTTAATCGACGGCTCTTACCACGACGTTGACTCTTCTGAAATGGCCTTTAAAGTGGCTGGCTCCATGGCCTTCAAAAACGCAGCTGAAAAAGCAAACCCGGTCATCTTAGAGCCGGTGATGAAAATTGAAATCACTGTTCCGGATGAATACATGGGCGACGTTATGGGTGACCTCAACGGTCGCCGCGGCCGGATTGAAGGGATGGAAGCCCAAGGGAACACCCAGGTCATCCATGGTTTCGTTCCCCTGTCTGAAATGTTCGGTTATGCAACCGACTTACGTTCCAGAACCCAGGGCCGTGGTCTTTACAGCATGCAAAGTGACCACTTTGAAGAAGTCCCCAAATCCATTGCTGAAGAAATCATTGCCAAGCGCAAAGGTTAATTTTTAAAATAGGAGGCTAACATCATGGCAAAAGAAAAATTTGAACGTACAAAACCGCACGTTAACATTGGTACCATCGGTCACGTTGACCATGGTAAAACCACCACCACTGCAGCCATTACCGCTGTACTGGCCCAAGAAGGTAAAGCCAAAGCCAACAAATTCGACGAAATTGACAAAGCACCGGAAGAACGTGAACGTGGTATTACCATCAACACCTCCCACGTAGAATACGAAACCGACGCTCGTCACTACGCCCACGTTGACTGCCCGGGCCACGCCGACTATGTTAAAAACATGATCACCGGTGCAGCCCAAATGGACGGCGCCATCCTGGTTGTATCCGCAGCCGACGGCCCCATGCCGCAGACCCGTGAACACATCCTCCTGGCCCGCCAGGTAGGCGTTCCCTACATCGTCGTATTCATGAACAAATGCGACCTCGTAGACGACGAAGAACTGCTCGAACTCGTCGAAATGGAAATTCGCGAACTCTTAAGCGAATACGACTTCCCCGGCGACGACATCCCCGTC
Organism: Peptococcus simiae; assembly: GCF_046097595.1. Lineage (NCBI taxonomy): Bacteria > Bacillati > Bacillota > Clostridia > Eubacteriales > Peptococcaceae > Peptococcus > Peptococcus simiae. The sequence continues at coordinate 226,268 of NZ_JBJUVG010000001.1, forward strand.
ATTCGCGGCAGCGGCTACCAAGCCCTCCAAGACCCGAGCGGTCCCTGGGCAGAAAACATCAAAGAACTCATGCAAGCCGTAGACGACTACATCCCCACCCCGGAACGGGACAAAGACAAACCCTTCCTCATGCCCGTCGAAGACGTTTTCTCCATCACCGGTCGTGGTACCGTCGCCACCGGTCGTGTAGAACGTGGTGAACTGAAAATCGGCGACGAATTAGAAATCGTCGGCATCACCGAAGAAACCAAGAAAACCGTCTGCACCGGCGTAGAAATGTTCCGTAAACAACTCGACTACGCAGAAGCCGGCGACAACATCGGCGCCCTTCTCCGTGGTATCGACAAAGACCAAATCGAACGTGGGCAAGTATTAGCCAAACCCGGCACCATCACCCCCCACACCAAATTCGAATGTGAAGTCTACGTCCTGACCAAAGAAGAAGGCGGCCGTCATAAGCCCTTCTTCGACGGCTACCGTCCCCAATTCTACTTCCGCACCACCGACGTCACCGGCGTCATCGAACTGCCGGAAGGCACCGAAATGGTTATGCCCGGCGACAACGTCAAAATGGCAGTAGAACTCATCAGCCCCATCGCCATGGAAGAAGGCCTCCGTTTCGCTATCCGCGAAGGTGGCCACACCGTAGGCGCCGGCGTTGTATCTAAAATCGACAAGTAAGTTCAATCCAAGAGAGCAAGGCCTCGGGCCTTGCTCTTTTTTGTTTTAGGGCGGTACAGAAAAAGCCCCTGTATCCAGGTAGCTAGGCCTGGGTACAGGGGCTTTTTTAGTATTGAGTTTTTCACTTAGAAGGGCTTCCTTCATTAATATAAAGATAGGATGGGTCAGCCCTGAGCCTCTTCCCGGTAGCCGACCTCAAAGGCCCGGTTCCAGGGGAAATAGAGCCGGCTATCGGTCGGGACAGCCAGGTCGGCCTTGTAGGCGGTAAAGGCCTGGTTCAGGTCTTCTTCACAGGCCTTCCGGGCCTGGATGCTGGTGAATTCATCATAGGCATCGATGAGATCCTTGGCCCGCCAGCTTTTTTTGAGGCTGGGGGCTAGCTGGGCCAGGTAGACCTGGTCGATGCTTAGGCGGAGCCGGTGGTAGGCAGCCAGGTCTTCCTGGGCCCCGCCGGTTTCTTCGATTCGCAGGGCGGCCAGGGCGGTGCCGATGGCATTGGCAGAGGTATTCCAGCCACTGTAGCCGATGCTATTGGCTGCCGGCTTGGCCACCAGGGACCAGATGCTGGCATCGCCGGCGTTGGCCTTGGCCACATCAGCAATGACATAGGGGTCATCCCCCAGGCTGGCGATGACCGCCTCCAGGGCACCGGGATTATTGGCGGCATTATGGATGACCAAGTGGCAGTCGGCTTGGGGGTCCAGGGTGAAGTTTAAAAAGGCGCATTTTTCTCGGACTGTCCGGTCCAGGGCCTGGCCCTCGTACTGGGGAACCCGGTCGCTGGTGGCCGGGTCGGTATAGTGGATGGCCAGGGGGACCCGCTTCCGCCCTTCGGCCATGAGCATGGCGGCGGTTTCATCGGCCCCGTTGATGTGCTGGTCCAGGTGGCTATGGCGGAGGACCTGGCGGGGGAGACAGTAGGGGGCATTGTCGTCCAGGGCTACGAGGTAGCGGTCAATCTGTCCGGCCTGCTGGCGGGCCTGGAGGGCTTCGATGAGGGCCTCGGTTTGCTTAAAGAGGCTTTCATACCGGCTGGCCACATGGCGGGGGAGGTCCGCCGGCGGCGCCGGCGCGGGCTCGCCTTTTCGGTCGGCCCGGTCACAATTGGCTCCCCAGCTCAGCAGGGCCTGGCTGTAGGGGCCCAGGACCGGGTCCTGGCGGGATGGCAGGGACCTGGGAATAACAGTGATGAGGGTCAGCTTGACCTCTTCATGGTCAGCGATGAACCGGTCCAGCCGGTCTAAAAAGGCGGCCAGGGCATAGGTGTCCGGGTCTCGGGAGGCCATGAGGCCTCCGTTTAAAAGCATGTTGGTATATATAATGATATTTTCCCGGTCGCTGGCCCGGTCTTCCAGCCACTGCCAGAGGTAGGACGTATCCGCCGGGCTGGTCAGGTCATCCAGGCCCAGGTCCGGGTAAGAGAGGTCCTTTTCTGCAGCCTGGGCGAGCAGGGCGACTTCATCGGTATTACAGGGCCGGCTGTCTAAGGGAATGAGCAGGGTGGGGACGCTTTGCCAGGCACAACCTGTCGCCAGGAGCGACAGGAGGAGGCAGAGGCAGGCGGCTTTTTTTAACATAGTAGGGCGTCTCCTTCATGGGCTATCTTGACAAATAAAATTCAGTCAGGCTATAGTAATTATAGCATGCTGGGTCATGAAGACCTAGACCATAGCTGGCTAAGGAGGAGGCAAAAAAATGATTATTCAAGATAAGGATATGCAGCGGGAAGTCCGCACCGAATGTTTTGGTGGCCAAGGGAACGTGGAATTCAAATTCCTCATTCCGCCGGAAAAATTAAAGGGAGAGGCCAAGATGTTTAACGTCCTCACCTTCGAACCGGGTGCTTCTCTGGGGCTCCATGACCACACCGATAATTTTGAACTCTACTATATCTTGGAAGGCACCGCCCATGTCGATGACAATGGGACCCCGGTCGATGTCGGCCCGGGAGACCTCATCTACACCGCTGATGGGGCCAAGCACTCCATTACAGCCACCGGCGACAAGCCTATGAAGATGATTGCTACGGTTATTTTTGAAAATAAAGGCGAATAAAAGGCCTTAGCAGGCTTTGCCACCAGCGTCTGCCCTTAATGTATCAAGGCAGGCGCTGTTTTTTTGTAAAAAAATAGCTAAAAACCATAAAAATCCTTGCATCGTATTTACGGCTGTGTTAAACTATTGGGGTGTCTCACTGTGAAGAAGCGGAAGGTTGCTGGATTTATGGACACGCCAGAGTCCGTGGCCCAGGTTTTTCCGTGGAGCATGTCCGCTAATCGGGCGCTTAAGGAGGAAATATAAGAATGGCAAGAAACAAAATCAGAATTCGGTTAAAAGCCTTTGACCACAAGCTGCTGGATCAAAGCGCAAGCAAAATCGTCGAAACAGCTAAGAAAACCGGTGCCAATGTGGCCGGTCCGATTCCGCTGCCGACGGAAAAGAGTGTTTTCACCGTACTGCGGTCACCCCACGTCAATAAAGACAGCCGGGAACAATTTGAACGCCGTACCCACAAACGCTTGGTTGATATAACCGAACACACCAACAAGACTGTTGAAGCGCTGATGCGCCTTGACCTGCCGAGTGGTGTAGAAATCGAAATCAAACTGTAAGTTAAATTAAGGAGGTGCAGTACACATGAAAGCGATTTTAGGTAAGAAGATTGGGATGACCCAAGTCTTTACGCCCGAAGGGGCGCTCATTCCGGTGACCGCTATTGAAGCCGGTCCCTGCTATGTAACCCAAGTAAAAACCAACGACAATGACGGCTACGAAGCTGTGCAAGTGGGCTTTGGCGCTGTAAAACCGGTCCGTGTTAATAAACCCATGCAGGGGCATTTTGATAAAGCCGGTGTGGCCGCAGCTCGCTACTTGCGAGAATTTCGTGTGGATGATGCAGCCGAATTTACTACCGGTCAAACCATCGCTGCCGATGTGTTTGAAGCGGGAGATAAAGTGGATGTAACCGGAACCAGCAAGGGTAAAGGCTTTGCAGGTACCATTAAGCGCTATGGCGCACACAGAGGCCCCATGTCCCACGGTTCCAAGCATAAACGGAAAACGGGTTCCCTTGGTGCAGCAGGCCCAAGCCGCGTATTCAAAGGGCATCATTCCCCGGGTCGTAAAGGTAATGCAAAAACCACTGTTCAAAACTTGGAAGTGGTTAAGGTTGACGTAGAAAACAACTTGATCTTAGTCAAAGGTGCCGTACCGGGGGCTAAGAAGAGCCTGGTCGTATTACAAACCAGCGTCAAGTCGAAGTAGGGAAGGGAGGATAACCAATGCCAAAAGTTAACTTGTACAATATGGAAGGCGCAAGCTTAGGTGAGCTTGACCTTTCCGAAAAGGTCTTCGGTGCTGAAGCCAACGAGGCTGTCGTGCACGAAGTGGTTGTTGCTTACCTCGCCGGCTTGCGCCGTGGGACCAGCAGCACCAAGAGCCGCGGCGAAGTACGTGGCGGTGGCCGTAAGCCCTGGCGTCAAAAAGGGACCGGTCGTGCCCGCGTAGGGACCATCCGGTCTCCGCTATGGCGTGGTGGGTCCATCATCTTTGGGCCGAAACCGAGAAGCTACAAGAAAGGCATCAATAAGAAGAAAGTCCTCGTGGCTTTACGGAGTGCCCTGTCTGCCAAGGTAGCAGAAGACGCTCTGATTGTTTTAGATGAACTCACTTTCGATGCACCGAAAACCAAGGACATGCTGAAAGTACTGGATGCAGTTAAATCCACCGGCAAGTTCCTCCTGGTCCTCGGTGAAGAAAATGAAACGGTTATCAAAAGCGCCCGCAATATTCCCGGGTCTGCCATCACTACCGTTAACCGTCTGACCACTTATGATGTCCTTCATGCAGATAAACTGATCATCACTAAAGACGCCCTTGCAAAAGTCGAGGAGGTGCTGGCGTAATGAAACTGGCACGCGATATTATCATTAAACCGATTGTTACGGAAAAATCCGTAGACTTAATGGCAGAAAACAAATACTGCTTTAAGGTTGCAGCAGATGCCAATAAAATCGAAATTCAAAAAGCAATCGAAGAAATTTTCAAAGTGGCTGTTGTTCAGGTCAACACCCTGAATGTCAAAGGTAAAAAGAAACGGGTCGGCCGTTCTGTAGGGATGACCTCCGGCTATCAGAAAGCCATTGTTACCTTGGCTGAAGGCGACAGCATTGAAATCTTTGAAGGCATGTAATTGAACGGAGGGTACTAAATGGCACTGAAATCATTTAAACCGACTTCTGCCGGTGTTCGTCATATGACGGTCTCTCCGTTTACGGAAGTGACCACCGACAAACCGGAGAAATCGCTTCTCGAACCGCTTCACAGAAAAGCAGGTCGTAACAGCCGTGGTGTCATCACGGTTCGCCACCATGGCGGCGGCCATAAAAGAAAATATCGTATCATTGACTTCAAACGGAACAAAGACGGCATCCCCGCTCGGGTAGCAACGATCGAATACGATCCGAACCGGAGTGCCCGGATTGCCCTTTTACACTATGTAGATGGTGAAAAACGCTACATTCTCGCCCCGGACGGCCTCAAAGTAGGGGATAAAGTTTACTCCGGTAGCGATGCCGACATCAAAATCGGTAACGCCCTCCCTCTGGCCAATATCCCGAACGGTTCCTTCATCCACAACATTGAACTGCAACCGGGTAAGGGTGGCCAACTTTGCCGCAGCGCCGGCGTCGGCGCCCAGCTCATGGCTAAAGAAGGCAAGTACGGCACCGTCCGTCTGCCGAGCGGCGAAATGCGTCGTATTTTACTCACCTGCCGGGCTACCATTGGCGAAGTCGGCAACAGTGAACACGCCAACATCTCCATCGGTAAAGCCGGCCGTTCTCGCTGGATGAACAAACGCCCCCATGTTCGCGGTTCTGTTATGAACCCGAATGATCACCCGCACGGTGGTGGTGAAGGTCGCGCACCTGTTGGTCGTAAGTCCCCTGTATCTCCTTGGGGTAAAGTGGCTCACGGTGGTAAGACCCGTAATCCTAAGAAACTGAGCAACCAGTTCATCGTCAGATCCAGAAAAGGCAAGTAAGCCGGCGAGGAAGGAGTGAATGTAATGAGCAGATCGTTAAAAAAGGGACCTTTTGTAGACGAAAAGCTTTACAATCGTGTCGTTCAAATGAACGAAGCGAACGAAAAATCAGTCATTAAGACCTGGAGTCGTGCATCGACGATTTTCCCTGAATTCGTCGGTCATACCTTTGCCGTCCATGATGGCAGAAAACACATCCCGGTATACGTTACTGAGGATATGGTTGGACATAAACTAGGTGAATTCGCCCCGACCCGTACCTTCCGTGGTCACGGTGGCGGCGAAAAATCCACCGGGTTAAGATAGGAAGGAGGCGTCCAAGTGGAAGCAAAAGCATGTGCAAAATTCGTACGCATCTCCCCGCTGAAAGCCCGTCAAATTGTTGACTTGATCCGTGGCAAAAGCGTTGAAGAAGCCATGATCACTTTAAAATTTACCGCTCACAAGGCCTCTCCTATTGTCGAAAAGGTGCTTAAGAGCGCCGTCGCCAATGCTGAACATAATTATGACATGAGCACTGATTCTTTATACATCTCATGTGCTACCGTTGACCAGGGCCCGTCCATTAAGCGCTTCAAACCGCGTGCCATGGGCCGTGCTGACGGTATTACCAAAAAGACCAGTCATATCACCATTACGGTCGCTGAAAGATAGGAGGAAAAAAGTGGGTCAAAAAGTCAATCCGATTGGCATGCGCGTCGGCATCATCCGTGACTGGGATGCCAGATGGTATGCTGATGATAAAAACTATGTGGATCTTTTACATGAAGACTTTCAAATTCGCGAATTCGTCAAGAAAAAACTTTTCGAAAGTGGCGTATCCTCCATTATCATTGAACGGACCGGCACGACGAAAGTAAAAGTGACGATTCATACCGCTAAGCCGGGCATTGTCATCGGCAAAAACGGGTCTGCAATCGAAGTCCTTCGTGCAGAATTGGAAAAAATGACCGGTAAGAGCGTTTCCATCTCTGTTATGGAAGTTAAACGCCCTGAGGCAGATGCTCAGCTCATCGCTGAAAGCATTGCAGAAGCTTTGGTCCGTCGGATCGCTTTCCGTCGTGCCATCAAACAAGCCCTGCAACGTGCCAACAAGGCCGGTGTTAAAGGGATTAAAGTTGCCGTAAGCGGCCGCCTCGGCGGGGCTGACATTGCCCGGACCGAATGGGCCACTGAAGGTAAGGTACCCCTGCACACCCTGCGTGCAGACATCGACTACGGCTTTTATGAAGCCGATACCACCTATGGTAAAATCGGTGTTAAGGTTTGGACCTATAAAGGGGAAGTCCTACCGGAAGCTGCCGGCATTCAAAATAAAAAAGGAGGTCGGTAAGCATGTTAATGCCTAAAAGAACAAAATGGCGCCGCCCTCATCGTAGAAGCTTAAAGGGTAAGGCCCATCGGGGCACCAAGGTCACCTATGGTGAATACGGTTTACAGGCTACCAGCGGCCACTGGGTAACCAGTCGCCAAATCGAAGCCGCCCGTATCGCCATGACCCGTTACATTAAACGTGGTGGCCAAGTATGGATTAAAATCTTCCCGGACCAACCGGTTACCGCTAAGCCCGCCGAAGTCCGCATGGGTTCCGGTAAAGGGGCACCTGACTACTGGGTAGCTATCGTCAAACCGGGCCGGGTTATGTTTGAAATCGGCGGCGTGCCCGAACCTGTTGCACGTGAAGCACTGCGTTTGGCCGCACACAAGTTGCCCTTGACTTGCAAATTCGTCAAACGTGAGGAAATGGAGGGCGATCAGAGTGAAAGCTGAAGCTTTAAGAGATCTTTCTATGGATGAATTAAATAAAAAAGTTCTGGACCTCAAAGAAGAGCTTTTCAACCTGCGTTTCCAAATGGCGACCGGTCAGCTCGAAAATCCGATGCAATTAAAACAGGTCCGTAAAGATATCGCCCGCGCAAAAACCGTGATTCGCGAACGCGAAATCGCCGGCGATCTTGACTGATTAGGAGGTAAAAAATGGCAGAACGTAATTTAAGAAAAGTCCGCTACGGTACTGTTGCCAGCGACAAGATGGACAAGACCATCGTTGTTGCCGTGGACAGCCATTCGCCACATCCTCTGTACGGCAAAATCGCTAAACACACCAAAAAATACAAAGTGCACGATGAAAACAACGACGCCAAAGTAGGCGATTGGGTTAGAATTATGGAAACCCGTCCCCTTTCCAAGACCAAAAGATGGCGTCTGGATTCCATCATCGAACGCGCTGACATTGTGTAGGCGGTAGTTTAGGAGGAAGACAGAATGATACAACAGGAAACAAGACTCAAGGTTGGCGATAATACCGGCGCTAAAGAACTCCTGTGCATTCGCGTGCTCGGTGGGACCAAGCGTCGCTACGCATCCGTTGGGGATATCATAGTTTGCTCCGTCAAAGAAGCAACACCCGGTGGCGTGGTCAAGAAAGGCGATGTCGTTAAAGCGGTCGTTGTTCGTACAAAACGCGCAGTTAAACGCGCTGACGGTTCTTATATTCGCTTCAGCGAAAATGCTGCTGTGATCATCAAGGACGATAAGGGTCCCCGCGGCACCCGTATTTTCGGGCCCGTAGCCAGAGAGCTGCGTCAAGACTTCATGAAAATCGTCTCTTTGGCACCCGAAGTGCTTTAAGCGGAGGTGAATACAGTGGGAAAAATCAGATTGAGAAAGGGCGATGAAGTCATCGTCATTTCCGGTAAAGATAAAGGTAAGATCGGTAAGATCATTAAAGTGCTCCCGGCAAAAGATCGCGTGATCGTTGAAGGTGTGGCTGTCGCTAAGCGGCATACCAAACCCAGCCAGGCGAATCCGCAGGGCGGCATTGTTGATAAAGAAATGCCCATTCATGTATCTAACGTGATGGCCTATGATGCGAAGAATAAAAAAGGCTCCCGCCTTGGTTACCGTGTTGATGAAGACGGTAAAAAAGTTCGCATCCTGGTCAGCACCGGAGCAGAATTTTAAGAAAGGAGGACATCATGGCAAGACTTAAGGACAAATATACGAATGATATTGCACCGGCTTTAGTCAAAGAATTCGGCTATGAAAACGTCATGGCCATTCCTAAGCTGGACAAGGTAGTGGTAAACATCGGCCTCGGCGAAGCAATCGCCAACCCGAAAGCCCTTGATGCAGCCTTAGAAGACATCGCTGCGATTACCGGTCAGAAACCGGTTGTCACCCGGGCTAAAAAGTCCATCGCAGGCTTCAAACTGCGTGAAGACATGCCGATTGGGGTCAAAGTAACCCTGCGTGGTGATCGGATGTATGAATTCATCGACCGCCTCTTTAACGTAGCCCTTCCGCGTGTTCGGGACTTCCGTGGCGTATCTCCTAAGAGTTTCGATGGTCGTGGCAACTATTCCCTCGGCCTTCGTGAACAGCTGATCTTCCCGGAAATCGATTTCGATAAGGTGGACAAGGTGCGCGGTATGCAAATCGCCTTTACCACCACAGCTAAAACGGACGAAGAAGGCAAGGCGCTCTTAACGGCGCTTGGCATGCCGTTTGCAGGTTAATTGGGAGGTATAAAATGGCAAAGACGTCTCAAAAAGTACGCAAAGCGCCCAAATATAAAGTTCGTGAACACAATCGTTGTAAAGTTTGTGGCCGCCCTCACGGCTATATGCGCAAATTTGGCTTATGCCGCGTTTGCTTCCGTGAACTGGCCAGCAAAGGCGAACTGCCGGGTGTTACGAAATCCAGCTGGTAAGCCCTACCCTGGAAGGAGGTCATAAATAAATGGTAATGACAGATCCCATCGCGGATTTTTTAACCCGTATCCGCAATGCAAATATGCAGCGGCATGAAAAAGTTGAAATCCCCGCTTCTAAAGTAAAAGTATCCATTGCGGAAATCCTTTTAGAAGAAGGGTTTATTAAAAATTATGACGTGACCGAAGATGGCAAGCAAGGCATTGTGACGGTGACCTTGAAATACGGCCCGGAACGTGAACACGTTATCTCCGGTCTCAAGCGCATCTCCAAACCCGGCCTGAAGGTCTACTGCAAAAAAGACAACGTTCCCAGAGTGCTCGGGGGCCTTGGTGTGGCGGTTATTTCCACCAGCCACGGCATCATGACCGATCGCCAGGCACGCAAAGACGGGCTCGGCGGCGAAGTGCTCTGCTACATCTGGTAGGAGGTGCCAAATGAGTCGAATTGGTAAAAAACCGATCGTAATCCCTGAAGGGGTTACTGTGGATATCGCTGAAGGCAACGTGGTTCATGCCAAGGGGCCTAAAGGCGAATTAACGAAGACCATGCATTCAGATATGGTCCTGACAATGGAAAACGGTGAAATTATCGTAAAAACACCTGAAAACCAGGAAAAGGCTTACGGTCCCCTTTGGGGCTTGACCCGCAGCTTAGTTAATAATATGGTTGAAGGGGTTCATACCGGGTATTCCAAGACTCTGATTTTAAAAGGGGTCGGCTATCGTGCCCTGGTGAGCGGTAATAAATTAACCTTAAACGTCGGCTACAGCCATCCCGTTGAGATGGAAGCCCCGGAAGGGATCACCATTGAAGCCCCGGAAGCGACCAAGGTTGTTGTATCCGGTGCAGATAAAGAACTCGTCGGCGACGTTGCAGCAGATATTCGTGCCGTTCGCTTACCTGAACCTTACAAGGGCAAGGGTATCCGTTACGAAAACGAACATATCAAACTGAAAGCCGGTAAGACCGGCACCAAGTAGGGCCGGAAAGGAGTGACCTGTTTTGAAGAAAAATTATGATCGCAAAGCGATTCGTGCGAAAAAACATAAAAGAATGCGTTTTTATCTCCAAGGCACTGCAGACCGCCCACGTTTGTCTGTATTTCGCAGCGCACGTCATATCTATGCACAGATTATTGACGATAGCATTGGTAAGACCTTGGTGAGCGCCTCTACCTTAAAGGCTAGTGCTGAGGGCGACAAAACTGAACAGGCTCATGAGGTGGGCTTAGCAATCGGTAAAAAAGCACTTGAGCAGGGCATCACTAAAGTCGTCTTCGACCGTGGCGGTAATGTTTATCATGGCCGCATTAAAGCACTGGCTGAAGGCGCTCGTGAAGCCGGACTGGACTTTTAGGCCAAAGGAGGGAAAAGCGTGAATAAAGAACTCATCAATGCAAATGAGCTCGAGCTCGAAGAACGTGTCGTCACCATTAACCGCGTGGCGAAAGTTGTCAAAGGTGGTCGACGCTTCAGCTTCAGCGCCCTCGTCGTGGTCGGCAACGGTGCCGGCATTGTCGGTGTCGGGCTGGGTAAAGCGAACGAAGTGCCGGAAGCCATCCGCAAAGGCGTAGAAGACGCTAAGAAGAACCTGGTTCGTGTACCGCTGGTTAAAGGGGACACGATTCCGCACAGTGCTGTAGGCCGTTACGGGGCAGCACGTGTCATGCTTAAACCGGCCTCTGAAGGGACCGGGGTTATTTCCGGCGGGGCCGTTCGTGCCGTCGCTGAACTGGCCGGGATCAAGAACATCTTTGCTAAATCTCTGGGCAGCGATAACCAAATCAACATCGTTCGTGCAGCCATCACCGGCTTGTCCGAAATGAAAAATATTAAAGACGTAGCTCGCCTGCGTGGTAAACGCATCGAAGAAATCTGGAGCTAGGAGGGTGGACATGGCCAATTTAAAAATAACCCTGAGTAAAAGCGTAATTGGCGCTTCTGCTTCTCAGAAAAAGGTTGTTAAAGCGCTGGGCCTGACCAAGACCAACCACAGTGTTGTACGTCCTGACGTCGACACTGTTCGTGGTATGATTGGTAAGGTTAGCCACCTCGTAACTGTAGAAGAAATCGACGCGTAGTTAGGAGGTGCTGTCAAGTGAAATTACATGAATTACATCCTGCCGAAGGCAGCCGTCATAGATTAAAACGTAAGGGTCGCGGGATTGGGTCCGGCCTTGGTAAAACGTCCGGTAGAGGGCACAAGGGTCAATTGGCTCGGTCCGGTGGTGGTAAAGGCCCCTCCTTCGAAGGTGGTCAAACCCCCCTGCAACGTCGCCTGCCTAAACGTGGCTTCTCAAACTACCCCTTCCGTGTCCGTTATTCCGTTATCTCACTGGCCGACTTAAATCGCTTTGAAGCCGGGTCTGTTGTAACACCGGATGAGCTGATTGATTGCGGATTAGTGAAACAAATGGAAAACGGAGGTGTCAAAGTCTTAGCTAATGGCGAAATCGACCGCGCATTAACTGTTCAGGCTCAAGCCTTCAGCGCTAAAGCAAAAGAAGCGATCGAAGCTGCCGGCGGTAAAGCCGAGGTGATTAAGTAATGCTTGCTACCTTAAATCAAGCAATACGCACCCCTGAGATGCGTAAAAAAATCATCTTCACCTTGATTATGTTTTTAATCTTCCGGATTGGGACCCATATCCCCGTTCCGGGCTTTAATAAAGAAGCCATCGACCAATTGGTCGACCAGGCCAAGCTCTTAGGCTTTTTTGATATCATTTCCGGGGGCGGCTTCCGTAATATCTCCATCTTTGCGATGAGCATCACCCCCTACATTAACGCATCCATTATCATGCAGCTGATGACCGTTATTAGCCCCCGTATTGAAGCGATGGCTAAGGACGACCGGAAGAAGATGGTCGAATGGACCCGGTACTTAACCGTAATCCTGGGCTTTATCCAAGCCCTGGGGATGACCATCGGTCTCTTACGTCAAGCTGTTATTGCCCAAGGTGCTTTTTCCATCATCGTTATCGCCGTGACCTTCACTGCAGGGACCGCCTGCCTGATGTGGATTGGTGAGCTGATTACGGAAAAAGGGATTGGTAACGGCATTTCACTCATCATTTTTGCCGGGATCGTATCCAAGATTCCCCACGGGATCAACACCTTATACGAATATGTCCAGGGTGGCCCAATCCGCTTCCTGTATGTATTCTTCTTCTTAATCATCGCCTTACTCATCATCATGGGGATCATTGTGGTGAACCAAGGTGAACGTCGCGTACCGGTTCAGTATGCGAAACGGGTTGTTGGCCGGAAGGTTTATGGCGGTCAATCTACCCATATCCCCATTAAAGTGAACTCTGCAGGGGTTATCCCTGTCATTTTCGCCATGAGCATTATGATGCTGCCGAGCACTGTTGCTACCTTCTTCCCGAACAACAGCGTGGCTAACTTCATTAGCCAAAACATGAGCCCGAACAGCATCACCTATAACATTTTCTATGCGCTCCTTATCCTGTTCTTCACCTACTTCTACAGCTCCATCACCTTTAACCCGATTGATGTGAGTGATAACATTCGCCGGAACGGCGGCTTCATTCCGGGCCTGCGTCCGGGTCGCCCGACCTCTGAATACATCACCCGCGTTATGAGCCGGATCACCCTCTTTGGCGCCTTCTTCTTAGCGGCCATCGCTGTGCTGCCGGCCATCATCCTTGGGGCAACCGGTATGAACCTGTATTTCGGTGGGACGTCGCTTCTCATTGTGGTCGGTGTGGCTCTGGATACCATGAAGCAGATTGAATCTAATATGCTCATGCGCAACTACCAGGGCTTTATGAAGTAATCGGAGGGAAAGAAAAATGCAAATTTTACTCATGGGACCTCCCGGTGCCGGGAAAGGCACCCAGGCTGAATTTTTAGTAGAGACTTATGCCATTCCGCATATCTCTACCGGTGATATGTTCCGGAAGGCGCAAGCTGATGGGACCGAACTGGGCCTTGAAGCCAAACGCTACATGGAAGCCGGCGACTTGGTGCCGGATGAAGTGACCATCGGCATCGTACGTGAACGCTTGGCAGAAGATGACTGCAAAAAAGGCTTCCTGCTGGATGGCTTTCCGCGGACGGTTGGCCAGGCAGAAGCCTTAAAGGACATTCTAAATGACCTGGATATGCAGTTGGACGCTGCCTTAAATATCGAAGTTGCTGAGGAAGAACTCATCAAAAGACTAACCGGGCGTCGGATCTGCAAGACCTGCGGCGCCACCTACCACACCGTCTTTAACCCGCCCCAAACGGCTGACGTGTGTGATAAGGACGGAGGTCCCTTATACCAACGCAAAGACGATAACGAAGAAACAGCTAAAAACCGTCTGTCTGTTTACGCCGGTCAAACCCAGCCGCTCATAGACTACTATGAGAAGGAAGGGGTTTTGGTCCGGATTAACGGTCAACAAGATGTAGGCCAAGTCACTGAAGATATTAAACAAGCCCTTGAGGCCCGCCAATGATTACCATAAAAACAGAGCGGGAAATAGCCCTCATGCGTGAAGCCGGCCGCATTGTAGCCGAAACCCATGCCTTACTGGCCGAGGCCTTAAAGCCCGGCATCAGTACCCTGGAGTTGGATGCCATTGCCGAAGATTACATCCGCGGCAAAGGGGCCATCCCCTCCTTCAAAAACTACAATGGCTTTTCCGGCAGCATTTGCGCATCCATTAATGATGTAGTCGTTCACGGCATCCCGAATGCGGATACCATCCTCAAAGAGGGTGATATCATCAGCTTTGATGTTGGCGCCATCTTAAACGGCTACCATGGCGATGCTGCACGAACCCTCCCTTGCGGGCAGGTAGACCAGGCCGCCCTGGACCTGATAGAAGTGACCCGGGCATCCTTTGAAGAATCCCTGAAATACGCCCGTGAAGGCTACCGTCTATCGGATATCGGCCACGCTGTCCAGGAATACTGTGAGAGCCGTGGTTACGGGGTGGTCCGTGACTTTTGTGGTCACGGCATTGGCACCAGTATGCACGAAGACCCGCAGATTCCCAACTATGGGCGTCCCGGTCGGGGTGTCCGCCTCAAAACAGGCATGTGCCTGGCCATTGAGCCGATGATTACCGAAGGGACCTGGGAAGTGACCGTTCAGTCTGATGGCTGGACCGTCCTGACCAATGATGGCAAACGTGCTGCCCACCATGAAAATACCATCGCCCTGACAGCTGATGGTCCCGTTATTTTAACGGCGCTATAATTGCCAAAGCAAAAGGAGGCCATCCATGAGTAAAGACGTCATCGAAGTTCAAGGCACCGTCCTTGAAGCTTTACCCAATGCCATGTTTCAGGTGGAACTTGAAAACGGGCATACGGTATTGGCACATATTAGCGGTAAAATCCGCATGAACTTTATAAAAATCCTTCCGGGGGACCGGGTAACGGTGGAGCTTTCTCCTTACGACCTATCTCGCGGTCGGATCACCTACCGTTTCAAATAGACCGACTCTAAGGAGGTTCCTATATGAAAGTGAGAGCATCTGTAAAACCGATGTGTGAAAAATGCAAGATCATCAAACGCAAGGGTCGTGTGATGGTTATTTGCAACAATAAAAAACACAAACAAGTCCAAGGCTAAGTGCTGGAGGTGCAAATATGGCAAGAATTTCAGGTGTCGACCTGCCCAGAGACAAGCGTATTGTTGTAGGGCTCACCTATATTTACGGCATTGGTCGTTCCACTGCCGATCAACTGGTCGCGCAAACCGGCATCGATCCCGATGTCCGTGTTCGTGACTTAACTGATGAAGATGAAGCAAAGTTGCGCGAAGCCGTCTCCGAACTCACCGTTGAAGGGGACTTGCGTCGTGAAACCAACTTAAATATCAAACGTCTGACTGAAATCGGCTGCTACCGTGGCATTCGTCACCGTAAAGGGCTGCCGGTTCGCGGTCAAAAAACCAAAACCAATGCCCGGACCCGCAAGGGTAAAGTGCGGTCTGCAGCAGGCAAACGTAAAAAGTAAAGGGGTGAAGTCAGTTGGCTAAACAACAAAGAAAAAGCACGCGTGGCCGCCGTAAAGACCGTAGAACGGTTGAACGCGGTGTAGCCCATATCAAAAGCTCTTTCAACAATACCATCGTAACCATTAGCGACACCCAAGGGAATGCCTTAAGCTGGGCGTCTGCCGGCGGTATGGGTTTCCGTGGGTCCAGAAAAAGCACGCCTTTCGCAGCTCAAGTTGCTGCTGAAACCGCTGCTAAGGCCGCTATGGAATATGGCTTAAAAGAAATCGAATGCATGGTTAAAGGCCCCGGCTCCGGCCGTGAAGCCGCTATCCGTGCCCTGCAGGCTGCAGGTCTTGAAGTCAGCATGATTAAGGACGTCACCCCGATTCCACATAACGGTTGCCGTCCGCCGAAACGCAGAAGAGTATAAGGAGGGTTAAGATGGCCAGAAACAGAGAACCTATCGTTAAACGCTGTCGTGCTCTGGGGATTTCCCCGGCCTACCTGGGCTATAGCAAATCCTCCAAACGCGTCCCCCAACGTGGCCGCAAGAAACTGAGCGAATACGGCATGCAGCTGCAAGAAAAGCAGAAAGCTAAATTCATCTATGGCGTTATGGAAAAACCTTTCCGTAACTACTATAACAAAGCCAATCGTATGAGCGGCATGACCGGTGAAAACCTGATCATCCTCTTGGAAAAACGCTTCGATAACATTGTCTGGCGTGCAGGTTTTGCTAAAACCCGTCGTGAAGCCCGTCAAATGGTTGTGCACAATCATTTCACCGTCAACGGCAAAAAAGCCAACATTCCTTCCATGGAAATTTCCGTCGGTGATGTTATTGAACTCAAAGAGAAGAGTGCCCAATCTCCCCACTTTAAAGCGCACGTAGATGCTTTAGGCGTGGTAACACCGCCGGCTTGGATGCAATTGGATACCAATAATAGAAGCGTATCCATCGTTGCAGAACCGACCCGTGAAGAAATCGACATCCCTGTCGATGAACAGATGATCGTAGAGCTCTACAGTAAGTAATAGAGTGGGCATCTTGCACTGGAGGTCAGTACATGATTGAATTTGACAAGTTTGGAATCGAAGAACGCAAAACACCTGAGTCCGGCGATTGCTATGGCGAATTTGTCATTGAGCCGTTAGAACATGGCTTTGGCGTTACCCTGGGCAACGCCCTCAGACGTATTTTGCTCTCCTCTATTCCGGGAGCTGCCGTCACTTCTGTCAAGATTGACGGTGTCCTACACGAATTTTCGACGGTGCCCGGTGTCAAGGAAGACGTTGCCGAAATGATTTTGAATATCAAGCAACTGGCTTTAAAATGCGATAATGATGAGGCCCAAACCATTATCATTAACGCCACCGAAGAAGGCGAAGTGACCGGTGCGGATATCCTTACCACAGAAGCTGTGGAAGTGATCAACAAGGACCTACACATCGCCACCATGGATAAAGACAGTCGCCTGTATATTGAAATGGTCGTGGAAACCGGTAACGGTTATGTGTCCGCTGAAAAGAATAAGAGCAAAAAAGATGACTTGCCCATCGGGACCATTCCCATCGATTCCATCTATACGCCGGTGCACAAAGTGAATTTTTCCGTCGAAGATACCCGTGTTGGCCAGGATACTGAAAAAGATCGCCTGACCCTGACCATTGGCACTAACGGTAACTTAACACCGACTGAGGCCCTGTCATGGGCAGCGCGTATCTTAACCGACCACCTTGAGCCGTTCATTAAGCTCAAAGAGGGCATGGAAGATACGGCCATCATGATTGAAAAAGAAGAAGAAGAGAAAGACAAAGTGCTGGATATGACCATTGAAGAGCTGGATCTGTCTGTGCGCAGCTACAACTGCCTCAAACGAGCCGGCATCAATACAGTGCTTGAACTAACCCAAAAGACCAAGGATGACATGATGAAAGTCAGAAACCTGGGTAAAAAGTCGTTAGAAGAAGTCACTGAAAAAATGGGTGCACTTGGCCTCTCTCTCAAATCAAATGATGAGTAAAAGGAGGTTCGGGAATGAATCATAGAAAAATCGGATCCGATATATCCCACCGCCGCGCCATTTTGCGCAATATGACCACCAGCGTTTTAGAACACGGCCGGGTTGAAACCACCCTGCCTAAGGCTAAAGAAGTGCGTCGTCAGGTGGAAAAAATGATTACCCTCGGTAAAAAAGGCGACTTGGCTGCTTACCGCCAAGCCATGGCTTATTTAACCGATGAAGACGTGGTCCAGAAACTCTTTAAAGAAATTGCCCCGGGCTATGAAGACCGTAACGGTGGCTATACCCGCGTGTTAAAAGCCGGTTTCCGTCGCGGCGATGCTGCACCCCTGGCAATTATCGAACTGGTTTAATCCTATACGCATGGCACCCTGTGTGTCAGGCGTTTACATAGAAAGCCGCTCAGTTAAGAGCGGCTTTTTGTTTATGCTTGTTCGGCCGGGTTACGATACCCTTGCCAGCGCCGGATGCTTTAATGCCGGGCCTTTCTATGGTAAAATACCAACGGAACAAGCTTATTACTGCAAGAACAGATGACTGAATGGAGAATGATTATGATAGAGGTGCGCCAGTTGGTCCACCGGTATGCCAATGCAGACCCGGCCCAGCCGGATGCCCTGGCCGGCGTCAGCCTCCAGGTCTCACCCGGGGAATACCTGGCGGTCCTGGGGCGGAACGGCTGTGGGAAATCTACCCTAGCCAAACACTTAAATGCCCTCCTCCTTCCGACAGAAGGGGAGGTTCTTGTCGATGGATTAAATACAAAAGACCCGGACCTGACCCTGGCCATCCGCCAGAAGGTGGGTATGGTCTTTCAAAATCCGGATAACCAACTGGTGGCCACCACCGTCATGGAGGATGTGGCCTTTGGCCCGGAAAACCTGGGCCTGCCTAGAGAAGAAATCCTCAAGCGGATTGATGAGGCCCTGGCCAGGGTCCGGATGACAGACTTTAAAGAGGCCGAGCCTCACCACCTGTCCGGTGGCCAAAAGCAGCGGGTGGCCATTGCCGGTGTCCTGGCCATGGAGCCGGACTACATCGTCTTTGATGAACCGACGGCCATGCTGGACCCCCGGGGCCGGGAGGAAATTTTGGCCACCATGCTGGAGCTGAAAGCAGCCGGCATTGGCGTGGTCAACATCACCCACTACATGGAAGAGGCCGTACCGGCCGACCGGGTCCTGGTTATGACCGGGGGCGAAATTGTCCTAGAAGGCCGGCCCCGGGAGATTTTTAGCCAGGTTGAGACCTTAAAGGACCTCCACCTGGATGTCCCTGTTGTGACCGAGCTGGCCCAGCTGCTCCATGATGACTGTCCCTGGCTGGCCCGGGACATTTTGACCCCGGAAGAAATGGTGGAAGCCCTATGCCCTTAGAATTTAAAGAGTTGAGCCACCGGTATGGCGAGAATGCCAGTGACCGGTGGGCCTTAAAAGATATTAACTTAACCATAGAAGAGGGGACCTTTACCGGCCTGGTTGGCCATACCGGCAGTGGGAAGTCGACCCTGGTCCAGTTGGTCGGGTCCCTTCTGGCGCCCAGCATGGGGCAGGTCCTTATTGATGGGGTCAGTTCCCAGGAAAAAGGGGACCAGGCCCGGGCGGTCAAACGCCGGGTGGGTCTGGTCTTCCAGTACCCGGAGCACCAGCTTTTTGAAGAAACCGTGGCCAAGGATATAGCCTTTGGTCCTAAAAACCAGGGCCTTAGCGAAGCCGAAGTCCGGGACCGGGTCCGGGAGGCTATGGCCCTGGTGGACCTGGATTATGATTACTTTGCCGACAAGGCCCCCTTTGACCTGTCCGGGGGGCAAAAACGCCGGGTGGCCCTAGCCGGGGTCCTGGCCATGCGGCCCAAGTACCTGGTCTTAGATGAACCGACTGCCGGGCTGGACCCCCTGGGCCGGGACCGGGTCCTGGAAAATGTGGCCCGGCTCCACCGGGAGGCCGGCATGGGTATCCTTTTAGTCAGCCACTCCATGGACGATGTCGCCGACTATGCCGACCGGATCATTGTTATGAATGGGGGCCAGGTGGCCTTTGACGGGCCGCCGAAGGAAGTCTTCCGCCATGTCGAGGCCCTGCGGGAGATTGGCCTGGGGGTTCCCCAGGTGACGGCCCTCCTCCACCGGCTGGAAGCGGCCGGCCTGCCGGTGGCAACCGATGCCATTACGATTGAGGGGGCCCGGCAGGCGATTTTAGAGGCCTTAGCTAAGAGAAAGGGGGAGCAGGATGGCATTTGATGTAACCATTGGTCAGTATGTCGAGGGGGATTCTATTCTCCACCGCTTAGATCCCCGGACCAAGATCGTCTGCATTCTCTTTTTCATGATTGCCCTCTTTGTGGTCAAGACGCCGCCGGGCTTTATCTTGGTCTTTGTCGGCGCCCTGACGGTCCTAGGCCTGTCGGGCGTGCCTATCCGCTACTACCTCAAGGCCCTGAAACCCCTTCTCTTTATCATCGTCTTTACCGGGCTCATGCAGATTTTCCTGACCCCGGGGGACTATATCTGGTCCTGGCGCTTTTTGCATATTTCTAAAGAGGGGCTCTTCATGGCCTTCCTTATGTGCACCCGCCTGGTCCTCCTGGTTCTCATCACCAGCGTCCTGACCCTGACCACCACCCCTATGGCTCTGACCGAGGCCATTGAAACTCTACTCAAGCCCTTCCGGCGGATAGGGGTCCCGGCCCATGAGCTGGCCATGATGATGACCATTGCCCTGCGCTTCATCCCCACCCTTATGGAGGAAACCGATAAAATCATGAAGGCCCAGACCGCCCGGGGGGCGGACTTTGAATCCGGCGGCATCCTCCGGCGGGCCAAGGCCCTCCTGCCCATCCTGGTGCCCCTCTTCCTGTCGGCCCTCCAGCGGGCCTATGACCTGGCCCTGGCCATGGAGGCCCGGTGTTACCATGGGGGGGAGGGGCGAACCCGGCTAAGGGAATTGGCCTATACCCGGCTGGACTACCTGGCCCTGGCCATCGGGGCCATCTTTTTACTGGCGGCCATTGTGACCCGTCTGGGGGCTTATTATGGCGCGTTTTAAGGTCACCATCGCCTATGATGGGTCAGGTTTTCACGGTTTCCAGCGCCAGGCTGGCAAAGACCTGCGGACGGTCCAGGGCGTCCTGGAAGACCGGCTCACCAAGCTCCTGGATGAACCCATCATCGTCCACGCCGCCGGCCGGACCGATGCCGGCGTCCATGCCAAGGGCCAGGTCTTTCATTTTGATACGGTCCGTAATATAAGTGCCGAGGGCCTAATCTACGCCTTTAACCGCTATTTGCCGGCAGATATCACCGCCAACCAGGTGGCCCAGGTAGCCCCGGGCTTTCATGCTCGAAAAATGGCCTGTGGTAAGTGCTACGGCTACCAGCTTTACACCGGCCGCCGGCTCCCGGCCATTGGCCATATGTACCTGGCCCATGAAATCCGCCCGGTGGACGGCGCTGTCTTTTCCAAGGTGCTGGCCCAGGCCCAGGGGACCCATTACTTTGCCGGCTTTTGCGGCCGGGGGGCCACCACCCTGACTTATGACCGGACCCTCTACCGGGTCCGGGTCCTCCGGGCCGGTGACTACTGGGCCATTTATCTGATAGGCGATGGCTTTTTACGGAAGATGGTCCGGAACCTGGTCGGCACCGCCCTGGATGAGGCTACCGGTCGCAAACCGGCCGGCACCTTTGCCCGCGCCCTGGCAAGTGGCAAGCGGGAGGAGGGGGGGAACACCGCCCCGGCTGAGGGCCTCTTCCTGGAACGGGTCTATTACGATAAAGAAGACCTGGCCCAGGGCATAGACCGGCTGGATGCCGGCCGGCCCGAAGACCTGGTAGGCCCCCGGGCCATCTTTATCAACCTTTTTTAAGCAGAAAGAAGGAAAACCCTATGAAAAATTGGCGGAACCCCCTGGGTCTTTTAGGGGTAGGCCCCTTTTATGTCATTCCTTGTCTCCTGGCCACCCTCCTGGGCCTGCGCCGGTATGGCCGCAGCCCCCTGGGCAGGCGGGGTGGGGCACTGGTTCTTATTCCCCTTGGCCTGGTTGCTATCCTGGCCGGCCTGGCGCTATGGGTCAAGACCGTTATCTTCCAGCGGGTCATGGCTGACATTAAGGCCGACCGGCTGGTGACCGAGGGAACCTATGCCTACTGCCGCCACCCCATTTATGCCGCCTTTTTATTTTTACTGACCGGGCTCCTGGTCCTGGCCGGTAATCCGATTCTGGCTCCTTTACCGGTCCTCTTTTGGCTCTATGGGACCCTCCTCTTAAAATACACCGAGGAGCGCTGGCTGGCCGACCGGTATGGCCCGGCTTATACCGGCTACTGTCGGGCAGTGAACCGGTTTATTCCCCGGCCCCGGCAGCTTTCTAGGGGGATGAAAAATAAATTGAAAAAAAGTGATAAAAAAGTGAAGTTAGCTATTGACAACTAAAACCAAAGACGATATACTGTATTCAGAAGTTAGGGATACCTAATTTCAACACCTCTATACTCCTCTTTGTTGAAGGTTGTGACCTTCTCACCTCCAAACGTGTTGGCTGATCCAACATTGCTGTAAAAGCCCTTGCCTCCACAGGGGCTTTTATTTTTTTGCCTTTTTTAGCTTGAGGGCCGGCCGCGTCCAGGAGGGGCTAAAATTTCTCCTTATCTATAGCAGGGCCGGGGAATCCGTGATATGATTACGGTAAGGAGGGATAAAATGGAACCGTTTCTTGATGCCCTAACCACCGGTTTATTGAAGTATGACCCCCAACCCCTGGGCAAACGTCACGCCTTTGCCGTCCTTTTGCCCCTGGTCCGGATGGAAGATGAATGGTACGTCCTTTACGAAGTCCGGTCGGCCAGGATTTCCCAGCCCGGTGAAACATCCTTTCCCGGCGGCGCCATCGAACCCGGTGAATGCCCGTCTGATGCAGCGGTCCGCGAGGCCATGGAAGAATTGTGCCTAGAGCGAACGGATATCCGCCTCCTGGGTGAAATGGACTTCATAGTCACTGAAACCGCCATTATTTACTGCTTTGTGGGCTTTATTGACGGAAAGACCCCGGCCGATATCCAGCCCAATGAAGATGAAGTGGAGGAGGTCTACGCCCTGCCCTTGGCCTGGCTCTGCGAGAACCCCCCTAAATACTATGAGACCAAGATTCAGGCCAGCTACAGCGATGATTTCCCTACTTCCAGGCTCCCAGGTGGGTCTAATTATCAATGGAAGCGGCGGAACCAGATCGTGGCTTTTTATGACATTCCTGACAGCGGCTATAACCTCTGGGGCCTAACAGCCCGGTTAACCGACCGCTTTATTGACTTCTTAAGCGAAGAAGACCTATATCATTGCATTAGCTGCATCCAATAAAGCAAGCGCAGAGCCAGTAAGGAGGGCCTCTATGTCGATTGGCAACACGAACAAGCAAAGAAAAAGACGGAAAATCTTCCAGCCTTGGATGGTTTACTCTGCAATCCAAGCCCTGCTGAGGGCCCTGGTTTTTACCGGCATCCTTTGGCTGGGTCTGGCCCTGGTGGTTGGCTGGCAAAATACAGAGGCCCTGCCCGGCCAGGCCGGAATTGCCAGTCTTGACGGGCCTTGGCAGCTGATCCTCTTGGTCGTGAGCCTGGCCGGCGCCTGCTTGACCCTGCTGGCTATCGCCGTGGCCATCAAGTGGCACGCCAAGAGCACCGGCCTCTTACTCGCAGCGGCCCTGGTCTTTTTCCTGGCCCAGGCTGCCAACCTAGGCCTGGGCAGCCAGGCCATCCTCTCCTTGGAAGACAAGCCGGTCTTAACCGGGAGCCTAGCCGATTGGGAGCTGACTTTTAGTGACCATGAGGCCGTCCTATCCAGCCCGGAAGGGATTAGCTGGCATGGGCCCACTGCAGCCGGGGCCCGGTGGACAGCCGGCCCTATTAAGGTCCAGGTTCTAGCTGACCGCCCCCTTATGGTCCTCAGCCGAGACCCGGGCCGGATTGGCTACCCCATTGTCTTTATCCTGGCTTTTTTAGCCCAGGTGGCCTATCTTTTTTCTCATCCGGGCCACCCCTCAGTGGTAGATGTGAATAAATGGTATGAAGAAGACTTATAGGGAATAAATATAACTTTAACGTAAACCTGAATAACCCATTCATCATTGACAGGCTAGGACTCAAATGGGTATCCTTTATGTATAAGGATATTGCTTAAGTATGGAGGTGACGGCAGTGAAAAGATCCTTGCGTCTCAAAGTTCTGGGAGGGATAACCGCCGGGCTGGCAGCTGTATTTTTATTGATGCTATGCCTTAAGATTCCAGCCTTAGGCCTTGATGGCACTGAATTCTGCGGTTCCTGCCATGTTATGGATCCGCAAGTTGAGACCTATGTTCACTCGGCCCACCGGCTCAATGCCACCTGTGGTGATTGTCACGTTCCTCACCATTTAGTCCGGGGTGCCTTTGACAAGGCCTGGACCGGTACTGTGGACCTAGTCGGGGTTATCCGCAATAAGGATCCCTATGAAATTCATGCCTCCGGTCATGCCAAACGGGTCATCCAGGAAAACTGTGTCCGCTGCCACAAGGGTATCTTAGAAGAAATCGGTGATACCATGACTGATGGCGGAAAGGCTTGTTTTGATTGTCACCGGAATACACCGCATGCCATTAAGCCCAATATGACCAACTTAGACTTAAACTATGTGGACCTTGGTCAAGGGGCACCGACAGCGGAAGAGGTAGATAAGAAAGCAGTGGCGGGGGCAGGTCAAGCAGATCTGGCTGACCTGGCAGCATTTCAAGCGGCCCATGCAATGGCAAAAGGAGGTAGGGAATAATGAAAGGGAGAAATAAGGGGGCACTTGTTGCCCTATCAGCAGTGGTTGTGGCAGTTGTTGTAGGTGTTTGCGCCGGCTTGTTCTTCGGCCACAACACCGAACTCAAACAATCTGTCATTAAACCGATTTCTGCGCAAGAGCAGGAAAATAATGAGGCTTGGAAGGCGAACTATCCAGCCCAGTATGCGTCATTTGAAAAAACCATTGAAAATACGGAGAATCCGTCTCACTTTGACTCCCGTCCGTATATGAAATTAATGTATAAGGGCACCGGCTATGCTGCAGAGTTTAATGAGCCCCGCGGACACGCCTTTATGTTAGATGATATCCGGGAAATTGACGAAAAACGCTGGGCTCCTAAACAGGCTGCCTGTAACACCTGTAAATCCAGCCAAATCCCCGGCTTGATTGAAAAATACGGGGACAAGTATTATTCCATGGACTTCCATAAGATCAATGACCAACTGGAAAATACCGTTGGCTG
Source organism: Peptococcus simiae (assembly GCF_046097595.1). NCBI lineage: Bacteria > Bacillati > Bacillota > Clostridia > Eubacteriales > Peptococcaceae > Peptococcus > Peptococcus simiae. The sequence continues at coordinate 250,970 of NZ_JBJUVG010000001.1, forward strand.
CTATAATTGCCATGAAACGGATAACCCCTCTGAACTGGCCCTCCGTCAACCGCCCTTTCTGGAAGCTATGAAGGCACGGGAGATTGATGTGCAGGATGCCGGCCGGCAAGAAAAACGGACCCTGGTCTGTGCCCAATGTCACGTTACCTACTACTTCCAGCCGGAAACCAATAAGGTTACCTTCCCCTGGAAAGAAGGGCTGACGCCGGAAGAACAGATTAAATATTACGATTCTATTAACTTCACCGAATGGGTCCACCCGGATAGCGGGTCTCCCCTCATTAAACCGCGTCATATGGAATATGAGTACTTTAAAAACTCCACCCATGAAAGTGCCGGGGTTTCCTGCGCTGACTGCCATATGCCATATATGAAGGTTGGGAACCAAAAGATTTCCTCCCATAATGTAGGCAGCCCCTTGGATACCATGGACCAAAGCTGCCTGACCTGCCATAGAGAAAGCAAGGATTGGCTCCTGGGCCGGGTCAAGAGCATCCAAAAGCAAACCAAGAATATGGAAGACCGGGCCGGGGCTGCTGTAACCGAAACCATTAAAACCCTGGCTGTTGCCAAGGACCTCCCCGGCGTTGACAAGGATAAGGTCACCCGGGCTCAACGGCTTCACCGAGAAGGCCAGTACTATATGGACTGCGTCATGGTCACCAATGGCTTTGGTTTTCATAACCCGCAACAATCCTATGCCGACCTGGCCAAGGGGATTGACCTCTGCCAAGAAGCCACTAAATTGGCCCAGCAGGCCATTCTGGAAGCGGGTGGCACACTGCCGGATCTCTCCGCAGATGCGGAAGAAGCCGGCAAGAATAAAGAAGATAAGTAGGCTAAATGATGAAAAAGACCTTTTTAAGTCGCCTTCTAAATATGAAGGTCGCCATTGGCTTTTTATTGGTTCTCAGTGCTATAGCGGCACTGGGAACCTTTATTTCTCAGGAACAAAGTGAAGAGTTCTATACCTTCCATTATGGCCAGGGTTTAGGCAGCCTCCTTATCCGGACAGGGCTCGCAGACATCTACCATAGCAAATGGTTCATTGCCTTGGGCATCCTGCTCTGCCTCTACCTGGTGGTTTGCACCGGCATCCGGCTCCGGGCTAGGAAAAGCCGGCAGCTTATTGGGTCGGTTATCCTCCACCTGTCAATTGTCCTCCTGGTAGCGGGGGCCTTGCTCAGCTTGGCTACAGGGGCTGACCAGGATGTTTCCCTCCTGGCTGGCGAAAAGACCAAGCTGACCGAGGGGGCCTTGGCCGGCTATACAGTTGCAGTGGACCGGTTTGACATTGACTGGTATGATAACGGGTCTGCTTCCCAATATATATCCGACTTGACTGTTACCAATAAAAAGGGAGAGAAGACCAAGAAGACAATTTCCGTTAACCACCCCTACCGGCAAGGCTTTATTAAAATCTATCAAGAACGGTATGGCTGGGAGGTCCGGGGCAAGGTAACCACTCTGGAGGGGACCCAGACCTATGCCCTCCGGGAAGGGGAAGAGTTCCCCTTGGCCGAAGGCCAGTCTCTGGCCCAGATCTTTGTGCCTAACTATGATGTTGAGAGCAGGAGCCTGCAATCGGTCACAGCGGCCCCTAAAAATCCCTACCTGGCCCTGGCCCTCCAGGCCGGCGGCCAGCCCATGGATATGCGGCTCCTCCAAAAGAACGGCCGGAGCATGCTGGGCAATATGCAGGTGACCTTTGATGAATTTGTTCCCTATACGGGCCTCAGGGTTAAGTATGATTGTGGGGTCCCGGTGGTATTCGTCAGCTTTATCCTGGCCTTGGTCGGCCTGGTCTTGCGCTATCTGGACGATATCCGCCTGAAGAAAGGAGGCCGTCATGGCTGATACATTGTTGTATATTGCTACGGCATTCGGGGCCATTGCTGTCCTCAGTGCCATGGTGGGCTTTTGGACCCAGCCGGACCGGTTTGAAAAAATTGCTTCCCTGGCCCTCTTGGCTTTTACTATCTTAACCTTTTGTGGTCTGGTGACCCGGGGGATTACCCTGAGCCGGATCCCCTTAACCGGCCTCTATGAATTCTGTGTGGCCCTGGCCGTTGCTATGGGTCTGGCCTACCTGCCCCTGCGCCGGATTTTTTCCAGTGTGGCAGTGACCCTGGTCCTTTCCCTGGCGGCCTTCTCCAGCCTGGCCCTGGCTCACACCATTCCCCATTCGGATGACCCGGTCATGCCGGCTCTGAAGAGCGTCTGGTTAACGGCCCATGTCTTTACCTCTATTGTGGCCTATGCCGCCTTCGGGGTGGCCTTTGTCATGGCCATCCTCTACCTAGTAAAAGGGAGGGAAAATCCGGACTTGGGTCGTCGCTATGATGGGGTCGGCTATAAGTCTGTCGTCATGGGCTTTATCTTCCAAACCCTCCTCCTGATTACCGGTTCTATCTGGGCAGAAGAAGTCTGGGGGAGCTGGTGGAGCTGGGACCCGAAAGAAACCTGGGCCCTCATCACTTGGCTGATTTATGCGGTTTACCTCCATGGCTACCGGTCAAGGGGCTGGAAGGGGACGAAAGCAGCCATATTTGCCATTATTGGCTTTGTTGTGGTTCTCTTTACCCTGTTGGGGGTCACCTTCCTCCTCCCAGGCATGCATAGTTATATGTAATTAAAGAATGGCTCCTCAAGGGGCCGTTTTTTTATGGAGCCGGGCTTCGGATTGGTTTATCAAGGTTTAATGAAGGGGCCAAAAGGGTAAAATTATAATTAATAGATACTATTAAATGAGGAGGAGATTGACTTGGGAACACCCTATGATGATTTACTGACCCGCCGGTCCATTCGGGCCTACCTGGACCGCCAGGTGCCGGAGGACCTCCTGGAAAAGGTCCTGGAGGCAGGCCTCTATGCCCCGACCGCTCGGGACAACCAAAAGGCCCAGATGGTCGTCATCCAAGACCCGGACACCCTGGCTGACTTGGAGGCGCTCAATGCCCAGGAAATGACGTCTGCCGGCGGCAACCCCTTTTATGGCGCCCCAACCTGTATTATCGTCTTTGCAGACGCAGAAGATAAGAACTGGATTCAGGACGGGTCCCTGGTTATGGGCAACCTGATGAATGCCGCCCATAGCCTGGGCCTAGGTTCCTGCTGGATCAACCGGGCCATGGAGGTTTTTGATGGGCCGGAAGGGAAGGCCTATATGGAAAAGTGGGGGATTCCCGCCCACTACCGGGCCGTCGCCAACTGCATATTGGGTTATGTAAAGGGCGATGCCCCAACCGCCCATCCCCGTAAGGAAGGGCGGATCAAGCGCTTTTAATTCTTTAGGCGAATTTTACCTGAGCCAGGTTTGTTTTTTACCTGGGTCAGGCCCTTTGCTTGCAGGCTTCTGCTAAATTGATTATAATATGACTAGCTGAAAATCCGGTCGGCAAAATAAAAAATAAAGAGGAGGTTTCATTATTTCAAAATCTAAAAAACAAGATGGCGTACAGATTATTCCCTTGGGCGGACTAGAAGAAATTGGGAAAAATATGACTGTCATCGAATATAAAGACGAGATTATCCTAATTGACTCCGGCATGGCCTTCCCAGATGAAGATCTTCTGGGGGTAGACGTGGTTATCCCGGACATCACCTACCTGGTGAACAACCGGGACAAGGTCAAGGGGATTGTCCTCACCCATGGTCACGAGGACCACATCGGGGCCCTGCCCTATGTGTTACGCGACCTGCCGGTGCCCGTTTACGGCACTCGGCTGACCATTGGGATGGTTGAGCGTAAGTTAAAAGAGGCCCGGGGCCTGGGTAAGCAACGGTTAGTGGTTGTCAAGCCCGGCGAGGCCTTTAAAGTTGGCAGCTTTAAGGTGGACATGATCCACACCTGCCACTCTATTCCCGATGCGGTGGCCCTGGCCATCCATACCCCCCTGGGGATTGTCTTCCATACAGGGGACTTTAAATTTGACCAAACCCCGGTGGACGGCCGGGCAACAGACTTCCAGCGGATTGCTGAAGTTTGTTCCCAAGGGGTCCTGGTCATGATGAGTGACTCGACCAATGTCATGCGGCCGGGCTATTCCACCTCGGAATCGGCCATTGGGGAGACCTTTGAAAAGCTCTTCCCCCATGTCAAAGGGCGGATTATCCTGGCAACCTTTGCCTCGAATGTCCACCGGGTCCAACAGGTCCTGAATGTGGCTGCAGCCAACAAAAGAAAGGTGGCCATTACCGGGCGGTCCATGCTCAATAACGTCACGGTTTCCAGTGAGCTGGGCTACCTCAAGGTGCCTCCCAATACCCTCATCGAAATGGATGAAATGAGCCGGTATCCTGATGACCAGCTGGTGATCTTAACCACCGGTAGCCAAGGGGAGCCCATGGCAGCCCTGTCCCGGATGGCCAATAGCGAGCACCGGCAAGTCCGGATTAAACCCGGGGATACGGTTCTTTTTTCCGCCAATCCTATTCCCGGGAATGAAAAACTCGTCAGTAATGTCATTGATATGCTCTGTAAACTGGGGGCAGATGTCATCTCTGGCAAGGATGCCAATGTCCACACCTCCGGCCACGCCTGCCGGGAGGAATTAAAAATGATGCTGAACTTGGTCAAGCCCAAGTACTTCATGCCGGTCCACGGTGAATTCCGGATGCTGGAACACCATGCCAAACTGGCTGAAGAAGTCGGCATTCCGTCTAAAAATATTATCGTGACCGAAATTGGTGCAGTGGTGACGGCCAATAAAAACCGGATTGCCCAAACAGGGAAGGTCCCTGCCGGGCGCGTCCTCATTGATGGGCTGGGCGTCGGTGATGTAGGCAATATTGTCCTCCGTGACCGTAAACAGCTCTCCCAAGATGGGATCCTTATTGTGGTGGCCACCATTAACCGCAAAAACCGCAAAATTATCGCCGGACCGGATATCGTTTCGCGTGGCTTTGTCTATGTACGCGAGGCAGATGAGCTGATGAATGAGGCTCGTCAACGGGTCAATAAGGCCCTAAACCAGTGTATGGCCGAAGGTACCACTGATTGGTCATCCATTAAGGGCAGCCTCCGGGATGCCCTGGGGAAATTCCTTTTTGAGAAAACCCGACGCCGGCCTATGATCCTGCCGGTCATCATGGAAGAAAATAACTAGCAAGCAAAAAAGCGTCCCTTTGGGGACGCTTTTCTTATTTTATAGGATTGCTTAGCCGGAAAAGGCCTCACCTTCGGCCGGGGCCGGTGCGGCGGCTGTCTGGTCAGGCGCCGGGCTGGACCAGGCCGATGCCTGGCCTTGGGCATGGGTAGCAGCCGGGGCGGCGTAGCCGGTTCCGGCGTAGGCCTGGGGCACTGTGGCGGGCTCTGTATAGGCGCCTTCATCTGCCGGGGCACTACTGGGGACATTGAGTTCCGGTGGGCCCTGGGTCTGGTCGCTACCATAGCCATAGCTGACCGGGGTTTGGTAGGCATAGTCTACCAGGCTCAACTCGTCCCCGGTCCAGGGGGTCCCCTTGGGATACTCCTTGTTCAGCATATTGATGATCCCTTCCCGGGAGGGGATGTAGTAGGAAATCTCATCAATATAATCCGGAGACCCGGGGAGCATAAACATCTTCAACTGGTCGCCGGTCAGGTCAATGTGCCGGAGCTGCTTGCCGAACCAGAGCATTTCAGACAGGGACATATCTGTATCCATGTCCTTGGAAACGACATTGGCCAGGGCCGGGAGCTTGGGCAGGGTGGATGGGTTAATGAGGGTCTTAGCCAGGGCCTTGAAGAAGATTTGCTGGGCCTGGATTCGGGATAAGTCCCCACCGGCATAGCCGGCCCGGTAACGGACAAAGCCCAGGGCCTTTTTCCCGTTTAAGACCTGGTCACCGGCCTTGATATTGATTTCCAGGTCCTGGTAGGGGTCTAAATAGTATAAGTCATTGGGGACCTTCATGGGCACGCCGCCTAAGGCGTCAATGGCCGCTTCAAAGCCCTCAAAGGTGGTGACCACATAGCGGTCAATGGCCAGGCCGGTGAGCATGGTGATTTCCTTTTTGGTCTGCTCGATGTCCGCCAAGTGGTGGTGGCTGTAGGCCGCATTGAGCTTAGGGATACCTCGGTCGGTCCGGCTCATGGTATCCCGGGGCAGGGAAAGGAGCTTAACCTGGCCCTTGGCGGCGTCAAAGGTTACCAGGACCATGACATCGGCATTTTCCAGGGTACCGTCTGTGCCGCAGAGTAAGATATTGTAGCTTTCATCACTTGAGAGGGGGTCTTCCTCGACCGGGGCTTCACTGGGGGCCTTGGGCAGGAAGGTATAGGCCGCGATGGCCAGGCCGGCAAAGACGGCCAGCACACATAAGAGCGCGACTAAAATAGACTTTAAGGTCTTCATGATGCCTCCTAAAAAGCAGTATCTTTATTAACTTGAGCCAGCCAGGGTGCAAAGGCACTGGGCAGGCTGAGCTCCTGGTTCAAGACCTCTCGGCTGACCCATTGGCCGCCTGCCAGGCATGGCGCCTGCTGGCAGGTGACCAGAAAGGCCTCCATCTGCCATTCCAAATGGGTAAAGAGGTGGGTGCTGGCCCCCAGATAAGCGGGCGCCTCCGGCGCAAAGCCCAGGTCATCTAAATGGGCCTGGACTGCCTGGGCGGATAGGTGCCCATCCAGCCGGGGAAATTCCCATAGGCCGGCCAGGAGTCCCTTGGCCGGGCGGCGCCGGACATACACCTTCTTATTATAGCGTAAAAGAAGTACTGTGTAGGTATGAATTTTGCGTTTGGCTTTTTTTCCCCGCCGGGGCAGGTCCTGGGTCCGGCCCCGGGCATGGGCCAGGCAGCCCGCCTGCCAGGGGCAGGAGGGGCAGCGGGGGCTCTTGGGAATACAGATGGTGGCGCCCAGGTCCATCAGGGCCTGGTTAAAGTCCCCGGGCCGGTGGGCCGGTACCAACCGGTCGGCCAGGGGGGTGTAGTGGGCCCGGCTCTTACTGGTATTAACCGGGGTCTCATCGGCGGTGAGCCGGCTTAAAATCCGCATGACATTTCCATCCACAGCCGGGGTCCGTTCCCCAAAGGCGATAGAGGCCACAGCCCCGGCGGTATAGGGGCCAATCCCCGGCAACTTAATCAGGTCCGCTGCCCGGTCCGGTAGTTCACCGGCTGTCTCCCGGACCATTTTTTCGGCAGCGGCCTTGAGGTGGCGGGCCCGGCTATAGTAGCCCAGCCCCTGCCAGAGTTTATTCAGCCGGTCCTGGTCCACAGCAGCCAGGGCCTGGACCGTCGGCAGCTCAGCCATAAAGCGTTCATAATATGGAATGACCGTCGCCACCTGGGTTTGCTGGAGCATAATCTCCGAGACCCAAATGCGGTAGGGGTCCGGACTTTCCCGCCAGGGGAGCTGGCGGCCATGCTGGTCATACCAGGTCAGGAGCCGGTCAACTAAATCTGGAATAGCTAAAGTCATAGGTCACTCCTCAAAATACGTGTCCTCCATATGGTAGACAGTTTTTGACCCTGTGTCAACTGGGTATGACAAGAAGGCAGGGACAGGTAAAAGCATAAAAAATTATAATGACAGAATTATATGCCCCTAAAGGCCTTTGATGAAAAATGATTTAGTGCTATAATGTACCTGTTGAGAAGAGAGCGCTTTGGCACCTTGAAGGAGGTTTGCGGTTGTTTTACTCAATGCATATTTTAAATACCCTAGCCTATCGTTTTGCCAGATTAAAAGCTGTAATGTTTTAATTAACCTGACATACTTACAACGCCCTACCGGAATGGAGGGCGTTTTTTTTTGCTTTATCCGCTCTAAATAGACAAATGATTATTATATATGGATGCAATTAAAAATACCAATGACGCCGTAAAAAGTCAATCCAGTGATCCTGTTTTATAGCTATAAAGTCTATATTGATGCAAAGAAAGGGTATTGTAAGTGATTAAACAAACGAATGAGTACAAGAAAATCATCCTGACTTGGAGAAAGTGAAAAAGGACACAATATAGGGACAAAAGACCACTTGACAAGGACATTCCCATCTGTCAAAATACGCCTAACAAAGAATTGTTCGAACATTCTTTATATATTTCATTGGGGAAAGACAACTGTGCTAGGGGGAAGGGAAGATGGAATTATTAGTATTGATTAATAGTAAGATTGGTGCCTTTGTATGGGGCCCAATTATGTTGACGCTTTTATTAGGGACAGGCCTTTACCTGTCAATCCGGGGTGGCTTTATCCAGTTCCGCCACTTTGGCTTTGCCTTAAAAAAGACCCTGGGATCCCTCTTTGGGTCCAAAAAGGGACGGGAACGGGAGGCCCATAGCATTAGCCCCTTCCAGGCAGTCTCTACGGCCCTGGCCTCTACCGTCGGCACTGGGAATATTGTCGGCGTGGCAACGGCCATTACCCTTGGGGGGCCGGGGGCCGTCTTTTGGATGTGGGTATCCGCCCTCTTAGGGATGATGACCAAGTACTCGGAAATCGTCCTAGCGGTGAAGTTCCGTGAAAAGAACAAGCGGGGCGAGTATGTCGGTGGGCCCATGTACTATATCGCCAATGGCTTAAAACTCCCTTGGCTGGGCGCCTTATTTGCCCTTTTTGCGGCCTTTGCTTCTTTTGGGATCGGGAACATGACCCAGGCCAATTCCATTGCCGGGGCAGTGGAATCCTCCTTTGGTCTTAGCCCGACCATTACCGGGATTGTTTTAGCGGTCATTGTTGCTGTCGTTATCATCGGGGGAATCAACTCTATTGCCCGGGTCACAGAAATTATTGTACCAGGTATGGCCTTATTTTATATCAGCTTTTCGCTTATTGTTCTGGTCCTCCATGCCGCTTATATTCCGGAAGCCATTAAATTAATCTTCACCTGCGCCTTTGCCCCCCAATCCGTTTTAGGGGGCGGAGTAGGCTACACTCTACTCCTGGCCATCCGCTACGGGGTTGCCCGGGGGGTCTTCTCTAACGAGGCCGGCTTGGGGTCTGCACCGATTGCCCATGCGGCTTCTTCTACCAAGGAACCGGTCGAGCAGGGCCTGTGGGGAATTTTTGAAGTCTTCATTGACACCATTGTGGTCTGTTCCATGACAGCCCTGGTCATCTTAACGACCGTCGATAGCGCCGGCCGCTTTGTTTGGCAAGACCCTAACCTGGAAGGGGCTGCTCTGACCCTGACAGCCTTCAAACATGGCCTGCCCGGCAACTTTGGAGCCATTGGCCTGACCCTGGGCCTGACCCTCTTCGCTGTTTCAACCATTTTCGGTTGGTCCTACTATGGGGATAAGGCAGTCGAGTATCTCTTCCGGAAAACCCGGTTTACGGCCCAGGCCTCCTTGGTCTACCGACTCATCTTTGTCTGTGCCGTCTTCTTAGGGTCCATCGGTGGTCTCCACCTGGTATGGGATATTGCCGATACCTTAAACGGCCTCATGGCTATCCCCAACTTAATTGGGGTCCTGCTCCTGTCCGGCGTGGTTATTAAAGAGACCAAGTCCTACTTCCGCCGGGTGAAAAATGGGAGCCTGGATTAATTTTGAAAGGTGCCTTGTCTTAAGGCACCTTTTTTCTATCCGGGGCGGGGATAGATAGCTTTTTACCTGCTCTTTCGGTATAATTAGGACTGACAATGTATGAGATGAATAAGGAGGACAAGAAGATGGATAAACGTGTATGCGTATTACTGGCTCCCGGCTATGAGGAAGTGGAAGCCCTGACCCCGGTTGATTACCTGCGTCGGGCCGGCCTGGTGGTCGATGTGGTTTCTACGACCGAGGATATTGCTGTCGAAAGTTCCCACAAGGTCATTGTCCAGGCCGATACTTTTTTAGATGATATCCAGGCCAAGGACTACGCCCTGGTGGTCATTCCCGGCGGCCTGCCCGGGGCCCCTAACCTGGCGGCTAACCCCAAGGTGATTGATCTCCTTCAGGCTGTTTATGAGCAAGGGGACTATGTAGCAGCTCTCTGTGCCGGGCCGATTGTCTTAGAAAAGGCCGGTCTTTTAAAGGGTCGGGCCTGCACCTGCTTCCCGGGCGTCGAAGACAAACTTGAAAGCAAGGGGACCTTTAAGACCGATACTGTGGTCCGGGATGACCGGGTCATTACTTCTCGAGGCGCCGGGGCAGCCGGCTACTTCAGCCTGGCCCTCATTGAGGCCCTGGTCGGCCCGGAAAAGGTGGCAGAAGTGAAAAAAGCCGTTGTGATGGATATCGTTGAAGACAATCTCAGAGGCTAATATTAATGAAGCAAGTGTTAAAAAAAGTCACCCGTTCGCTTCTACCGGCCCTGGCCACCGGCCTGGTCCTGGCCGGGCTGACCCTGGGCCTGACCGCTTGTGGTGATGACCCGGCCGATGCGGCCATTGATGGCCTCATTGCCACCCTGCAAGAGGGGGACCCGGCCGCCATCCACGCCATCATGACCCCTAAGAGCCAGGCCAAGTACCCGGTGGAAACCATGGCCGACAGGCAAAACCATGTCCACCAGGCCCTGGCTGTGGATAAGGTTCTTTATAAGAATTTTAAGGAAGACCGCCGGGCCTCAACCGATGACCGCCGGGTCTATACCGGTAAGCTCGTCCTGGAAGGAGACTATGGCAGCCTGGAAAGAGACCTGGCCCTGACCTTTTTGCCCACCGGGTCTGAAGAAGCCCCCTGGCAACTGGAATGGAAGCCGGAAGTCCTTTTCCCGGGCCTCAAAGATGGCAATGACCTGGTCGTCAAAAGTAAGCCCGCCCACCGGGGCACCATCTATGACCGCAATGGGGTGGTCCTGGCTGAAGACGCAGAAGTGAGCCGAAGCTACCCCTATGGGGTCATTACCGCCCCGGCGCTGGGCTTTGTTCGGGCGGTGACCGAAAGCGAACAGGCTGCCGGCCACTTTAAAAAGTATCCCCTGGGTACGGAAGTGGGTCGGGCCGGCCTGGAAAAGGCCTATAACGACATCTTAAGCGGCCGGAACGGCATCCAGGTCACCCTATCCGATGACCCCAAGACCATCCTGGTGAAAACCGAACCGGAAGCGGGCCAGGACATCACCACCACCCTGGACATCCGGGCCCAGGAGGCCGCCTATAACCAGATCAACGGGGAGTTCGGCGCTGTTGTCGCCGCCAACCCGCAAAATGGCGATATGCTGGCCCTGGTTGACTCTCCCTCCTATGACCCCCACACCTGGCTGGATACCAACATGACCGATGACGACTACCAGAACGCTGTCAGCAACGGCCTGGCCCCCCTAAAGGGAGTCTACGCCATGGCCTTTACCCCCGGGTCCACCCAGAAGCTCTTTACGGCCGTCATTGGCCTCCATGACGGGGTCCTTACCCATGACAATGGCTATGAAATCTACGGAGAAACCTGGCAGCCCCCAGTGGGCTGGGGCGGTTATAAGGTCCGCCGGGTAACCCCCATTAACGGCTTTATCAACCTCCACCAGGCCCTCATCTCCTCCGACAATATTTTCTTTGCCAGAACCGGCCTGGACCTGGGTCCCCAGCGGTTGGTGGAAGGCTTGGAACACATGGGCTACGCCCAAAAGGTGCCCGGCAAACTGGCTGTAGAAACCAGCCAGGTCACCGAGCAGGGCTATATTGACCAGGACCATGAAACCGCCGTCGCCGATACCTCTTACGGCCAGTACCAGCTCCAGATGACCCCCTACCAGATGACCATGACCTACGGTCTCCTGGCCAACGGGGGCAAAATCATGGTCCCACGGCTCCTTTTAAATGAAGAAAGTCAGGTCTGGATCGACAACCTGGCCAGCGCTGAAGACCTAGCCTACCTCAACAAGGCCTTGCGCCAGGCCGTCACCATCACCCACCCGGTGGCAAACCGGTCCTATGCGGCCATGACCGGGAAGACAGGGACCGCTGAAGTTGGTCCGAAAGGCAGCATTAACCTGGGTTGGTTCTCCGGCTATGATCAAAATAACCCGGATTTAATGATGACCGTTATGATCAATAATGTCCAAAACCGGGGCGGGAGTGACGTGAACTGTGCCTACTTTGGCCGGATCATGGATACCCTATACGCCGATGGCCCTTATAGCCCGGATATCCCCAAAGCAAGCGATAAAAAAGAAAAAGAATAGCCCTCAAGCATCTGCCACCACCGGCCCTAAACCAGGTCGGTGGCTTTTTATGTCAAGGTCAGAACCAGGCCAGGTCAGGGGTCTGTAAAATAATTTTATTAAATGTCGCTAACTCTGGTTGACATTAAATGTTATTAATGTTAAATTAGGTATGTTATCAGCAGGCAACTAACTGATATCAAAAAATGTTTACCGGGTAATGATTTATCCGTTGGAGTTGTCACTTAGGTGGCGGCATAATAGTCAGGAGGACAATTATGAGTTTTGTACAAGGTGCAGCAGAAGGCAGCCTTCCCGCATCGACATCTGCCAGCCTGAAGGGTATGCGGATGCCCTTGCTGCAAGTTCAACGCGGTGAAACCGTTCGCGTGGTTAAAATCGGGGGTAAAGACGCCACCCGACGCCACCTAACAGAACTGGGTTTTACCCCGGATGCAGAAGTGACCGTTGTTTCACAGGCCAATGGCCATTTTATTTGCGAAGTCAAAGGTGTGCGTGTCGGTATTGATACGGAATTGGCCGGCCGCATCACTGTCATTGCTTAAGAAAAGGAGTGAGGGCTGTGGGAGAAACCCGCACCTTAAAAGATCTGCAAGTCGGTGACCAAGTGATGATTTCTAAAATCACCGGCGAAGGGGCCGTCCGTCGTCGCCTCATGGATATGGGCCTGACACGGGGCACCCAAGTGTACGTGCGTAAGGTAGCCCCCCTGGGTGACCCTATTGAAGTCACCATTCGTGGCTACGAGCTATCTTTACGTAAGGATGAGGCTGAGCATGTAGAGGTCGACGGTTAGACCGGTCGGCCTTTTCTAAACGGATCGAATTAGCCAATGCTTATTAAAAATGGGTATAAAAGAAAAAGGAGGGTATATTTTGTTAACCATTGCATTAGCCGGTAACCCTAACAGTGGGAAAACCAGCTTATTTAATGCCTTGACCGGCGCTAAGCAACACGTCGGCAACTGGCCCGGGGTTACTGTTGAACAGAAAACCGGCCAGCTCAAGCGCCATAATGACGTTGAAATTGTCGACTTACCGGGGATTTATTCCCTGTCACCGTATTCTCCGGAAGAAGTCGTCTCTCGGAATTATATTATTAATGAACACCCGGATGTTCTGGTGAATATTATTGATGCCACCAACCTGGAACGGAACCTCTACCTGACCACCCAGCTCTTGGAAACCGGGGCCCCCTGTGTCCTGGCCTTGAACATGATGGACCTGGTGAGAAAGCGGGGTATTAACATTGACCCCAAGAAGCTCTCCCAGGCCTTCGGCGGCGTACCGGTTGTAGAAATATCCGCCCTGGAAAACACCGGGATTGACCAACTGGTTGAAACCGTCCTGGCAACCGCTAAAAAAGAAGAGTACAAGGACCGGTCCTTTAAGTACAGCCCTGCCATTGAAGAAGTCCTCAATAAAATTGAAGACCTGGCCGGCCTGACCGGCCCCTCAGCCCGCTACTATGCCATCAAGTTTTTCGAAAACGACGAAAAAATTGACCAAGACTACCCCCTGGCCCCGGCCATCCGCCAGGAAATCCGCGGCCTGGTAGACCGGCTAGAAGAGGCAGAGGACAATGACGCCGAGACCCTGATTTCCAACGGCCGGTATGACTATATCAGCCACTTTATCCATGGTGTTATGGAGCGGCCCCACCAAAAGGATAAGCTTAGCACCTCCGATAAAATTGACGCCATCGTGACCAACCGAATCCTGGCCCTGCCTATTTTCGCCCTGGTCATCTATGCCGTCTACTTCGTTTCCATTCAAACCATTGGTGGCTGGTCCCAGGACTGGGTCGGCGACGGCTTCGGTGCCTTGGCCGAATGGGTCAATGGTCAGCTCTCCGGCTTGGGTGTCAATGACCAGCTTATCGCTCTCATCTGCGATGGTATCATTGGCGGTGTTGGCGCCGTCCTTACCTTCGTCCCCCAGTTAATGATTCTTTACTTCTTCCTGTCCTTCCTGGAAGGCTGCGGGTACATGAGCCGGATTGCCTTCATCATGGACCGGATTTTCCGTCGCTTCGGTTTATCCGGGAAATCCTTTATTCCCTTCCTAATGGCCACCGGTTGTGGGGTACCGGCGATTATGAGTACCCGGACCATTGAAAATGAACGGGACCGCCGGATGACCATCATGGTTACCACCTTTATGCCCTGCGGTGCCAAGCTCCCGGTTATTGCCCTGTTTGCCGGCGCCTTCTTCCCGGACAACTCCTTTATTGCTCCGGCTTGTTACTTCCTCGGTATTGCTGCCATTATCATCAGCTGCATGATCTTGAAGGCCACCTCCCTCTTCAAGGGTGACCCGGCCCCCTTCATCATCGAGCTGCCGGAATACCGGATGCCGAAATTCATCAACCTCATCTTTATGATGTGGGAAAAGGCTAAAGTATTTATCTATAAAGCCGGGACCATCATCTTCATCTGTGTGGTCGTTATCTGGTTCTTATCCAGCTACAACTTCCACCTCCAAGCTGTTGATACAGACCAATCCATCTTAGCTACCCTGGGTGGCTTTGTAGCTCCGATTTTTGCCCCCCTCGGCTGGGGGACCTGGCAGGCCACTGCCGGCGCTGTATCCGGCTTGGTTGCTAAAGAAAACCTGGTTTCCACCCTCGGCGTTCTCTTCAGTCATATTGAAGAAGCCGACGAAACGAGCGCACCTCTTCTGCAACAGGTTGCTCAACACTTCACCCCCGCTGCCGGTTTAAGTTATTTGGTCTTTAACCTCTTATGCGCCCCCTGCTTTGCAGCAATCGGTGCTATTAAGCGGGAAATGATGAGCAGCAAATGGACCTTAATTGCCATTGCTTATCAGACCATCTTTGCTTACGTTATTGCGCTCTTGGTCTATCAAATCGGTCGGTTCTTCCTATAAGCCGTGCCGGTTAGACCGGAAAAGGAGATGAACCTATGTTTGCTGTGACAGCACCTACCCTAGTTACCCTGGTGGTTTTGCTGGCCGTCATTGGCGGCGTCCTCTACAAAATCAAGAAGGATAAAAAGGGCGGCTGTGGCTGCTCAGGGTGCTCTAGTTGTGGCGGTAGTTGTCCGTCCACACCCGCAGACCGACAAGATTCGCACAAATAACCTGACCATCCTTTCTCATAAGAGACCGGCGATATGCCGGTCTTTTTTTATGCTGCAAGGGCCCTTTTTTATTCCCTTGGCGCCGGTCATATGGTATGCTAAGGGCATAGAAAGGCGGTCAACCAATGAAAAAAGTCATGGCTACTACACTCATCATCCTCTTTGCCGTCGTCGCCGGCGGCTGCCAAGAATTGGATAACCTCCAGGCCCAGTATGAGCGGAACCGGGCCCAAAGCCACCGGGAAGACGTCCTGCGTGAGCAACAAAATGATCGGGAAGACCTTCAGACAGAGGGAGAGGCCCAGGAAGGGGTCAAACAACCCTGGCAGGTGGCCCCGGAAGAGACCTCCCAGGCTGAACCCCCCGCTGCTGAAGGCTAAGGTCTGCCCTATTAGGCCATAAAAAAGGCTGTGTCAGAATGATTTTACTCATTCTGACACAGCCTTTTTTCTTTTTAACTTATACCTGCATCCGTTTGCGCTGGCCATGGTAAAAACGATTGATCATTAGCCGACGGTAGAGGCCCAGGTCCTGGTCGTATAGGAGGGTATTGGATACCCGTCCCTGGTTGATGAGCCGGCGGGCCTGGGGCAGGTGGCTTTCAGCGGCCTCGCCCAGGAAGAAGTCCACCGGGACGTGGAGCCAGAGGTGGGGATTGTCGTGGTAGTGGGGGGTTTCCAGCTGGATGTTATCCACCCGGTCCCGGACCAACCAGCTGGCCAGGTTGCAGCCGCTGGCGGTGGCGAAATAGCTGGACCGGCCCTGGCGAATATTGATTTCAAAGACCTTGTACTGACCGTCCCGGGCGTCGTACTTGAGGTCAAAGTTGGAAAAGCCGATAAAGCCGATGGCCTCTAGGAAGGCCTGGTAGGTCTGGTAGAGGTCCTGGTTGGCCTCCTGGATAATGGCATTGTAATTGCCCACACCGGCCGGGGTATGGTCCTCCAGGAGGCAATGGCCCAGGCACATCATTTGCACCTTGCCTTGGGCGTTTGAGTAGCTGTTGAGGACATACATGGCGTCGTCGCCGCCGGGGATAAAGTCCTGGATGATCAGTTTATCCCGGTAGCCGGCGGCATAGGCCTTGTGGACCAGGTCTTCCAGCTCTGCCCGGCTTTCCACTTTAAAGGCCTTTTTCTTGCCGGGAAAGTCGATTTCCAGCCAGGCAATGGAGTTACTGGCTTTGAGGGCCACCGGAAAGTCAAAGGGGAGGTCGATTTGGTCCTGGGTTTCTTCGCTCACAATGACCGTGGCCGGATAGGGGAGGCCGTGGGCTTCACACATTTGGTAGAAGTCGGCCTTGTTTTCCAGCTGGAGCTTCAGGGCCTGGTCAATATAAGGGATGACAAAGCGGCCCTCCAGACGGGCCTTGTTCTCACAAATGAGTTCGGTATACCGGTCCCCGCAGGCAATGAGGAGGAGCTGGTCATAAAAGCCCTTGTAGAGGGAGGCCACCTCATCCAGGCTGGCTAAAAAGGCCTCGGTTTGGTCAAAATCCGGCCGGGTATGGACTTCTACAATCCGGCTCTTACGGGTTTCCAGGAGGGGGAACTTGCCCAAGGCCAGAGAGGTAATCCCATAGGCCTCATGAAAGGCCCGGGCCATGCCGTAGCAATTGGCGTCTGTACCGAGGAGGACAGGCAAAAAACGGTAGTCTGTATTTTTAATGGTACGATTCATAGAGGATCCTTTCTTGACGCATAATATAAGTTTAGTATACACGTTTTCAAGCAGACCGTCCATGAGCCTGGGCGATTATCTTGGCCGGGGCCTTAAGCCTTCCGGGCCTTATCGACCAGTAGGGGCAATAAAATAGCCGATAAAATAAGGATTAAGCCCAGATAACCCTGGAAGGTCAGGCGTTCTCCCAGGAAAATAGCCGCTAAAATAGCCGTAAAGAGGGGGTTAAGTCCACAGAAGAGCCCGGCCCGGTCTGCACTGGTATAGCGCTGGGCAAGGGGTTGGAGGGTAAAGCCAAAGCCGGTGCAGACAACAATTAAAAAGGCCAGAGCGAGCCAGGTGCCGGTCTGGCCGCGGGTTTCAAAACCACCGGTTACAGGCGTCGCCAAAAGGGCCAGGAGGCCCAGGCTCCCCACCTGGATGATCCCCATGGCCAGGACCCCGGCCGGGTCCTGCTTGGCAAAGTGGTCTGTAGCAATAATGGCCGCTGTATAGAGAAAAGCGGCCCAGAGGGCATAGAGGTCGCCGGGGGCGAGTTGAAAGCGGTGACTGCCTAAGAGCAGACAGGCCACGCCGGCAAAGGCGACCAGGGCGCAGAGGATATGGGTCGGTCTAGGCAGGCGCCGGGCCAGAAGGGAAGCAGCCATGGGGGTCCAGATGATGGCTGTATTTTCCAAGAGGGCCACATTGGTGGCGGCTGTCCTTTCCAGGGCCCACATTTCGCAGGCCATGGTTAGAAAGAAAATCAGGCCTAGGATAGCGCCATAGCGCCAGGTTCTAGCTGAGGCCTCTCGTAAATAACGGTGGGAGATAAGAAAAAGTAGGCCAAAGGCCAGTAAAAACCGCCAGGCCAGCAAGTTCATGGCCGATAGGTCCTCTAAGGCGACCTTACTAAAAAGCATGGCGCTGGCCCGGCTGATGATGACAAGGGCTAGGAGTATTTCAGCTTGTTTTTGTGACACCCTGGTATTCCTCCTTCCTGGTGCGACCTTACTTTTGACTTTAGTGTAGCAGGTTCATATAATTGAATAAAGCGACATTAAATCAAAATTAAGTTGATGGTTAATCAAGGAGGAAAGGTATGGATCCGATGAAGATTAGGGCCCTCCTAACGGCCCTCGACTGCGGCCGTCTGGCCAAGGCGGCGGACCGGCTGGGCTATACCCCATCAGGCATGAGCCGGCTCATTGCTGGCCTGGAAAAGGACCTGGCTACCAGCCTTTATTACGGGACCGGCGTGGCCTGCAGGCGACAGCGGCCTGCAGGTCTCTTCTGCCGGCCTTCCGAGACCTGGTTGCCGCAGAAGACCGGCTTTTAGAACAAGTGCAAGCCCTTCATCGGCTGGCCGGCGGGACCTTGACAGTGGGGACTGCCTATTCCCGCTTTTATCCCTCTCTAACGGAAACCATGGTCCGGTTTAGTCGCCAGTTTCCGGGTGTTCAGGTCAAGCTACTGGAGGGCACCTCCAGCCAGCTGGCGGAAGCGGTAACGGCGCAAGAGGCGGACTTTTGTATCATCAGCCAACGGGAGGGGGACTTTGACTGGTGCTTACTCCAGGAAGATGAGCTCATCGCCCTCCTGCCCGCAGACCACCCCTTGGCCCGGATCCCACGGGTAGATATAGAAACCCTCTTACAAGACCCCTTTATCACGATCTACCCTTCTCAAGAAACGGACAATTCCCGTTTCTTTGCTAAGTATGGCCTGACCCCGGCAGAGGGTTATAGCACCGCCGATGCCCTAGCTGCCGTTCACATGGTGGAAGCCGGCCTGGGCTTTACCCTGATCAATGCCATGACCCTCGAGCAAATCCAGGATCTCCGGGTCATCAAAAAACCTCTTTCGCCGGCGGCCAAGGTCCCCATAGGGGTCGCGCTGACAAAAGAGGTGGTACGGTCACCGGCGGCAGATGCCTTTTACCGGTTGTTTTTTGCAGATTAAATTATTCAGGGTTTTCTGTGGTATTGTAGAGATAGTTGCAGTTCTCGACCAGGGCCCCATCCTTAAAATAGGTCCGGGGAATCCGCCGGGACAGCATGCAGAAAATTTCATAGGAAATGGTTCCTAAAATATTGGCCAGTTCTTCCGGGCTGATAACCTCATCCCCCTGCCGGCCGATGAGGACCACTTCATCGCCAATGGCTAGATCTTCCGGGATGTCCGTCACATCAATCATGCACTGGTCCATGCAGATATTCCCGACCACCGGGGCCCGGTGGCCATGGACTAAGACCTCTGCCTTATTGGACAGGAGTCGGGTATAACCATCGGCATAGCCCATGGGGCAGGTGGCAATCCGTCGAGACCCCTTGGTCTGATATTTCCGGCCATAGCCGATGTATTCCCCGTCTTGGAGCGTTTTCAGGTTGGTAATCCGGCACTTCAGGGCCAGGGTCGGCTGCAGGTCCAGCTTGGTCTCATCCACTTCATGGCTGGGGTAGAGGCCATAGAGGATAATCCCGGCCCGGACCATATCCATGTGGATCTCCGGCAGGTCACTAATGGCTGCGCTGTTGGCCATATGGGCCACATGGGGGACCAGGCCCCGGGCGGCCAGCCCTTCCTGGAAGAACTTATACCGGCGGATTTGTTCCCGGCTATAGGTCTTATCGGCCTCGTCTGCTGTTGAGAAGTGGGAGAAGAGCCCTTCAAACTCGAGGCCGGGAAGCTGTAGAATTTCTTCTATTTCATCTAGGGATTCTTCCGTTGGCAAAAAGCCAATCCGCCCCATGCCGGTATCCACTGCAATATGAATCCGGGCAGGGCTGCCCAAGTCTTGGGCGGCTTCGGAAAGGGCCTCGGCAGAAGCCCGGGTAAAAATGGTCTGATCCAACTGCCATTTGACCAGGGCCCGCGCCCGGGGCCTTTCTGTGGCCCCTAAGATTAAAATCGGGGCAGTAATCCCGGCCTTACGTATTTCAATGGCCTCCTCAATGGTAGCTACGGCCAGGCGGTCGGCCCCGTTGGCTAAAAAGACCGGCGCTGCCTGGACGGACCCATGACCATAGGCATTGGCCTTGACAACGGCCGTGATCAAAACGTCGTCGCCGACTACCCGGCGGACTTCAGCAATATTATGGGCCAGGGCATCTAAGTTGACCTCAATCCATAAGGGGCGGGTGTTTGATAAGGGCTGCATATAGGTATCCTCCTCTGCATAGTGGTTCAATCATTAGCTAATAAAAAATACGGCTGCAAAGGTGCTTGCAGCCGTATATAAACTTAAAATCAGTCGTGCGAAATTTCGTGCAACCGTTTCTCAGCCGGCTGTTTGTTCAAACCAAAGATGTAGTAAGCGGCTGTAAAGACAATCATAAATGCCAACCCGACCGGAATCGCAATCCGGGTAGACTCATGAGCGGCCATAGCAGCTAAGATAACCACTAAGACGATCAAGGTCAGAATATTGGAGAAGGGGTAAAAGGGCATTTTGAAGGCCAGGTTTTTCTTCTGCCCTTCGCTCAGGCCCTTACGGAATTTCATTTGGGTAAGGGTGATCATACCCCAAGCATAGATGGCACAGAAGGAGCTCACAGAGGTGAGGTAGGTAAAGGCCTTGTCCGGCATGACATAGTTGATAATAACACCGATGAGGACTAAGGCAGAGGTGAAGACAATCGCATTAGCCGGGACGTGGTGTTTGCTGATTTTGCCGAACATTTTCGGTGCTTGATTGTGAACAGATAAGTTATAGAGCATCCGCCCGCAGGAGTACAGACCGCTGTTGCAGCTGGATAAGGCAGCTGTTAAAACAACGAAGTTGATGATACCGGCGGCAGCAGCAATCCCTAATTTAGAGAAGGTTAATACGAAGGGGCTACCGGTGGTACCGATCTCATCCCAGGGATAGAGACACATAATAACAAACAGGGCACCAATGTAGAAGATTAAAATACGATAAATAACGGTGTTGATTGCCTTAGGAATAACCTTGCGCGGGTTTTCAGCTTCACCGGCGGTGATCCCGATGAGTTCAACCCCGATGAAGGCGAAGGCAACCATGACCAGGGCGTCAAATACCCCACGGGCACCATTCGGGAAGAAACCACCATGAGAGGTTAAGTTGCTAAAGCCGATGGCTTCGCCGCCGTTGCCGAGGCCGAAGAGGATCATGCAAGCACCGATAAGAATCATTGCAAGAATGGTAACAACTTTAATAATTGCGAACCAGAATTCCATTTCCCCAAAGAGGCTGGCAGCCGTTAGGTTAGCCAGGGTCAGAAGCCCCAAGAATATGAGGGTCGATGCCCACTGTGGGAAGTCCGGGAACCAGAAGTTCACGTAGATAGCCATCGCCGTTAATTCTGCCATGGCGATAACCGTCCACTCTACCCAGTACATACACCCGACCAGGAACCCGTGGAAGGGTCCGACAAAGTCATTCGCGTAGGCACTGAATGCGCCTGCAACAGGAAACTCAACAGCCACTTCCCCTAAGGCACGCATGATGAAGAAGATAATAATACCTGCTATACCGTAGGTGACCAAGATACCGGGGCCTGCCATGTTAATGGTTTGCGCTGACCCTAAGAAGAGCCCAACGCCGATAGCGCCCCCGATGGCTATCATCTGCACGTGGCGTTCTTTCAGCCCACGCTGCAACTGATTGTTTTCAGCCATACTTTCTCATCCTTTCTCGTTCATCCTTTTTGTTGGTTGCAGCTATGTGTCAGGTGGTCTGATTGAACCCCGACACAAAGATGCCATCTGGCATGAATTTACAACCGAGGATTTACAATTATTAAAATACCACGAATTAAAAGATAATTCAATATATGGAAATGTCTTAAAGTTAATAAAAAAGGTCATTGTCTTTTAAGAGAAAACAAAAGTCTTCTGAGTAGGACTCATTAGAAAAATTAATGATTTTAATGCATATTAGTGAATTTTAAAGCATATAAGTGTATTTTCTGTAAAGAAAAAAGTACGGATAGAGTGTATCCGTACTTGATTTGCTGTATTTAATTGAGACTGGGCCGCTTGGCCAGACACCGGTAGGCTACCAGGTAGGCCAGGAAAAGTTCTAAAAAGAGGCAGAGTAGGTGGGTCCAGGCCAGGAGAAAGACGGCCGTTGGGTGGTCGCCCAGGTAGTCGGCGCCGCCGGTGATGACATTGTAGGGGGCGGTCATCCAGGGGTCAATGGAGAGGATGTCCCCGGGCAGGATATGGATAACCATGGCCGGCGGAAAGAGGCTATTTAAGCCGAAAAACAGGGGAATAGCGGCCAATTGGACCACTACGGCAATCACCAAAAGCCCCGTGAAGATCCGTCGGGTCGAGAAGAGGCGTTGGGCCAGGGTAATCCAGGCCAGCTGAAGAAGGCCCCCGGCAATCAGGTAGAAGAAGATATAGATGAGGATGCCGACCAGGAGGATTGTCACCGGCCCGGGGTTCTTTTGCCAGAGGACCAGGCCCTGGCTGACCAGGTCCCCCAGTTGGCTTGCGTCAGCCCCGTCGACCTCTAAAAAGGAGGTCATCGGCTTCAGGGTCAGGCTCACGGCCCCGAAAATAAGCATTAAAGGGAGGGTGATGGCATTCCAGACAAAGGACAGGCCCACAAAGCTCCGAATCAGGTCACCGGTGGATAAGGGCAGAATCTGGGTCAGGTAGGCATAGGGCCCATAGAGGCACTGGTAGATCCGGACCATGACCACCAGCTGGGGCAGGAGGGTCAGGCAGGCGAAGACCAGGAAAATCACTGAAAAATACAGGACTTCCTGGATATCCGTCAGCTTTTGTCCGCTAAACCAGCAGAGGAGGCCCATGGCCAGGACCAGGACTAGGTAAATCGGGACCAATTGCCGGGCGGTTGCTTTCAGATGGACAGTTAAGAGGGAATCGTTCATTGGCTCACCTCCATAAAGAGGTCCTTGAGGCCGGTCCCGTGGGCCTGGCGTAAGTCCTCGGCGTCCCCATAGAGGGCGACCCGACCTTCTTTTAAGTAGAGGGCCGAATCCACCAGGGTTTCCAGATCGGAAATCATATGGGTAGTAATGATGGTCAGGGCCTCCGGGGTATAGACCCGGATGAGCTGGTCTAGGATATCCTGCCGGGCCCGGGGGTCCAGGCCGTTCATGGGCTCATCCAAGAGGTAAACCTGGGCCTGGCGGGCCAGGGTTAGGCTCAGGAAGTACTTTTCCTGGGACCCCCGGGACAGGCGCTTAATCCGGTCTTTTTCAGCCAGGCCAAAGTCCCTTAAAAAGCCC
Source organism: Peptococcus simiae (assembly GCF_046097595.1). Taxonomy (NCBI): domain Bacteria; kingdom Bacillati; phylum Bacillota; class Clostridia; order Eubacteriales; family Peptococcaceae; genus Peptococcus; species Peptococcus simiae. The sequence continues at coordinate 273,996 of NZ_JBJUVG010000001.1, forward strand.
TCGGCCCGGTCTCGGTGAAAGTCCGGGTAAAAGTTGTCGTAAAGGTCCAGCCCCTCCTTGAGGCTGTAGTAGTCTGGGAGCCGGACCAGGTCACTCTGGTAGGCCACCAGGTCCTTGGTTGCCTTGCCCGGTGCCTGACCGGCAATAAGGATTTCTCCCTTATAGTCGTTGATAATCCCGGCCAAAAGGGCCATTAGGGTAGACTTGCCGCTGGCATTGGGGCCAAAAAGCCCCACCACCTGGCCGGCATCAGCGCTAAAGTTGACATCGGCCAGGGCCGTTTTTTTGCCATAGGCCTTGGTCAGGTTTCGGCATTCAACTAGTGGCATCATCATCCCCCCAATGGTCTTTTAAGACCTCAATTACCTCGTCTAAGCTCAGGTGAAAGGGTCGTATATCCTTGATAAAGTTCTCCACCGCATCCTTGGCCAGGAGCCGGCGGACTTCAGCAATCCGGTCCCGGTCCTCGGTGATAAAGCGGCCAATGGTCCGCTGGCTATAGGCCAGGCCATCCCGCTCCAATTCAGCCAGGGCCCGTTGGACCGTATTCGGGTTAATCCCATAGTTGACTGCGATTTCCCGCACCGGGGGCATACGTTCGCCGGGGGCCAAGTCGCCGGCAGCGATCCGCATGCGAAAGTGCTGTTGCAGTTGAATATATATGGGGATATTATTGTCGAACTCATAGCCCATATGATGGCCCCCTCCTGTCTCATTAATCTAATACAAGGTCAGAGTACCATGGAATCTTTAACCTGTCAATCGCCCTTAGCGGTGGAGCTCATCGGCATACTGGTCAAACTCCTTGAGGACAGCCGGGTTGGGCTTATCCAGGAGGCTGACGATGACAATGGCCACAATGGCCACAATAAAGGCCGGCAGGAGCTCATAAATGGCAAAGACCCCACCCAGCTTGGCAATAGCTCCTCGCCAAATAATGACCGTCAGGCCGCCGCTGATCATCCCGGCCAGGGCCCCCCGGCCGGTGGTCCGCCGCCAGAAGAGGCTCATTAAAATAACCGGGCCGATAGAAGCCCCAAAGCCGGCCCAGGCAAAGGAAACGATGTTAAAGATCACGCTGTTTTTATCGCTGGCTAAGATCATGGCCACCAGGGCCACCCCCAAGAGGACCAGCCGGGACAGGCGGAGGACCTGTCGTTCACTAGCATCCTTGTTCAGGACCCCATGGTAGATGTTCTTGGCCAAGGCTGAGGCACTGATCAAGAGGTAAGAGTCTGCCGAACTGGCCGTTGCCGCCAGGATTCCCGCCATGACAAAGCCGGCCAGGAGGGGCGGCAGCATGGAACTGGAGATGAGCACGAAGACACTTTCCGCTTCACTGGCTGTCCCGAGGGCAGTGGGGAAGATGAGCCGGCCCAGGAGCCCAATGACCACAGCCGATAAGAGGGAGACCACCACCCAGCCGGTGGCAATCCGCCGGGACATCTTGATTTCGTTTTTATCCCGGATGGCCATAAAGCGGAGGAGAACCTGGGGCACCCCAAAGTAGCCCAGCCCCCAGGCCAGGGTAGAGGCCACCGCCACTGCGCTGAATTTTTCCGCCTGGCCAAACTGAGGCAGGCCGCCGGCAATGGTCTGGACCCCGTCCGCGCCTGTTGTCGGGGAGGCGGTCATGAAGAATTCTAAAAAGCCCGGAATCCGGCGGGCATTTTCAATGGCCTGGTCTAAGCCGCCCACATGGGCAAAGCCGACGCCCAGCACTGCCACCAGGGCAATGAGCATGATGAAGCCCTGGAGGGTATCAGCCACACTTTCGGCCAAAAAGCCGCCAACTGTCGTGTAAAAGATAACGAAGAAGGAGCCTAAAATCATCATCGGAATATAGGGCATGTCAAATACGGTGTGGAAGAGTTTCCCCATGGTGACAAAACAAGAGGCCGCATAGACCGTAAAGAAAAATAAGATGATAATGGCGGCAACCACCTTTAAAATCGGCTTTTCTTCCTTAAAGCGGTTGCTCATATAGTCCGGCACCGTAATGGCATCCCCGGCAATGTGGGAGTAGACCCGGAGCCGCTTGGCTACAATGAGCCAGTTGATATAGGTGCCCACGGCCAGACCGATGGCTGTCCAAAAGGCACTGGACAGGCCCATCCAGTAGGCCACCCCGGGCAGGCCCATGAGGAGCCAGCCGCTCATGTCTGAGGCTTCGGCACTCATGGCCGTTACCAGGGGGCCCAGGCTCCGTCCCCCCAAGAAAAAGTTTTCTGTACTCTTACTGGCCTGCCGGGCAAAATAGACCCCAATCCCAATGAGGGCGGTCAAGTAAATGGCCATGGCAATGCCAATCTGTAAATGTCCTTGCACAATCCCAACTCCTTTTTTTTATCATTAACTTCATTATTATAACGTGACGCTGGTATATAGGCAAGGAAAAGCCCTTGCCAGATTTTTGTAAAGGGTGTATAATAGTAGCCGTCCTTTAGGGGTATCGCCAAGCGGTAAGGCACGAGACTCTGAATCTCGCATGCATAGGTTCGAATCCTATTACCCCTGTTGACCAAGCCTTTGCGATGGCCCGCCATCTGTAAAGGCTTTTTCTATACCAGGCGGCCCAGCCGGGCATGTTTGACCCGGTCAGGGAGAAGGTATAAAAAACATAAGTCCGTCTTTTTCTTGACCCCAGCAAGGAGGGTACTGTGAGCCAATTTCTACCGAATATCATCGATTTACTCTATTTAATCCCGGCCATCCTACTGGCCCTCACCGTCCATGAATATGCCCATGCCTATGTATCCTACCGCTTAGGAGACCCGACCCCGGCCACAGACGGCCGCCTGTCCTTGAACCCCTTCCATCACCTGGACCCCATGGGGACCATCATGTTGATCCTTTTCCGTTTTGGCTGGGCCAAGCCGGTCATGGTCAACCCGGGCTACTATAAAAAGCCCAAGCAGGGTATGGCCCTGGTGGCAGCTGCCGGCCCGGTGGCCAACTTTATCCTGGCCCTTATCAGTATGGTTATCCTCACTGTCATGCACAAGTTGGCCCTGGCCCCGTCGCCGGTGACCACTGCAGTCATGCAGTTTTTCCTGATTTTTCTCTTCATTAATGTGGGCCTGGGCATCTTTAACCTCATTCCGGTGCCGCCCCTGGACGGGTCCAAGGTCATTGGGGCCTTTATGCCCGACCAAAGCTACATGAAGTTTATGCAGCTGGCCAATTACGGCTTTATCATCGTCATCGGTCTGATCTTCCTGGGCGTCTTAAACGGTCCCCTCATCTGGGCCCGGACCGCCATCATTAACGGGCTCCAGTGGATCGCCAATGGCCTTACATTTTTCTTATAAGGAGGCGGGTCCATGTCAGAAACAGAACACAGCAGTGACCACCGGCCTGTCGCGCCGACTGTGGCCTTCCATACCCTGGGCTGCAAGGTCAACCAGCACGATAGCGACATGATGGCCGCCCTCTTCGCCGAGGCCGGCTATGACCTGGTCCCCTTCCAGGATATTGCCGACGTCTACGTCATCAATACCTGCACCGTCACCCACCTGTCCGACCGGAAGTCCCGGCAGATGATCCGCCGGGCCGTCAAGCAGAACCCGGCCGCCATTGTGGCCGTCTGTGGCTGCTATGTCCAGCAGGCCGCCGAGGAAGTGGCCCGGATAGAGGGGGTGGACGTCCTCATCGGTACCAATGAACGGGGCCGGATTGTCGAAGCCGTCGAGGCCTTCCGCCGGGAGGGCGAGCGACAAGTCCGCCTCCCTTCAGATGAAGACCTCTACACCTTCGAGCCCGTCACCCATGCCCAGCACTCCGACCGGAGCCGGGCCTATGTGAAAATCCAGGAAGGCTGCAACCAATTCTGCAGCTACTGCATTATCCCCTATGCCCGTGGGCCCCTCCGGTCCCGGTCCATAGAGGACACCGTCAGCCAGGTCCGGGACCTGGTCGCCGCCGGTTTTCAGGAAGTGGTCCTCACCGGGATCCACATCGGCGTCTTCGGCAAGGGTCTCCAGGATGCCCCCGGAGACCTGACCGACCTCTGCCGGGCCATCCTGGAAGGGACCGATCTGACCCGGCTCCGCCTGGGCTCAATTGAATGTACGGAAATCACTCCGGCCCTCATAGACCTCATGGCCGGGGATGACCGGATGGCTCCCCACCTCCACATCCCCCTCCAGGCCGGGAGCGACCGGACCCTGGCCGCCATGCACCGGCCCTACACCACAGAGGCCTTCCGCCAGGTCATGCGGGAAGTCCGGGCAAAAATCCCCGGCCTGGCCATTACCACCGACCTCATGGTCGGTTTTCCCGGCGAGTCCGATGACGACTTCCGCGACAGCCTCATCTTCGCCAATGACATGGCCTTTAGCGACATGCATATTTTTAAATACTCCATCCGGGAGGGGACCCCGGCCGCAGCCATGGTCGACCAGGTCCCGGCTCAAGTCAAGGACCGGCGGGCCAAGCAGATGGCCGTCGTGGCCCATAAAAATAAGGAAGCCTACGCCGCCGGCCAAATCGGCAAGACCCTGTCCGTCATCATTGAAGAAAGCGACCCGACAGGGGCTGTCACCGGCCACACCGGCAACTACCTCAAAGTCCGCCTGTCGGAGGACCGGTCCCCGGCCAAAAGCCTGGTCCCGGTCCATATCACCGGCTATGAAAACGGCCTCCTCATCGGCCGCCTGGCGGCTGATGAAGACTAGCCCGCTCCGGCCTGTCCAGATATTAGCACTAGCTATAGCTATTCACCCATACCTGTAAGAAAAAAAGGAGGAAAGCCCATGTCTGACTGCATCTTCTGCAAACTGGCCAACCACGAAATTGAGCCCGACGTTGTCTATGAAAATGACCTCGTCTGTGCCTTTCGGGATGCGGCCCCGGTGGCCCCGGTCCACGTCCTGTGCGTACCCAAGGCCCACGTTTCCGGCGTCAATGACCTGGACCCGGCCAATGCTGATCTACTGACCGCCCTCTTCGAAGCGGCCCAAACCGTCGTTAAGAAGTTGGACATCGCCGAAGAAGGCTACCGCCTGGTCATCAATAGCGGCGACCGCGGTGGCCAATCCGTTGGCCACCTGCACTTGCACGTTCTCGGTGGCCGGGATATGACCTGGCCGCCGGGTTGATCCCGCTGGCAGCCGGCGTTCTTGCCCCGCTAAAAGGGCGCAAATTCCCCCCTCCAATCCCCCGCTTAGGTCTTGCACAGCAGGGTAAATTGTAGTATGATTATTGTTGTGTTTAACAAGTCCTGAAGCCAACAGTGTTGGTGCGGAGGGAGGGAAAAGATCATGTCATCTGAAATTAAGGTTCGTAAAGATGAATCTTTAGATAGCGCCCTGCGCCGTTTTAAACGTTCCTGTCAGAAATCAGGCGTTTTATCCGAATGTCGCAAACGCGAACATTATGAAAAACCCAGCGTGAAGCGCAAAAAGAAATCTGAAGCGGCACGCAAGCATAATCGCAGAAAATCCTATTAATATGGCAAGCGAAAAGCCCGGTCTAAGACCGGGCTTTCTGTCTTTACAACCGGTGGCTTAATCCGTCCGGCCGGGCATCTCCGGCCAAAAGACCGGGAGCACATGCTCACAGAGGATCCGGAGCTCCAGGGGAGACCGGTTCAACCCAATCATGCTGGGAAAACCGACATCCATCTCCGCCGTTAAAATATCCCCGCTTGCCTCATCGGCAATGATCCATAAGTAGCCGCTGTCCTGCTTGGCCTGGACTTTGAAGTCAAAGCGCAGGCCCGTCTTGACCTGCTCCTTTTTTTCCAGGGTCAGGTGGTCAGCTAAGGTCGCCGGGTCCGCCTCCTGGAGAAAACGTAAAAATAAGGTTTCTTCATCTCGCGTCATGGGCACCATCCCTCAGTGAAATTTGTCCCTATTATATCATAAGTCTGCGAATTGTTTACCCCCTGCTAGTATGCTATACTTAGCTATATGAATCCAAGTCATCTGCCCTTCGGGGCAAATCTTTTTTATATGGAGGTTATCTATGCTGAACGGTCACAGAGAAGTCTTGGTATCCAGAGAAAAAATTGCCGAGACAGTTGCCGAGATCGGCGCTGCCATTAACCGTGATTACGCCAACCAAACCGACCGCCCCCTAGTGGTGGTCAGCCTCTTAAAAGGGGCTATGGTTTTCACCGCCGATTTAATCCGCCACCTGGAAATGCCCATCCGCCTGGAAGTTATGGTGGCATCCAGCTATGGTGACGGTACCGTCTCCACCCGCCAGGTCAACGTTAAATACCAGAGCTTTGACGACCTGGAAGGCTGTGACGTCCTCCTGGTGGATGACATCACCGATAGCGGCAACACCTTAAAAGCCGTCGGAGAATACATTAAGCAATACAAGCCGGCCAGCGTCCGTTACTGCAGCTTCCTAGATAAACCTTCCCGCCGGGAAGTCGATATCCATATCGACTACATTGGCCTGGACGTCCCCGATGAATTCGTCATCGGCTACGGCCTGGACTATGCCGGTAACTATCGTGAACTAGCGGATATTTGTGTGGTCAGAGGAGGAGAGGCCTAATGCAAAACGAACACCAAGTCGTACTTGTCGTTGACTTCGGCGGCCAGTACAACCAGCTCATCGCCCGCCGGGTCCGGGAAATCGGCTTTTATTCCGAATTAATCCCCTATACCAAGGCAGCCGATGAAATCGCCAAAAGAAAGCCCGCGGCCGTCATCCTGACCGGTGGCCCCTCATCCACCATGAGCCCCGATGCCCCCCGCCTGCCGGAAGAGGTCTTCCGGACCGGCGTGCCCATCCTGGGCATCTGCTATGGGGCCCAGCTCATGTGCCAGTCCTTCGGCGGCCAGCTGGAAAAACCCGCCAAGCGAGAATACGGTAAAACCGAAATTACCTACGGTGACAGCGCCCTCTTTGCCGGCCTGCCCCGGGAAGCCAGCTGCTGGATGAGCCATACCGACCAAATCGCCGCCCTGCCGGAAGGTTTTACCGCCACCGCCAAAACCGCCGATTGCCCGGTTGCCGCCTTTGAAGACTCGGCCCGCAGCCTCTACGGCCTTCAGTTCCACCCGGAAGTCGTCCACACCCAGGGCGGCACGGAAATCATTGCCAATTTTCTCCTGAAGTGCGTAGGTCTCAGCCCGGACTGGACCCCGGCCGCCTTTATCGATGACCAGGTCGCCGCCATCCGCCAAACCGTCGGCGACCAAAAAGTCATCTGTGCCCTGTCCGGCGGCGTTGACTCCTCAGTTGCCGCCGTCCTCATCCACCGGGCCATTGGTGACCAGCTCACCTGCATCTTCTGTGACCATGGCCTCATGCGGAAAAATGAAGGCGACATGGTCGAAAGCGTCTTCAAAGAACACTTCCATATGAACTTCATCCGGGTCAACGCCGAAGACCGCTTCCTAGGCAAGCTCAAAGGCGTTACAGACCCCGAACGCAAGCGGAAAATCATCGGTGAAGAATTCATCCGGGTCTTTGAAGAAGAAGCCGCCAAAATCGGCACCATCGACTACCTGGGCCAGGGCACCATTTACCCGGATATCATTGAAAGCGGCGGCGGCACCAATACCGCTGTCATCAAGAGCCACCACAACGTCGGTGGCCTCCCTGAAGACATGACCCTCAAAGTCCTCGAGCCCCTCAGAGAGCTCTTCAAGGATGAAGTCCGCCAGGTGGGCCTGGAACTGGGCATTGACCCCGCCCTTATTTGGCGCCACCCCTTCCCGGGCCCCGGCCTGGGCATCCGCGTCCTGGGTGAAGTCACCAAGGAAAGATGCGATATCCTCCGGGAAGCCGACGCCATCTACCGAGAAGAACTGGACAAAGCCGACCTCACCCGGGAAATCTGGCAAGCCTTTGCCACCCTGCCGGACGTCCGCACCGTCGGCGTCATGGGCGATGAACGGACCTACTCCTACATGGTCGGCCTCCGGGCCATCAGCTCCACCGACGCCATGACCGCCGAATACTACCCCATCCCCCATGAGATTCTGGATAAAATCGCTCGCCGGATCGTCAACGAAGTCCCCAGCGTCAACCGGGTCGTCTTCGACATCACCGGCAAGCCCCCGGCAACGATTGAGTGGGAATAAGCCACAAGCCTTTTGTCAGTCTAGAAAAGCCCCGATGACCGGGGCTTTTTTGTTTCCCACTAGGCGGGCGAGGGTATCCTATAAATGTAAACATAAAAAGTTAAAAATAAATAACAAATAATGGAAAAAAATGAAAAACCGGACCAAGTATGTTATGCTACCTCTTAGTGTGCATAACCACCTATCCCCACTTTTAGGACTGGGGCTTTTTATCTTGTTAATGTCTAGAGGATTACTAGATGTTGATGGAGGCATAAAGGAGTACAGATAAAAAAGGAGACGTTACATTTGGAAAGCATACAGAAAAAGATAGAGGAAAAGAACCGGTTACTGGTCGAGCAAATGCCCAAGTACGGGATGCGGAAGTTTTCCGTTGGCCTGGTGTCCTGCATCCTTGGCTACGCCTTATGGGCGGCCCCGGCTCCGGTCTTGGCCCAGGAGGCCCAGGCCTTGCCGGAAACCGTGGTTGTAGAAAGTCCTAGTGCCGATGAGCTAGCCAGCCCTGCCCCGTCTACTCCTGGAAATATTCCGGGTGAAGCAAGTGACCAGGGCGCAGCAGTCACCGGCCTTGATACAGGAGAGACCTCTAAAAAAGTTGATGCCACCAGCCCTACAGAAGTAGCCGAAGAACCGGCTGCTTCTAGTCCTGTTGCAGAAAATCAGGGGGTAGCTCAACCTCTGGTTGAGGAAGAGCCAGCTGACGGAGGGACGCTGGAAGCCCAACCGGCGACACCTGTGACCAAGGTAGGAAGGTCTACCCCGCTTTCCGATAACCAGGTAGAACCATCTCCTGCTGGGGCAGGTGCTCCGACTGGAGAAGTAGAAAGTCCTGCAAGTGCTGACAATCAGGCAGAACCGGCTACCCCTGCTACGCCTATTGAAACGAGCCCCGAAGAAGTGCCCACCCCCCTTGGAGCAGGAGCTGCGGGCACAGGCCCAGCCTCTGTAGGCGTAGCCAAGGACGACCAAGGCAGTACGATCACTAAAACTGATGGATCTATGGCAGCCGATGAGGCTAAGGTTGGAGAATATAAGAATTCAGACCTTACCAATAAGGGCACTCAAAAATCCTTAGGAAATGCAGAAGATAGGACCCAAGTTGAAGGGGTTACTGCCACAATTATAGAGCCTTCTCCTGGTTCACCTGACAAGACCAAGGTAGGTCTTACTATAGAAGTAGATAAAGAGAAAGGCCAGAGGACCTACACAGAAGTAGGGGCCACCTCCACAATGAGAGGCGCCCCTCTTAAACCAGGTGAGGGAGAGAATGCAGGTGACCTTGAAGTAATCATAGGTGGAAAAACAGAGGCCAACCCAAATGGAAGTATCCATGTAAGGATAACAAGTAGTAGGCAAACTGGATTTTACCTAGAAGTCGACAAGGACTTCTTGGAAAAGCTAAATAAGATTGAAAATAAAAATGCGAAAATAGAATTTATTACAAAATACACCCAGGAAAATCCAAATGCTAAGATTTTTGAAGGTAATGATAACTATGCAACTTATTTCACAGTCAATCCCTACCCCAATGAAAATAGGAACTTATCGATTATTTCTGTTACAGGGGATACCTCTATAAACACTGTCCCAGTCAAGGGCCAGTATATAAAGACAGGGGCCAGGATAGATAACCTTTTACGCGAGACCGTTACAATTAAGGACGAGCACGATAATCCAAAAGAAATTACAATCGATGACTACTCCCGTATTACCAGCGAGGTTTACCACCCTGATGGCTATGTAGTTGACTCCAAATACGCCCAGGCCATCCTTATTACACCAGATAATAAGGCGGAGATTTTAGCTGAACTTCAAAAACAAGACCCTAACGCTACCCTAACAGAGGGAGATGTAGTCTTTAAGATGCCGGAAGGGGCCATTATGAATGACCCAGAGGCAGCAGCCAAGGGCGAATACAAGCCAATCCTAAACCCCAACTCTATCTTTAATGATCCTATCTTTAAGGGGATCCAAAGCCTAGAGGCCAGGTTTTTTGCAAGGCCAAGGACTGAAGAAGAATTTAAGACCCTAGTAGACAAGGACAATTCCGACCAAGGGTTTGTCAGCAAGTATTACACAGACCCAGGGGCTGGCACCACAGCCATCACCCACAATGGCGAGACTGTAATCATAGCCAACCAAGGCATAGCCAGGTACGACCACTACAACAAGGTGGGATCGATCACTGTAAACCTTGACGATACCCGCTACTACGACCAAAACTGGGACATTAAAAAAGTCAAAGATACAGACCAAATGACGGGCATCAAGCCTGGTGAGTCCAAGGTTATGGAAATCAAGGCAGAAAATGAAGGGGTATTCCCCTATGAAAAGACTGCCGATGAAATGAACAAGGCCCGTAACGAAGGCCGCGTAACAGGCAAGGTTGACCCAGACTTTATAGCAAAGGCTGAGGCAGATGGCTGGAAGATAGAAATCACCCCAGGCGACCTTTCAAGCTTTAAGGTAACAGCGCCAAAGACTGCAAAGGCTGGGGACTTTATAGCCATTCCTATGCACTACACCTACACCAATGGATCAGAAGATGGGGAATGGTTCCACTTTGTCGTGCAAGATTCTGACAACAATAAGCCAGAATACCACGCAGAGACTGGTTACCAAGGGGATAGGCTTGTAAACACACCAGAGATTCCACAAAATGCCAACAAAAATGACCCCGTATCCTATGAACTAAAACCAGGAACATACACAGATGACAGGGGCAATACTTGGACAAATGTAACTATCAATGAAACAACTGGCCAAGTAACAGCTGTGGTACCAGATAATGTGAAGATAATCGGTGGGGAGAATATCTACATCCCAGTTATCGTCAACTACACCGACAAGACAACTGGCGAGGCCAAGACGGAGGAAGTAAGGGCTCAGTTTATAGCCAGACCTAGGTACCAAACAGAGGTAGTCCACGAATATGAAAAGGACATACCTTTTGAGTCTAAGGAAGTCTATGACGAAAACTTAGACATGGGCGTCATCCAAGTTGTCCATGAAGGGACAGTTGGCAAGAAAAAGGTTAAATTTATCCAGGCCGTTCAAAATGGGGTCAAGGGGATTATCGTCGATGGCGTCTTTGAACCTGGTGATGCTAAATACACTGTTGTTGAAGATACCCTGACGGAGAAGCAAGACAGACTGGTCAAAGTGGGGGTAAAACCTCTTACTCAAGAAGTCAATATCAAACACGACACCGAAATCATCTACGATCCAACCCTTGCAGCAGGGGAAGAAGTGGTAGATGTAGAAGGTGCTGATGGGCTAGCCACTGTAAAGACAGTGAGAGACCCACAAACTGGTACAATCTCTACAACAACAGAAACGACGACTGCACCTGTGAACAGGGTAGTCCGTGTGGGCACCAAGTACGACTACACCCACGAAAATAAAATTCCATTTGATACCACCATCCAGTTTGACGATTCTTTAGCAGCTGGTCAAAAACAAACGGTCACCGAAGGTGTAGTAGGCGTTGAAAAAACTGTAGTTAAGGCACCACAAATAGTAAGCCTTGATGAAATGATGACTACTATTGGCGAAGAAAAATTCTTGCTCCATGACGAAACAAATGGTGTGTACAATCTTCCTAATTACAATGCCATTGCTGATTATATGGTAAATAAGGGATATTGGGATGCGTCTAAGATTACAAAGACTACAGACCAGTACGGAAATGTAACGGAAGCAAGTTACGATGGAAAGACTTTCGAAGAGCTGATGGATCATTTTGACCCTAAGAACCCGCCAACAGGTAAGATTACAGTTCCAGAAAGAAAGATTACGACAACTACAACTGAAAAAGTAGACAAGGTAATCAAGGTAGGTACAAAGACAGAAGGCACTCTTGTAGACACCGACCCCATCAAACATGGGTTTACTGTGGGATATGATCCGTCTATTCCAAAGGGAACATGGCAATATAAGAAAGATGCTAGCGGCCAGGATATTTCTGGTACAGACGGTTCCATTACGAAGACATGGACCATCGTCAACTCACAAAAAGTTGGCGACCCTGTAGAAACAAGAGTAGAGCCTGTCAACGCAGTAATCCTCGTTGGATCTAAGGACTTTACTGGAGAAGTAAGCCATGATGTAACGGAAGAGCTTCCATTTAAGGTAGAAGTCATTGAAGATACTGAACTTGCACCAGGAAAGGTTGTTGTTCAACAACAAGGACAAAAGGGAACGAAGACGACAACCTACACGCAAAACATCAAAAATGGAGCGCCTGAAGGTGACATTCAAACAAGTGTGACAAATAATGTGGCTCCAGTTGACCACATTATAAGAGTGGGCAAGAAACCGGTGACCAACAACAAGGAAGCCAGCAGTGAAGTTGGCGTAGAAATCAGATACGAATACGATGCAACTCTAGGCGTAGGCAAGGCAGAACTTGGCGACTATACCCCGGGTAAGGTAGTGACAACTGTTACAAACACCTACAATCCGGAAACTGGACAGATTGAGACCAGTGAAACAGCAGTTGTGACAAAACCTATCCAAGTAGTCAAGGTAGGTACGCACAAATTTACTGGGGAACTTACGAACACTGTCAAAGAAACTATTCCATTTGATGTCATCATTCAGCCTGACGATACTCTAGCAGCTGGAGAGACTAGAGTTAAAACTGAAGGGAAAGCTGGCGAAAAGACCAAGACCATTACGCAAAGGTTTGAAAATGGTGAGCAAAAATCCTTCACAGTGACAGATGAAACTGTTACAACACAGAAGATCGACAAGGTCATAAAGGTCGGCACCATGACCGACGGCACTCACTCCCATACAGAGGAAATTCCATTTGAATACACTGTGGAATATGACCCCACCATGCAAGCGGGAACCTATAAGGAAGTAACAAAGGGCGAAAAGGGATCGAAGACGACTACTTGGACTATTAAGAACTCCAAGGTTGTGGAAGGTTCTGCTCAAACTTCTACTACAAGGCAACCGGTCAATGCTGTTATAAAAGTAGGTAATAAGCACTTTACTGGAACATTTACTACTACTGACAAGGACGTAGTACCCTTTGAAGTGGAATACAAGATTGATCCAAATCTTGCACCAGGTGTGGAAGAAATAGATCAAGAAGGCGTTCTTGGAGAAAAATCCACGACAACAACCCACACTATTACCAATGGTCAAGTCACTGATTCCGTAAAGGGCACTACCACTCAAACAAAGGCACCGGTTAAGAAGATTGTAAGAATTGGTGCTAAGACAGATGGAACGCACGAAGTGGTCCAAGAAATTCCATTTGATGTTGAAGTGAAGACAGACCCAAGCCTAAAGAAGGGTCAGTGGAAGTATGAAACAGACGCCGCTGGCAATGAAAAGAGAGGTGTAAAGGGTAGCAAGAAGACTACGCTTACCATCGAAAACTCCAAGATAACCAATGCTGACAGCTTAACTTGGGAGACCACTAAACAAGCTGAAAATGCAGTTATCATTATCGGCGAAGGCGACTTAACCGGAACTTATGAAATAGTCGACAAAGGCATTATTCCATTTGACGTGGAATATAAACTTGACGAGACTTTATCGCCGGGAGATGAGGTTGTAGAACAAGCTGGTAAAAATGGAGAAACGCAAGTTACCACGACTTTAACCATTGTAAATGGCAAGGTCACCGATAAATCTGTCGGCGAAACAGTTACAAATTCTCAACCGACCAAGAAGATTGTAAGAATTGGTGCGCAAAAAGAAGGCACTTACACCCATACTGAAAAGATCCCCTTTGATGTAAAAGTTGAGTACGATCCCACTATGCAAAGTGGCAAGTACGAAATCGTCACGCCCGGTCAAGAGGGAGAAAAGGTAACGAAGTTTACCATCAAAAACGCTCAGGTAACAGAAACTTCCGTAACATCAGAAACTAAACCCGTCACTCAAGTGGTGAAAGTGGGAAGTAAGGACTTCACTGGACAAGTAAGTCATACTGAAACTGAAGAAATTCCATTTGAAGTTGAAGTGAGATATGTGTCAGAAAGACCTGCCGGCATCATCGATGTCATCCAAGAGGGTGAGGTTGGTACAAAAGAAGTAACCTACACCCAAAAGATTAAAAATGGTGCAAAAGATGGCGAAATGACGACCACTTCTAGGGAAACAAAGGCAGCAAAAAAACGCATAGTAGAAATTGGTACCCAAACAGTTACCAAAGAAGTGAACAAGCCCATTGAAACGGTATTCGAATACAATGACCAACTCGACTCCGGTATTATGGTCGAAAAACAAGCTGGAAAAGCCGGCAAGACGACGGTTCAAGTCTACTATGACCAAGCAACCAGCAATCTGAAGACCATCGAAAGAACGGAAGAAGGCCAAAAGAGAATCGTCGAAATCGGCACTAAGGCCGTTGAAAAAACTGTCGATATTCCATTTAATACCGAGTATGAACTTGATGACACGATGGAATATGGAAAGACTGAAGAAAAAACTGCCGGAGCTAAGGGGACTAAGACCATTACAAGTACCTTTAACCCCAAAACCGGCAAGATTGAAGTCACTGAAACAGATGTAGCGCCTACAAATCGAGTGGTTAAGGTCGGTTCTAAGACAAGTGGGCAAGTAAAATACGTTGATAAAATTGCCTACGAAGTTGAGGTTATAAGAGACGACACAATGGCAGCCGGAGAAATAGTAACCGTCCAAGAAGGCGAGGAGGGCCTAAGAGAAATTTCTATTAATGTAGTAAACTCTCAAAGAGACGGAAATATTGAAGGAAAGACCATCAAGGAACCGGTTAAGAAAATCGTCAGGGTGGGTACTTTATGTAAGATGCCACCCAGACCCAATCCGGGCGGCGGTGGCAGCACCAAGCCCAGCACCCCCTCTACCCCCGGAACGACAGACCCGAGTACCCCCGTCAATCCCGACCCAAGCGAACCCGGCGGCAATACCCCGGACAAACCGGTCAAGCCCAACCCGAGCGAACCCGGCGGCAATACACCGGATAACCCGGTACCGCCCAACCCAAGCGAACCCGGCGGCAATACCCCGGACAAACCGGTCAAGCCCAACCCGAGCGAACCCGGCGGCAAAACCCCGGATAAGCCGGTACCCCCGACCCCGGACAAACCGGTTACGCCCGATCCGGTCAAGCCGACCCCCGTCCAACCCGGCGGCAATGACCCCGTCAGCCCCGCCCAGCCCGCACCGGCAGGCCCCCAAGCCCCCGGTCAACCGGCAGCTGTCAGCCAGGCCAATGACGACAGCCTGGCCCCCAAGACCTTTGACCCCGGCGTCCTCCCCTATGCCGGTTTAGCCGGTGCGGCTTCCGCTCTTTTAGCCTTGCTGGGGGTTAGAAGAAAAGAGGACGAATAAAGATTTAGGTAACTAAGGAGGCATCAAGGTGCATAAAAAAGTCTTGTTGGCCATTAAAGTCGGCCTCCTCCTGGTTATCTTATTCTCCGGCTATAAAATCGTCAGTTATTATCTGGCTGACCATGATTTTACCAGTCAACATGAAGTTCTTAAGGCCAAGCTGCCCGTCTCTTCAGAGGCGGAGACCCTGGCGGGAGAAAAGGCCGGCTTAGAGGCTGAAAGCGTGGCCCGAACTTTAGCTGACCTTAGGGACAGGTACCCCGATATCATCGGTTGGATCCAAATCCCCGGCACCAAGATAGACCTCCCCATCGTCCAAGGCCAAGACAACGCCTACTACCTGGACCACAGCTACACCGGCGCCTATCACCCCTTTGGCGAAGTCTTCATGGACAAAGCCAACCAGCCGGACCTAACCGATCAAAACACCATCCTGTACGGGCATAACGTCCAAAGCGGTCAAGTCTTCCACGACCTGGAAGGCTACCAGGACCAAGCCTTCCGCGATGCCCACCCCACAGTGCACATCTACACCCCGGAAGGCCGGCAAGACTACCAAGTCGTCGCCGTCTACATCGCCTCCCCCGCCAGTCCCTACCGGGCCCCCAACTACAGCCTCACAGACTGGCAGACCTTTAGAAACTGGGTTGCCGAGCGTAACCTCATCCAAGAAGACCTGCCCGCCGACCCCAGCCACCCCATCCTGACCCTGTCCACCTGCTCTGATACCGAGCGGCTAGTGGTCCAGGCCCAGAGAGTGACCTAAAGGGCGATCAATAAAAAGCTCCTGAGCGAGAAACTGGCTCAGGAGCTTTTTTCTTTGGCCGGAAAGGTTGGCCGGCCGGTATGGATTTGGGACAGGACTCTTGAATATGCTTTAAAATATGTTATAGTGGACCTAGCTTAATAAAGCATCGGCCAACTAAAGGAGAGAGGGATAGCCATGACCACTAAAAACCCGCCTGCCCGGCTAAAGCGCTACCTGGCCCTGACCTTTGCCATCAGCTGGCTGGCCTGGTGGGGCGAGGCCCTGCTTATAAAAATAAGCCCGCTAACCGCCCAGGATCCGCCGGCCCTGCTGGCCTTTTGCCTAGGGGGCTTTGGCCCGACCATCGCCGCCTGCCTCTGCCTGCCGGGTGGCTTTTCCCTACAAGGGCTGGGCCACTTCCTGGCCAGCCACCGGCCCGGGACCCTCCCCATCCTAGCCGGCTTTGCCGGCCTCTTGTCCCTCTTTTTCCTGGTCGTTTCCTCCGGCCCGGCCCAGGGCATCCCTAGAGATGGGCGGGCCCTGGTTGTCTTTGGTCTGGTCTTTATCCAGGCCGGCCTCCTCTTTGGCGGCAATGAAGAGCTAGGCTGGCGGGGTACCCTCCAGCCCCTCCTGGCGCCCCGCCTGCCTGTCTGGCTGGCCCCTTTGGTCATTGGCCTCATCTGGGTGGGCTGGCATATCCCCCTCTGGTTTATCGAAGGCAATAGCCACCAGACCATGTCCTTCGCTAGCTTCGCCCTCCTGGGCCTGGCCCTCAGCTACTGGCTCTCGGCCCTCATGACCCTGACCCGGTCCGTCCCGGCCTGCATGGCCCTCCATGGCCTGACCAATACCCTCTTAGGCCTATTGGTTCTCAACCAGGGCCCCATCTATTACCTGGCCCTCGTCGCCCTGACCGGCTTAAGCATAGTTGTCAGCCGGAAAGCTCAAGACCGATAGGCTGGCTAAAGTGTCCGGCCTGGGCCCACAAGTAAACATCCGGGCCCTCTTTTAGGATAGGACACAAGCCTTACAGGCGATTTGGGATATAAAAAAGAGCCCTCTCTTTCTGAAGCTACGGCGATATAGGAAAAGCTAAGACCGTTAGGCTGAGTGCACGCGCCCCCCTATCATCTGAAAGAGAGACCTCTTTTATGGGGACCATGATACCGGCTTCAGACGGGGCTATCTATGATTAAGGCTGGATTTTACCGGGTTTTGGTCTTTATTTTGCAGCTTAGTGGGCGATTATGTGGTATACTAGAAGTGTTCCTGCAGGCGCAGGGGTGATCCTATATTGATTAATTAGGATAACATTTTTCCCGCAAACGCGGGGGTGGGGCTCTGGCCCTTGTATTTCCTTTTGCGCCTGGTATACTTAAGTTAACACAAGGGGAGCGTTATGCTGAGATGGCTTTTGCCGAACTCATGACCTGATCCGGGTAATGCCGGCGGAGGGACGTGTTGCTGTAAAAAGGGATAGATAAGCGGATAAAATCTCCTTGTGAAATGACAAGGAGGTTTTTTTATGCAGTTTACAGATCGTATTTGGCCGAAGGTGAAGCCTTTATGGGAGAGCTACCTGGCCCATCCTTTTGTGAAGGGGATGGGGGATGGGTCCCTGCCTATAGAGAAGTTTAAGCACTGGTTGACCCAGGATTATGTCTACCTGGTGGAGTATGCCCGGCTCTTTGCCATTGGCACAGAAAAGGCGACGTCCTTGGAGATGATGCAGGCCTATGCCAAGGGGTTGGACGGGGTGCTCTTTGTAGAGATGAACTTGCACCGGGAATACTGTGCAAGCTTTGGCCTGTCTGAGGCAGACCTTTTAGCGACACAGCCGTCGGCGGTGAACCTGGCCTACACCAGCTATATGCTGAGCCAGGCCCAGGCCGGTGGGGTGGAAAATGTATCGGCGGCGCTCTTGGCCTGCTCCTGGAGCTATAGCTATATCGGCCGGGCCTTGGCGGCAATCCCGGGGGCCCTGGAGGGGGATAAGTATGGCAGCTGGATTCAGATGTATGCCGGGGATGACTTTACCCAGTTGAATGATGATGCCATGGCCCTGATGAACCGGATTGCTGAGGGCAAGGCTGACTATGAGCTCGATCAATTAGAGGATATTGTTTTGAAAACCGGTTACTTTGAGTATTTATTCTGGGATATGTGCTGGAACCAATCCACCTGGCCGGTAGGGATCCCCGGGTTGAACTAGGTCCGACCAGGGAGAGGCGGTTTTATACCCATTATTTACCTTTTATTGACCACACATAGATAGATGACTGTAGCGGTAGAGGGTATGATAGACTTATCTATTCGCGTGGCATAAAGGAGTGGGCTATGAAGAAAAGAACAATCGGTGAAGGGCTGGGGGACCGGCGCCAGGCCAGGGGCCTGACCCTGGCGGACCTGGCCGGAAAGACCGGGATTACTGAAGAAACCCTGGCGAGCTGGGAGGCCGGCCGGGCTTATCCGGATGCAGAGGGCTTGCAGAAAATAGCAGAGGCCTTGGACCTGGGCCCCGGTGACCTGCTGGCGGATGACCGGGAGGTAGCGAATCAAGACCCATCTATGGGTGAGACCATCACCTTGGCCAGCCAGGCTGTTGGCCTGGCAATGGGGGTAGCCGTCGCTGTTTTAGCGGTGCTGGGGCGCTTGGATAGTAACCAAGGCTTTATCCTCCTGGGCCTGGGTCTGGCAGCAACCGGGGTAGGCCTTTTAAGGTCCCGGGGCTAGCCGGATGAGATGCAAAGAAGAGGCAGGACCTGTTAGAGGACCTGTCTTTTTCTATGTCCGGGTCTGGATAAGCAGGGGTCATGATGGGTATATATTTGACTAAATGATATGTAAAAGGAGTGGATCGTTGGCAATGTCGAGTGGACTGATTATTGCTTTAGGTTGTATTTTGCCGGGTTTGGCGACGGGTCTTGGGGCCCTGCCGATATTTTTTACCCGGAGCGTTTCCCAGCGGACCCTGGATACCTTATTGGGCGGGGCGGCCGGGGTGATGCTGGCAGCGACCTGTTTTTCCCTCATTATGCCGAGTATCGACTACGGCGGTGGGGATGTGAAGGCGGTGCTGGTGACTTCGGCCGGTATTTTGGGCGGAGCCATCCTTTTGGATATGATTGATAAGCTGGCTCCTCATGAGCACTTGCTGGATAAACGGATTGAGGGCCGGGATGCCAAGAGCCTGAAGAAGATTTGGCTCTTCGTCATTGCCATTACCATTCATAATTTCCCGGAAGGGTTGGCGACCGGGGTTGGCTTTGGGACAGATAACCTGGCCAATGGGATGGCCATGGCCCTGGGCATTGGCTTACAGAATATGCCCGAGGGGATGGCGGTGGCCCTGGCTCTGGTCCGGGAGAAGTATACGCCCGCCTATGCCTTCCTGATTGCTTTGGCGACGGGCCTGGTTGAACCGGTGGGGGCCTTTATGGGCTTTGGCCTGGTTCAGGTCTTTCAGCCCCTGGTGGGCTTTATCCTAGCCCTGGCCGGTGGGGCCATGCTCTTTGTCATTAGCGACGAGATTATTCCGGAAACCCATGCCAATGGCTATGAACGCCAGGCAACCTATGGGATTGTGGTGGGTTTCATTATCATGATGATTTTAGATATTTTACTGGGTTAAGTGGGCCGGACAGGGCCAAAGGAGCAGGTCATGGAAAAAGATAAAATAGGGCTTACAGAGGGACAGCGCCGGGGGGCAGTTGTGCAATTTCAGGGCATTCGCTATGCCCGGGCAGACCGGTTTGTGCCGCCTAGGCCCTTGACCTTGGCCGAGGGCCTGGCCGACCGGCAGGTCCCGGCGCCCTATGCCCTGCAAAATAAGGCGGCCCTGGAGCAGTTGATTTTTGGTGTGGACTATGGCCAAGTGGACCAGGCTGAAGACTGCCTCTACCTGACGGTGACGGTGCCCCTGGTCCAGGAGGACCTGCCGGAAAAATTGCCGGTCATGGTCTGGTTTCACGGGGGCGGCTTTAGCAATGGCGGCATTGCCAACCGGGCCTATGACCCCAGCCTCCTGGCTGAAGAGGGCCAGGTCATTGTGGTCGCTGCAAACTACCGGCTTGGGGCCTTTGGCTTTCTCTTTGATGAAGCAGGCGGTCCCGGTCATCCGGGATTTTTAGACCAGCTGGCAGCCCTGGAATGGGTCAACCGGTATATTGACCGCTTTGGCGGCGACCCTGAGGCGGTCTGTATTTTCGGCCAATCGGCCGGAGGGACCTCGGTCCACCGGCTCCTGGCTGTGGCCGGGACCTCGGGCTTATTTCAGCGGGCTATCATTCAGAGTGCCCCCTTCGGGACCCTGGAGAAACGGGAAAAGATGGAGGGGCAGCTGGCAGCGATGCTCCGGCCTTTTGCCCGCCGGCCCCGGGGAGAGGACCTCCGGGAGGCCCAGGGCCAGGCCCAGCGGTCTGTTAAGGAATGGGGGTATGCCAAGTACATGCACTTCGCGCCCCGGCCGGGGGTCGATCCCCTGCCGGCAGGCGGGGACCTGGATAGGGCCTATGCTGCAGCGGCCAAAGAGGTGGACCTCCTGATTGGGGCCAATAGCCGGGAACCTTCGATTTACCTGGCCAAGTACCCCTGGTTTCCCAAGCTCGTTCAGGCCCCGGTTCTGGGGCCGGCTTTCGAAGTGCTCCTGCGCTATATGTCCCGGGCCATCTTCCAAAAGGGGACCTGGGCCTTTGCCCGGCAATACGCCGGGGCCGGCGGCCGGGTCTACCACTATACCTGCAGCTGGGGGGAAGACAGCTCGGTTTTCGGCGGCTGCCATTGCGCGGAAATGCCCCTGGTCTTTGGGGCGGCCGGCTACCGGGGAAGCCCCCTCCTGATGAATAAGCCCGCCCGGGAAATCGACCAGGTGGGCCGGCGGATTCGCCGTCTTTGGACAGACTTTGCCAAGAGCGGCCGGATTCAGAACTTAACCATTCCCCGCTGTATACGGGTGAAGCGGGTGTAAGCAGCACAGAGGAGTATAGAGAGGAGCGGAATAGCTATGCGCATGCCTGTACTTTTTATTGGCCATGGCAGTCCGATGATTGCTTTAGAAGATTCCCCCCTGACCGACAAGCTCAAGCAGGTGGGGCAAAAAATACAAGACATTGATGGCCCGGTTCGGGGGATTCTATCCATATCGGCCCATTGGTATAAAAATGCCAACTATGTGCAAAGTGCGGCCCAACCGGAACAGATTTATGATATGTATGGCTTTCCGGAGGCCCTATACCAGGTGGAATACCCGGCCAAGGGGGACCTGGCCATTACCGAGGCGGTCCAAGCTGTCTTGGGTGATGAGGTGACCCTTAATGACCGCTGGGGGGTTGACCACGGCAGTTGGACGGTCCTGGTCCATATGTTCCCGGCGGCGGATATCCCGGTGGTTCAGTTGAGTGTGAATAGCCAGCTCGGTCCCCGGGCAGCCTATGACTTAGGCCGTAAATTAGCCCCCTTACGGGACCGGGGCCTGCTCATCATGGGCAGCGGGAATATCGTCCATAACCTGCGCCAGGTGCGCGGGGATATAGACGGGGGCACCCCCCAGACGGAGCGCTTTGCCGGCTTTATCACTGAAGCGGTGGAAGCGGGGGATATCGAGGCCCTACTCAACTACGAAAGCCACCCGGACGCGGCCTATGCCGTCCCGACGCCGGACCACTTCCGGCCCTTTATCATGGCCCTGGGGGCGGCAGATGGGGACCCGGCCCGGGCCTTTAACCGTGAGAACCGGATGGGCGCCCTGGCCATGGATTCCTACCTCTTTACCGAGTCAGCAGACCAGGCAGGCCGGTATGACCTATAAGCCCATTACCGACTACCGGGACCGGCTCTTCCAGAGTCCGGCCGGCCACTGGGTCATCGATGACCAGAACGAGGGCACCGAGGCTGCCCCGACGGAAACAGCTCATGTGGTCTACAGTGATGAGGTCAAGGCCTTTGTCCAGGCCGTCGGTCGATTCCAGAAGAAGAACCCCCTGCTGGGCCTGCGTGACTTTAGCGATATTTTAAAGGCCTATGGCCTCCAGTGGGGCCTGGCTGACATGCAAGAGGCGCCTTTGGACCGGATGGACGCCCGAGGGGTCATGGCTTTAATCGTGGCGGCTATCGAAGCGGAGAAGTTCCACGATGGGGCCCTGCTGACCTTTTTTGAAACAGGTTGCCTGCGCCGGTGGTTGGATCGGCTCCAGGTCCTGGACCGGGCCTAGGCCCTTATGCTAAAAAAGGAGGACGACCATGCGAAAAAAAGACCGAGAACTGACAGCCCCGGCGGATTTACTGGCTATTATGCAGGCCGCTGACCGGGCGGTGCTGGCCTTTAATGGGGACCCGGCCCCCTACCTGCTCCCGGTCAATCCGGGAGTGGAATGGACCGGCGACCGTTTTATCCTATACCTTCACGGAGCGACCGAGGGGACCAAGTACCGGTACCTGGTCGATGGCGCCCCGGTAAGCTTTGAAATGGATGCCCACCATGCCCTGGTGGCTGACCGGGACCGGGGTTACTGCACCATGTATTATGCCTCGGTCATTGGTCAGGGCATCGCTTATGAACTGCTGGACGCTGAGGCCAAGGCCCGGGCCCTGCAGGTCATTATCGACAGCTACCATATCGATGAAGGCTTTGCCTACAACCCGGCGGCCCTTCCCCGGACCCGGGTCTTTAAGATTGAAGTCCGGGCCATTACCGGCAAGGCCAAGGGGCCAAAGGTCTAGCCGACTTAAAAAGCAAAGAAGCACCGGCCCTGTCTCTCGGTAGACAGGGCCGGTGCTTTTATTATTTTCCGGTAAGGTCGGCGGCTTAGAGCCGGCCTTTAAAGTTTTCGTAGCCAAATGCCCGCAGGACCCGCCAATCATCCTCTGAGGGCTTACCCGATAAAATCGTCGGCAGGGGCATTCCGTTAAAGGTATTGGTCTTAACCATGGTGTAGAGGGCCATATCCCCAAAAATCAGGCGGTCGCCCGGTTGGAGGGGGGCATCAAAGGAATAGTCCCCGATGACATCTCCGGCCAGGCAGGTCGGGCCGGCCAACCGGTAGGTGTGCTTTTTCTCATGGGGGTTACCGCTATTGGCCAGGGGGGGTCGGTAGGGCATTTCGATGACATCCGGCATATGGCAGGCAGCGGAGGTATCCAGGATAGCGATATCGATTTCGTTGTGAACGATATCCACCACGCTGGCCGTCAGGGTGCCGGCATTTAAGACCACCGCTTCCCCGGGTTCCAGGTAGATTTGTAGCCCATAGGTCCGGCTTAGGACCTGGACACAGTTGATGAGGGCGTCGACATCATAGTCAGCCCGGGTAATGTGGTGGCCACCGCCCAGGTTCAGCCAGCGCATGAGAGGGAGGTACTCGCCGAATTGGTCTAGAAAGGCGTCCAGGGTTTCCTGGAGGGCATCGAAGCCCTGCTCACAAAGGGTGTGGAAGTGGAGCCCTTCAATCCCCCGCAAGTTTTTGCCGAGGACCTCCTTCTTGAGGATGCCCAGGCGAGACCCCGGGGCACAGGGATCGTAAATACCCCCGTCCTGGGTGGAATGGTCCGGGTTGATCCGTAAACCGCAGCTCTTGCCGGCAGCCAGGGCCCGGGGGCCAAACTGCTCCCACTGGGCAAAAGAGTTGAAGGACAGGTGGTCGACGTATTTTAAAATCTCATCAAAGTCCCGCTCTTGGTAAGCCGGGGAAAAGATGTGGGTCTCCTTGCCCATTTCCTCATGGCCCAGGCGGGCTTCATAGAGGCCGCTGGCCGTTGTGCCGGCCAGGACCTGGCCAATCATGGGGTAGAGGGCAAAGTTGGAGAAGGCCTTTTGGGCCAGGAGAATCTTGGCCCCGCTTTCATCCTGGACCCGGCCCAGGATGGCCAGGTTTTTGGCCAAGGCTTCCTCGTCAATGGCAAAGAAGGGGGTTGGCACATCTTTTAGATGTAAACCCATTAGTCCACCAGCTCCGGTGAGAAGTCTTCCCGCCAGGGGAGGCCCCACTTATTCAGGGCATCCATGAAGGGATCCGGATCGAATTCATCGACGGTGTAGACCCCGGGCCGTTCCCACTTGCCCTGGAGAACGAGCATGGCGCCAATCATGGCCGGCACCCCGGTGGTGTAGCTGACGGCCTGGCTGCCCACTTCCTTGTAGGCTTCCTGGTGGTCGCATACATTGTAGAGGTAGTAGGTCTTGTCCTTACCGTTTTGCTTGCCCTGGAAGATACAACCGATATTGGTTTTGCCAACGGTCCGGGGGCCCAGGGATGACGGGTCCGGTAAGACGGCCTGTAGAAATTGCAGGGGGATGATTTCCTGGCCCTGGAATTCAATCGGTTCAATGGAAGTCATGCCGACATTTTCCAGGCATTTTAAGTGGGTCAGGTAGCTTTCGCCGAAGGTCATAAAGAAGCGAATCCGTTTGAGGCCGGGGATATTTTTAGCCAGGCTTTCCAATTCTTCATGGTAAAGGAGGTACATGTCCTTCTTGCCCACTTGGTCAAAGTCGTATTCCCGTTTGATTTCCATCGGCTCGGTTTCGACCCATTCGCCATTTTCCCAGTAGCGGCCGTTGGCACTCACTTCCCGGATGTTGATTTCCGGGTTGAAGTTGGTCGCAAAGGGATAGCCATGGTCGCCGCCGTTGCAGTCCAGGATATCGATGTAGTTGATTTCGTCAAATTCGTGCTTTAAGGCATAGGCCGCAAAGACCGAGGTGACCCCGGGATCAAAGCCGGACCCGAGGATTCCGGTAATGCCGGCTTCCTTGAACTTGTCCATGTAGGCCCACTGCCATTTGTATTCAAATTTAGCGGTGTCAGGATGTTCGTAGTTGGCCGTATCCAGATAATGGGTTTTCGTTGCCAGGCAGGCATCCATAATCGACAGGTCTTGGTAGGGAAGGGCCAGGTTGACGACAATGTCCGGTTGGTAGTCATTGATGAGGGCGATGAGCTCGTCCACATTGTCGGCATCGACCTGGGCGGTGGTTAACTTGGCTTTCGTATCCTTGCATCTGCTCACAATATCTTTACATTTGGATTCAGTGCGGCTGGCGACCATGACATCCGTAAATACATCATCATTCTGTGCCATCTTTTGCACAGCTACAGAAGCGACGCCACCGGCGCCAATCACTAGTGCTTTTCCCATAAAAACCCTCCTAAATTTGTCAAGTTCGGTGCTTTCTCCTAGTACTTACCCGATAAGGGCAGGCCACTACACCAGTGGTGCGGCCTGTATCTAGTTGCATTATAGCTAAACTGGCTTTCCGGCACAAGGGAGGAATGAGGGGGCCGGTGGCGCCCCCCGGCCTTGAGATTGATGGCGGCTATAGGCTCATAGATAAAGACAATTGCAGAAACCGGGCCTTTTCCGTGACATGTGTGACAATTTAGATTATAATGAGTTTAGTAGTAAATGATAAACTTGCTTAGACTTATAAAAGGAGTGGACTTTAGTGGGACAACCGTTTATTCACCCCACCGGGGTAACTATGTATGATCCTGAAAAATGCTGGAACGGGTACAACTTAGTTGCAGCAAAAGACGTAGGCGCTGTGCTCTTTGACATGCGCGGTGAAGTCGTTCGGGTATGGAAAGACTTAATGGGCTTCCCGAACAAGCTTTTACCCGGTGGTTATGTCATGGGGAGCCGGGGTCTTCGTGATGGCAAGTTCGGCTATCAGGACCAAATTGACCTAGTTCAAGTGGACTGGGACGGCAAGATCGTCTGGAAGTTCGACAAAAAAGAATACATCGAAGACGAAGGCAACGAACCCATGTGGATGGCTCGCCAACACCACGACTACCAACGGGAAGGGAACCCCGTGGGCTACTACGTCCCCGGCATGGAACCCAAGACCGATAGCGGGAACACCCTGATTCTGACCCACGAAACTGTTGAAAACAAACGGATTTCCGACCAGCGGCTCCTGGATGACGTCATCATCGAAGTCGACTGGGAAGGCAACATCGTTTGGGAATGGCGGGCCAGCGACCATTGGCGTGAATTCGACTTTAGTGACGCCGCTAAACTCGCCCTCTACCGCTACCCCAACATGCACTCCGTAGACGGTGGCGTCGGCGACTGGGTCCACCTCAACTGCGCCAGCTACCTGGGCCCCAACAAGTGGTATGACAAGGGCGATGACCGTTTCCATCCGGACAACATCATCTTCGACAGCCGGGAAGCCAACTTCATGTGCATCATCTCCAAAGAAACCGGCAAAGTCGTCTGGAAACTCGGCCCTGACTTCCAATCCAAAGAAGAACGTCGGATCGGCCAAATCATTGGGCCCCACCACACCCACATGATCCCCAAAGGCCTGCCCGGTGAAGGCAACATCTTAATCTTCGACAACGGCGGTTGGTCCGGCTACGGCGTGCCCTCCAACATCGCCCCCAACGGGACCAAAGTCAACGTTATGGACCGGTCCCGCGTCCTGGAAATCAACCCCGTCACCAAGAAACTCGTCTGGGAACTGCGTGGCAGTGACATGATGGGCTACGGCGGCCCCGGCGTCAACGACTACCGCTTCTACAGCCCCCTGACCTCAGACGCCTGCCGTCTGCCCAACGGGAACACCTTCGTCACCGAAGGCGTTGGCGGTCGACTCTTCGAAGTGACCCCGGAAAAAGAAGTGGTCTGGGAATGGATCTCCCCCTTCGGTCCGGACGCCACCTACATCTACTACCGTGGCTACCGCTACCCCTATGAATACGTGCCCCAGTTACCGAAACCGGACGAAACCCCGATTCCGAAACTGGACATCAAGAAATTCCGGGTACCCGGCGCCGCAGACTGCGAAGTGAAGAACGTTGTAGAAGTCGAAGGGACCTGGGGTTATCCTGACCACGTCCAATCCTGCGTATCTGCAGAAGACGACGATGACGCCCCGTCCTCCCTCTTCTAAAAACCGGTATATTAAGACCGTAAACCCAACCTCCGGCCCAGCCGGAGGTTTTTTATTTACCGGGCTGTTGCCGGACCGGCCCCTTTGGGTATGTTATATATGTCCATTAGATGAACTTGGGAGGCGATGATCATGGATTTACAAAGCTTACTGGAAAAAAGACGGACCTACCGGAAATTTGATGAATCTAAGCCCATCAGTGCTGAAGACCGGGAGGCTATCCTCCAGGCGGTGCAAACGGCTTCATCGGGGATGAACCGGCAGAGCCTGCGCTTTATTTCTGTTGAAAGCCAAGAAAAAGTCAGCCGGGTTTTTGACCTGACCCATTGGGCAGCCAGCCTGCCGGCAGACCAGGGCCAGCCCAAGCCCGGCGAGCGGCCGGTTTATTTTGTAGCGGTGTGTGCCCATGAAAAATCCAGCCCCTTTGTAGATGTCGATAAGGGCCTGGCCATTTCCAATATGACCCTGGCCGCCATGGACCGGGGGATTGGCTCTTGTATCATTGGCAACTTTAACCATAAGAAGATGCAGGAGCTCTTAGATATTGGCGAAGGCTACACCTGTAACCTAGTGGTGGCTTTCGGTTACCCGACCATTACTTCTACCATTAAAGAAGTGGCTGCAGGGGAAGACCTGTCCTACTATTTAGATGATGATGGCCAATACATTGTTCCTAAGTTAAAAATAGAGGACCTTGTCCGTCGGGTATAATGGTTGCTTGATCAGGAGGTATTCATGAAAGTTGGTGTTTTATCAGACACACACGGGTCCCTTTACCACACCAAGCGGGCCCTGTCTTACATGGAGGACTGTGACTATATCCTCCACCTCGGCGATGTCCTTTACCACGGTCCCCGAAACCCGGTTCACGATACCTATGCACCGGCAGACCTAGCTGCCTACCTGTCTGACCGGCGGATTACCTTTGTGCGGGGCAATTGCGATGCAGATGTGGACCAGATGGTCATTGGCCAGGACTTGACCCAAAAGGCCCGGGTCTGCCACTTTGGCCCCCTGGTCATTTACGCTGTCCATGGCTATGAAGAAAGCCTGGAAACCCGGATCCAGAGGGCTCTGGAAGCCGGGGCCAATGTCCTGGCCTGGGGCCATACCCATGTCAAAGTTCTGGAAGAAGTCGAGGGCCTGACCCTCTTGAACCCGGGCAGCACAACCCTGCCAAAAGACGGCAGCCATTCCTGTGCGGTCTATGACCAGGGCCGCTGGGGTTTTTACACCTGGTAGACCTTGGACCAAGGCCGGCTGATGGGGCCGGCCTTTTTTATTTATGAGCGCCCGCAGGGGCAAAGCAGGGCCCTTATGGCGAAAGTGGCCAAAGGGGTATATAATAGATGGAAAGATAGTGCAAGTTTATTATAAAGGAGGTCACTATGGCTGGCGGTTATGAAAAAATACTCGTCCCTTATGATGGATCTGAGGCCTCAGTAAAGGCCCTTGCCCAGGCTAAAATCCTACAGGACATGTGTGGGGCCCGGATTACCCTCCTGGAGGTCTTGTCCAACGGCCTGTCGGGCCGGGACCAGGTCAACTACCATATGCTGGACCAGGTCCAGCCCCCTGACCCGGCCAGCTATCGGGCGGCTGAGGCTGACTTAAACCGGCTCAAGGCCGACTTCCCCCTGCCGGATAGGGTCCAGGTCCTTTTGGCTGAGGGGCCGGTTGCCTCGACCATTATCGAGACCATTGACCGGGAAGGCTATGACCTGGTCGTCATGGGGTCGGAAGGCCTGGGCCACGCCCTGAAACGGTTTCTCTTGGGATCGGTGACCAAGTATGTTCTAGAACACGTGGATATTCCGGTTATGGTTCTCTCCTGACCGGTTGTAAGCCGGCTGGCCCTTTATTATAATAGAAGCTATAGAGCTTTATATGAGCTAAAAGGCATGGCCGGGGCAAGCGGATTTTTCTGATAAATGGAAAAAAGGCGGCCCTTGCCGCAGGCTTTGAGCAATGTCCGGAGACCGGCTGGCCGGCGCCTTGATCGAATCCATACCGGCAATGAAAGGTGGTAACTATGATGAAGCATATTCTCCTACCGATAGACGGGTCTGAATGCGCCCTGCGGGCAGTCGCAGCGGCCAATGAAATGGCCCTGGCCTTTGGTGCCAAGGTGACCCTCCTCTACGTCATCCCCGACCCGCGTAAGGAAGGGGTCATCCAGGGGCAGGAGGCCATGATTTTAAGCGAAAGCAAGGCAGCCCCTCTGGCCCGGCAACATCTGGAAAAGGCCCAGAAAAGCCTTGACCCAGGTATTCAGACCGCTATCTCCCTGCAAAAAGGGGTGGTCAGCCGGACCATTGAGAAAGAAGCGGCCTCGAATGACTATGACTTCATTGTCATGGGGACTGAAGGGATGGGGTCTGCTCTTAAAAGGCTGCTTTTGGGGAGCGTCACCCGGCACGTTTTAGAGCACGTTACCATACCTGTTTTAGTTATTCGTTAGTCACAAGGGAGAAGAGGGGACACTATGGCCAATAGCTATGACCTACAAGAACCGCAAGTACTGCTGGACGACCTCCTGGCCCTCCGCAAGGATGTATATGAAGAAGGTCAGGAAATTTATAATGTTTGGGACAATACCATCGACCGGGATGAATTTAGGCCCAGTGCCTTAAATATGGCCTACTACATGGCCCTCCGCCGCCGCAATATCGTGGACATCCAGGAGGCCTTATCGGCCTATGGCCTGTCATCCCTGGGCCGGGCCGAGTCCCGGGTTATGCAAAACCTGGACGCCGTCACCCAGACCCTATCCATGGTGGCCGATGGCTGTGGCCGCGAATTGGACTATGCCGAGTTTACCGACCAATACCGGGGCCGGGAGTACCTGGAGGCCCAGAGCCTGGAACTCTTTGGCCAAAAGCCGGCTGAGCGGGACACCCATATCATGGTGACCCTGCCGCCGGAGGCCGCTACAGACGGCAAGTTTATCCGCCGTTTAATTGAGGCCGGGACCACCTGTCTGCGGATCAACTGTGCCCACGATAATCCGGAGGCCTGGATGGCCATGATTCGTCATGCCCGGAAGGCCGAGAAGGATACCGGCCGGTCTTTGAAAATTTGCATGGACATTGCCGGCCCGAAAACCCGGATCCGCCAGCTGCTCAGTGCCCGTCAAAATCCAGTGGTCATCCCCGGTGACCGACTCTTTTTAACCGGCCGGACCATCCTGGAAAACTTTGCCGGCTGTGACCTGGTCATTTCCTGTACCCTGCCGGAAATGATCCCCTACCTGATGGAGGGGGACCATGTCTATATCGATGACGGCCGGGTCATTGGCCGGGTGGTCGAACGGCAGCGGGCCGGGGTCCTGGTGGAAATCGAAAAGGTCCTCAAGGAGAAGGGGGTCCGGCTGAAGGCCGAAAAGGGCCTCAACTTCCCGGATGCGGATATCCCCATTGATATCATCACCGACCAGGACCGGCAGGCCCTAGACTTCATCTGCCAATATGCTGATATGGTGGCCGTCTCCTTTGTGAAAGACGCCCGTGACATGATCCTCCTGCAAAAGGAATTGGAAGACCGGCTGGGGGACCGGGCCGGGCAAATGGGGGTTATCGCTAAAATTGAAACCCTGGCCGGGGTTAACAACCTGCCGGAAATCATCGTCCAGGGGGCCGGGAAAAACCCCTTTGGGGTCATGATCGCCCGGGGGGACCTGGCCGTAGAAGTGGGCTATATTCGCTTGAGTGAACTCCAGGAAGAAATCCTGTGGATCTGCGAGAGTGGCTCCATTCCCGTGATCTGGGCCACCCAGGTCCTGGAAACCATGGTCAAGAGCGGGATCCCGACCCGGGCTGAAATGACCGATGCCGCGTCCAGCCGCCGGGCCGAATGCGTCATGATGAACAAGGGGCCCCATATCTTTGACGCCGTTGAAACCCTGGCGGCCGTCCATGAGAGGATGATGTACAATGTCAGTAAAAAGGCGGCCAAGCTCCGGGCCTTAAATATTGCCATTAAGCTTTGGCCGGAAGCAGATGATTTGGAGGATAACCGTGACAGCCATTAAAGAACTGGAGGACTTGCTTTTGGCCGTCCGGAATGAATCGCCGGATGATTTTGCGGACTTTTTCTATGCCACAGCCTCAGATATCGGCACCAATTTTGATGATGCCGAGAGCTACTTTGACTTTATGGAACCGGCCCGGTTGACCGCCCGGTTAACCGACCTGGTCGCCGCCGGCATAGACGAAACCTTTTTAGTCCAGGCTATGCTGGACCATATGGGCCGGTGGCTGGCCGATGAGCCTCGCCGGGCCAGACGGCAGTGGCGGCACAACCGGGCCCAATTGGCCGATCCCGCCCTGCCCAAGCAAGTGAGAGAGATGACACAGGAGACCTTAGGCCGGTTAACGGCCGAAAAAGAGGAAGAGAACTGGCTGCGTTTAACGGCCAGATTTGAGAAGGAAAGGGCTGACCGCTTTTCCCTTCTCTTCTGGCAAAGCCGGGAAAGGGGAAATAATGGCTAACGAAGAAAAGAAAATTATTGTTACAGAAGCAGGCCCCTATGAAATCCAAGGGAATATCCCCCTGTACAAGGAGGCCCTGCGGAAGAATGAGGATGGCAGCCACCGCTGGGATGAGCGAGAGGCCCTTGAGTGCGCCGGTGACAGCTACCGGCTCTGCCGCTGTGGCCGGACCGATAAGCAGCCCTTTTGCGACGGCAGTCATGCCAAGGGCGACCGGCCCTTCAAGGGGACCATCCGGGCCCCCTTTGATACGGTAGAAGAGCGGGCTGTGGTCCTGGAAGGGGCCGGGGTCAACCTGCAGGATGACATTGACCTCTGCAGCTGGAGCCGCTTTTGCCATACGCCCCATGGCAAGGTCTGGGACCTCCTAGATAAAAGTGATGATCCGGAAGTCAAAGACTGGCTCATCCAGGGCTGCGTCGACTGCCCCAGTGGCCGGCTGACGGCCATTGACAAGGAAAGCGGAGAGCCCATTGAGCCGGACCTGCCCATGGAAATCGTCGTGACCCAGGACCCGGAAGAGGGCATTTCCGGCCCCCTTGTGGTCCGTGGCGGCATTCCCATTGAAAATGCCGACGGCCAGACCTGGGAAGTTCGTAACCGGGTCACCCTATGCCGGTGTGGCGGGTCCCACAACACGCCCTTCTGCGATGCCCGGCATAAGACGATTTCCTTTGACGATGGTGACTTGCAGGCAGAATAAGGAGGCCGGACCAGGTGGCCAAGATACTTGTAGTAGAAGACGATGGGGTCATCCGGTCTCAGGTGGCAGCGGCCTTACAGGCCCATGGCCATGTTGTGATTGAGCATGATGGCAGTCAGGACCCGGCAGCCCTTTGCCGGGCTGAAGGACCGGACCTCCTGGTGATGGATATTGGCTTATCCCGCAAAAACGGTCTCTACTGGTGTGAACTGATTCGGCGGCGGTCCAAGCTGCCGATTTTAATCGTTTCGGCCCGGCGGGAAGATGTAGACCTCATTACCGGCATGGCTGTTGGGGCAGATGACTACCTGGCCAAGCCCTTTGCCCTATCGGTTTTTGTGGCCAAGGTGCAAGCCCTCCTGCGCCGGACCTATGACTATAATACCGAACCTGTCCACTTAACCCTTGGCGACCTGGTTTTTTACCCGGAAGAGATGCGGGCTCTTGGGCCCCTGGGCCAGGTCGACCTTTCAGCGACGGAAGGGGCCATCCTGGCCCAACTGTTGCGGGCTGCCGGCGGTTTTGTAAGCCGGGAGGGGCTGGCCTTGAACCTTTGGGAGGGGGCCCACTTTATTGATGACAATACCCTGTCGGTCAATGTCAGCCGTCTGCGTAAAAAGTTAGAGGGGACCGGGGCCTCGGTAATGATTCAAACGAAAAAGGGATATGGCTATGGGATCATGGAAAAGGATTAAGGGCAGTCTGGGCCCGGCGGCCCGGACGGTCATCGCTGTCTGGCTGGTGACGGTAGGTCTTTTGGCCAGCCTGGGTCTATTGGCTCAGGTGCCGGCGGTGGTGGTCCTTTATGGGGTCAGCCTGGCCACCCTGCCCCTAGGGGCGGGCTTAGTCAGCCTCTACTTTAAGGGACGGCGCCGGCAGGCGGCCCTGACAACCGGTAAAAAAGCCGTCCTTGATGGCCTTTACTCGCCAGGGGAGCTAGAAGCCCTGAAGGCCATTTTTGCCCACCAAGCCGACTTGCGCCGCCAGCAGCAAATGACGCAGCGGACCTTAACCGATAATTTTTCCCTGTGGGCCCACCAAATCAAAACGCCCCTGGCGGCAGCCAAGCTCCTGGCCGCCGCGCAGGACCCCCCCTCCCTACCCCTGCGGAATGCCTTAGAAGCCATCCGCGCCTATGTCGATATGGCCCTGGCCCAAGTGGCCCTCAGTGAAAAGGGTCCCCAGCTGGACCTAGCGCCATGCAGGATCGATGCGGTCCTCGAGGAGGTCCTGCAAAGGACGGCCGGCCTCTTTTTAGCCGGGCAGGTTCAATTGGACTATAGGCCGACCCGGCTCCAGGTGACGTCAGACAGCCGGTTACTGGCTGTCCTCTTCGAGCAGGTCCTGACCAATGCGGCCAAGTATAGCCCGGCGGGCCAGGTGACCATTTTTGCTGAAGGCAGCCGGGTTATCATCCGGGATACCGGCTGCGGTATTGCTGCCGATGAACTGCCCCGGGTTTTTCAACGGGGCTATGCCGGTAGCCGGGGGCGGCTGGATGAGCGGGCCTCAGGGATGGGCCTGTATGTGGCCCGGCAAATTGCCGACTACCTGGATATAGGTCTGGAGCTGACCTCCAAGCCCCAAGAGGGAACAACCGTGACCCTGACCTTCCCGGCCTATGCCCTCCGGCAAGAATAAAGCAAGCACAGCCAAGCTAGGGCTGTGCTTTTTTGATGCTTACAAAAGTGTAAGAAAGGCGGAGGCATTGTAAGCTTAAATAAAGGCAGGGGAGGGAGGTTTCTGCTATCCTAGTCATGAAAGGAGGGTGACGCATGACTTTATTGAGCGTTAACCATTTAAGTAAAAGCTACCGGACCGGGGCTGCGGCCCCTCCCCATCGGGTTTTGAGAGATGTTCATTTTTCAGTGGATGCCGGCGAATTTGTCGCTGTCATGGGGGAGAGCGGGTCCGGAAAGACAACCCTGCTGAATTTAATCGCCAGCCTCCTAGACCTGGAAGAGGGGGACATCCTCCTCCAGGGCCAGTCCTACCGGGATATTCCTGCGGCCAAAAAGGCCCGGTTCCGCCGGGAACAGATGGGCTTTGTCTTTCAGCAGTTTAACCTCTTGGATACCTTTACCCTTAGGGATAATATCCTCCTGCCCCTCGTTTTATCCGGGGTCAAGCCGGAGGATATGCCCGATCGCTTGACGGCAGTAGCCGGTCCCTTAGGTCTGGAAGACTTGCTGGACCGGTACCCGGATGAGGTTTCCGGTGGCCAGGGTCAACGGGCCGCTATCGCCCGGGCCCTCATCATCCGGCCCAAGCTCATCCTGGCCGATGAACCGACCGGGGCCCTGGATTCCAAGGCTGCCACGGCCCTACTGGAGACCTTTGGTCAATTGAATGCGGCTGGCGAAACCATCCTCATGGTGACCCATTCGGCCCTTGCAGCGGCCTATGCCAGCCGGGTCCTCTTTTTGCGGGACGGGATGATCTACCATGAGCTCTACCGGGGGGACCTCTCCCGGCAGGTCTTCGGCGACCGGATTATGGAGAGCCTCCAGCTGGTCTTAAAGGGTGGTGAGGGCCATTTTTAACCGGATCTACTGGCCAATGGCCCGGGCCAGCTTTTCAGCCAATCGCCGCTTTTGGTGGCCCTATGGCCTTGCTGTGGCGGTTATGCTGGCCTTGTTTACGGTGGTCTGCAATATCGCCCAAACCCCCTACGCCAGAGACCTTTCAAGCGTTGCCCTTGTCATGCAGTACGGCCGGTGGGTGACAGCTATCTTTACCCTGGTCTTTGTCTTATATGGGGGCAGCTTTATCCAGGGGATGCTCCGCCAGGAAATGCAGCTGTATAATATTCTGGGCCTGGAAAAGGGGCATATCCGCCGCCTGATGGCTGTCATCCAAGGAACCTTTTCTCTTTTGGCGGCTACGGTGGGCCTGGCCCTGGGCTACGCCCTCAGCTTTTTCTTCCTCCTCTTCCTTACCCGGTTAACCGGCCAGGACCAATTGAGCCTGGACCTAACCCTGGCCGGCTTTTTAGAAACCCTGGCCATCATTGCCGGCATTTTACTGGTCAACAGCCTGCTGGCCATCCTTAGGGTGGGCCGACCGGTCAAGAGCCGGACCTTCCTCAAACGGCACCGCCGGCTAGGGAAAGCCTTAGCTATTGGGCAGAGCCTCCTGGCCCTGGCCTGTCTTGGTGGGGGCTACTGGCTATCCATGACGGTGACCAGTGGGATAGAGGCCTTGCGTCTATTTTTCCTGGCGGTCCTCCTGGTCATGGCCGGGACCTGGCTGCTCTTTAGCGGCGCCCTGGTCCTTTTGCTGGAAGGCCTACAGAAAAGGCCGGGCTTTTATTACCGGCAGGGTCCCTTTATGACCATTGGGGGTATCCTGCCGCGGGTCCGCCAACATGGAATCGCCCTGGCCGGGGTGGCCATCTTACTGACCATGGCCATTGTCAGCATTAGCTTTACGGCCACCATGTACAAGGAGTCGGACAATGCCGTTCAGGAGCGGCTTCCCTTGGACTACTGGGCCGGCTATAGCAGCAATACGGGTCAAGGTCTATCTATCCTTGATGGCTACAAGCAGTTGCACCAGGTCAGCCGGCAGGCTGAAGCTGAGATCCGCCGCTTTTCAGACCAGCTGGGCCATCCTTTGGCTAAAAGCCATACCCGGTACAGCTATACCTTCTTTGCCAAAAAAACCGGTTATGCCTACCGCTTGGCAGATACCGATGGCGGTAAAGAGGGGTGTTTTATCCAGCTGGCTTCGGTTGAAAGCTATCCGGGCCCTCGGCCGGGTCTCGGTGAGGTCATCTGCCTAACCAAAGAGGCCCCGGCTAAGACCCTGACCCTTGGCGGCCAGACCTACCGCTGCAAGACCTTAAGCCAGGAAGACCGCAAAAGGCTGGTCAAAGCCCTTTATGGCACAGATGATGCGACCTTTGATATGGTCGGGGCCCTTCTCTTTTCCAATGAAGAGGCCGTTTTCACTGCCCTGCAGGGCCTGCAAGCAGAAAGGGCTGATGGCCGGGTCATCATGAATGCCGACCTCCACTGGTCCCTTGCAGGGAAGGCCTCGGATGAGACCTACCTGGCCCCCTTGAAGGAGACCCTGCAGGCCCAGTCGCCGGAAGGAATGGACCCGCCTCAGGTTAATTCCCGGGCTAACCTTTTGTCAGAGTTTTTATACCTGAATGGGGCTGTTCTCTTTATTGGCATCCTCCTGGGCCTGGTCTTTATGACCGGGGTGGTCCTGGTCACCTACTTTAAGCAAATATCGGAAGCCCTGGCTGACCGGCGGCGCTACCATACCATGCAGGAAGTCGGTATGGATGAGGGGATGGTCCGGCGAGTCCTGGGTTGGCAAACCCTAATCCTCTTTGCCCTGCCCATCCTGGTGGCCTGCATCCATGCCCTGGCTGCCTACCCCATGATTAACCTTATACTAAGAACCATTGGCTTTAACAGTGCCAATAGCTACTTTTTTGTCATCATTCCGGTGGTCTTAGCAGTCGTGCTGGCCTATATTGCCGCCTACCAGCTGATTGCCCGGACCTATAGAGATATCCTTATCCGCCATAGCCATTAAAAAAACAGCTTCGAGGGAGAACCCTTGATAGCGTGATCCCCAAAAAGTTGGACAGAGAGACAAGTAGGCCTTTTGTACTTGTCTCTCTTTTTGTTTGCCTAAGGGCTAGTCCTTAGGCTGCCTGATCTTTAGGATATGCAAGGGGCCTAAAAAACCACCAACCCCGGCCCGCCCTCTAGAGCCTAGCGGTTTCTTATGGTAAACTAAGGATTAGTAAGCAAAAATCACCGGGCATTAGCCGGTGAGCTTAATTTATATATTTTGCGAGGTAAACCATGTCCAATAATCAAAGACCATACAGCGGAACCAGCCAACGGGCAGAACTCCACAAGCGGATTTGGGCCATAGCCGATGACGTACGGGGGGCTGTTGATGGTTGGGACTTTAAGCAGTACATTTTAGGCATCTTATTTTACCGGTTCATTTCCGAAAATATGACCGAATTTTTCAACCGGGCCGAGCATGAGGCCGGCGATCCGGACTTTGACTATGCCCAGCTTTCTGATGAAGAGGCCGAGGTCGACTTCCGGCCCAATACCGTTGAGGACAAGGGCTTTTTTATCCTGCCCAGCCAGCTTTTTGAAAACGTTGTCCGCCAGGCCCGGACCAATGAAAACCTCAACACTGACCTGGCCAATATCTTTAAGTCCATCGAAGGGAGTGCCATCGGCTACCCTTCTGAAGATGACATCAAGGGCCTCTTTGATGATATCGATACCACCAGCAACCGCCTGGGTGGTACCGTTGCCGAAAAGAACAAGCGCCTGACCGATATCCTCACCGGCATTGCTGATATTAACTTCGGCGCCTTTGAAGACGGCGAAATAGACGCCTTTGGCGATGCCTACGAATACCTCATCTCCAACTATGCCCGGAATGCCGGCAAGTCCGGCGGGGAATTCTTCACCCCCCAAACCGTCTCCAGGCTCCTGGCCCGGCTGGTTATGGATGGTGTTGACACCGTCAATAAAGTCTACGACCCCACCTGCGGGTTTCGTGTCATAATAGTGATAGAGGCAAATAGTTATGTAAATATAAGGAGTTCAAGACTTCTACCAAAGTTTAAAACTCAAAAAATAAATAGTTGGTGTGCTGCTTAGAGTATCCATTTTAACAATGGGTATTGTAAATAGCATACCAATAAAACTAAGGATTCTTTAAAGAGTCTTATTTTGTGATGAAAATTTAATATGTAAATCTCAGACGATAGAAAATCAAAAATTCTGTCGTCTTTTTTATTTTACAGAAAGGAGGTAAGGATGAATTTTGATTATTTTTATAATAGGCAATCTGAGATGTATAACTTCATTAGGTTGCCTATGGTATTAATGGAAGATGAGATTTTTGAGAGTATTTCTATTGAAGCAAAAGTTTTGTATTCATATATGCTTAATCGAATGGGTCTTTCATATAAAAATGGCTGGATAGATGAAGATGGAAAAGTCTTTATTTACTACACAATGGATGCTATTAAAGATCAATTTAACTGTGCTAATGATAAAGCCTTAAAGATTATAAATGAGCTTGATACAAAATCAGGAATTGGATTGATAGAAAAGAAAAGACAAGGACTTGGAAAACCAAATAGGATATATGTTAAAGATTTTATGAGTGTTTTCTCCGATTCAAATAATAGAAATCCAGATTTCCGAAAAGCAGAAGTCCAGACTTCCGATAATCGGAATTCAAGAACTCCGAATAACAGACTTCAAGATTTCCGAAAATCGGAAGGTAACTATAACAATATTAATAATAATGAGTTAAGAAAGAATGATTTTAATAAAGGGCAAAAGCCTTATGGAATATATAAAAATATATTTTTGACTGATGAAGAATATAAGGACTTAACAAATGAGTTAGGAAGCAGGATTAGTGAGTATATTGATAGGTTGTCGTCATATATGAAAGCAAATAATAGAGCGTATAAAGATCATAAGGCAACGATAATCAATTGGTATCTTAATGATCAGGCGAAAAGCATTAATGACAAATCAACAAGAAAAATGAATTACGATATAGGAGAGAGTTTATGAAGACCTTAAAAGATTTTGTATTAAGAGAAAATGATATTGAAAGAAATGGACATATCTATTGTAAATCATGTGGTAAAAGAGTCGATGGAGAATTACTTGACCTTGGATTTACAAAGTTTATTCCAAGAATTAAATGTGAATGTGAAATAAAAAGAGATAAGGAAAATGCAGAAAGAGAAATATTAGCGAGAATATCATCGCTAAAAAGAGATTGTTTTTCATCGCCAAACCAACACCAATATACTTTTGAGAGATTCTTAAATGAAAAAGGTCAAGCTTACAAGGTTGCTTATAATTATGCTAAAAATTTTGAACAAATGAAGGAAGACAATGTTGGACTTTTATTTTATGGAGATGTTGGCAGTGGAAAGACTTATCTTGCTTGTTCTATTGCAAATGAATTAATCGAAAGAGAACAAGTTAAAGCTAAGATTATGAATTTATCTCAGGTTATAAACCAAATACAAAAATCTGCATTCAAGATAGATTCAAATGAAATTATAAATAACCTATCAAATATTCCCTTGTTAATCTTAGATGACCTTGGAATTGAAAGGGATACATCTTATGCAAGAGAACAAGTATATAACATTATAAACTCAAGATACTTAAAGGGTAAGCCGACAATTTTTACTACAAACTTATCATTAGAAATTATTCAAAATCCTAATATTGACCTTGAGTATCAGAGGATATATTCAAGAATACTTGAAATGACAATACCAGTTAAAGTTACAGGAGAAGATTTTAGAAGAAAAATCCATCAAGAGAAGTTAAGAAAATACAAAGAGTTACTTTTATATGGAGGTGGAATAGATGATTAATGAAGAAGTATCTAGGTCAAGTCTTAATCTTGAAGTAAGACTTGCAAAAGCAACAAGTAAAGCAATTCTTGATGCCTTAAAGAAAGTACACAAGCAAATAGAAGAACAAGGAGGCTTGAAAAATGTAATAAAAAATAACGGAGAAGAAGTAAAACTAAAAGATATGGTTAAAAAGGGACAGTTAGAAGAAATTAATCTAAAAGATCCTGAGTTAAAAGAACTAAAGAAAATTTTAAATAAACACGGAGTGAAGTTTTCTGTTATGAAAGATAAGGAAACTGGTAACCACTCTGTGTTTTTTCAATCTAAGGATATAAAGGTAATGGAACACGCCTTTAAAAAAGCAGTTAAGGCTTCTGAAAGAAAGGCCGATAGAAAAGATTCAATAACGAATACTATAAATAAGTTTAAAGATATGGCTAAGGACACCATTAGTAAAGATAAAGTTAAAAATAAACATAAGGAGCAAAGCTTATGATAAGTAATTTAAAAACATTTGAAAATAAGAATTTTGGGAAACTCACTGTTATTGAAAAAGATGGTGAGTTTTTCTTTATAGCAAATGAAGTAGCAACTATGCTAGGATATGTCAATCCCAGAAAAGCTGTTTATGACCATGTAGATGAAGAAGATAAGGGTGTAACGAAATGGAACACCCCTGGAGGAATACAGAATATTTCAATTATTAACGAATCAGGATTATATTCACTTATCCTTTCATCAAAACTGCCACAAGCAAAAATATTCAAAGCTTGGGTAACTAGAGAAGTCTTACCAAGTATTAGAAAAAATGGAGGATATATAGCTGGTCAAGAAAAGAAAACTAACGAAGAACTACTTGCAGATGCAATTCTTGTAGCCAATAGAATTATTGCCGAGAGAGAAGAAGAAATTGACGAATTAAGACCAAAGGCAGACTATTATGACAAATTAGTAGACTATAACCTACTTACAAACTTTAGAAATACTGCCAAAGAGTTAGGAATACCACAAAATCAATTTATAAGTTTTTTAATGGATAAGGGATTAATTTATAGAGATAAGAAAAAGAAACTCTTACCTTATGCAGATAAGAACAAGGGATATTTTGAAGTTAAAGAATGGGTTGATCCACTAGGTACACTTGTAGGCATACAAACATTTATAACACCAAAAGGAAGGCACTACCTACTAATTTTATTAGATAGCGAAGGTTTCTACGATGAATAAGGTATTAGAAGCCATTCTTTCTGATATTAAAAACTTAATTAAAATAGACAACCCAAAGAAATTTATATTATCAAACATTCCCTATCTATCATTCTTCTACATTGGAAATATCCTTTCTAAGCACATCAATTCTTATGTAGGAGGAGATATTATTGATAAAATAATGGTGGGAATTTCTGATATAGGAACTTTATCTTATATACCAAGCCTTAATCCAAGGGACTTGTTAGTAGGTGTTTTAGTTGCTGCTCTTGTTAAGTTAATTATTTATAGCAAAGGAAAAAATAAAAAGAAATATAGGCAAGGCAAGGAATATGGATCTGCAAGATGGGGAGAAAGCAAGGATATTGCTCCATATATTGACCCAAAGTTTGAAAATAATGTACTAATAACTAATACCGAAAGACTAACAATGAACTCAAGACCTAAAAACCCTAAATATGCTAGAAATAAAAATGTATTAGTAATAGGTGGTTCTGGATCAGGTAAAACAAGATTTTATGTAAAGCCAAATCTAATGCAAATGCACTCTTCCTATGTAGTAACAGATCCAAAAGGGACACTTGTGTTAGAGTGTGGAAAAATGCTTTATGAAAATGGATATGACATAAAGATTTTAAACACAATAAACTTTAAAAAATCTATGAAATACAATCCATTTGCCTATTTGAGAAGTGAAAAAGATATTTTAAAGCTTGTTCAAACTATAATTGCTAATACAAAGGGAGATGGAGAAAAGGCAGGAGAAGATTTTTGGGTAAAGGCTGAAAAGTTATATTACACTGCTCTTATCGGTTATATCTATTATGAAGCACCAGAAGAAGAAAAGAACTTTAAGACACTTTTAGATATGATTGACGCAAGTGAAGTTAGAGAAGATGACGAAACCTATATGAACCCAATTGATAGGCTCTTTGAAGCTCTTGAAAAGAAAGACCCAAGTCATTTTGCAGTTAAGCAATATAAGAAATATAAGCTTGCAGCTGGAAAAACTGCCAAGTCAATTCTCATATCTTGTGGAGCAAGACTAGCACCTTTCGATATAAGAGAGCTTAGAGAACTAATGAGCGAAGATGAATTAGAACTCGATAAAATTGGAGATAGGAAAACTGCCTTGTTCGTAATAATATCAGATACAGATGATACCTTTAACTTTGTAGTATCAATAATGTATTCCCAACTATTTAATCTACTATGTGACAAGGCAGATGATGTGTATGGTGGAAGACTTCCTGTTCATGTTAGGTGTCTACTTGATGAGTTTGCAAATATCGGCTTGATTCCTAAATTTGAAAAACTAATAGCGACAATTCGTTCAAGAGAAATATCAGCAAGTATAATTCTGCAAGCACAATCTCAATTAAAAGCAATTTACAAAGACCATGCAGATACAATAGTTGGTAACTGTGATTCAACACTTTTTCTAGGAGGAAAAGAAAAAACAACAGTAAAAGAATTATCAGAAACCTTAGGAAAAGAAACCATAGACTTATATAACACATCAGAAACAAGATCCAACCAAAAATCTTTTGGACTAAATTATCAAAAGACTGGCAAGGAACTTATGAGCCAAGATGAAATAACTGTAATGGATGGTGGTAAGTGTATATACCAGCTAAGAGGAGTAAGACCTTTCTTGTCTGATAAATTTGATATTACAAAGCATAAGAATTATAAGTTGTTGGAAGATTATGATAAGAAAAACTTGTTTGATGTTGAAGAGTATTTAACAAATAGAGATAAGGTAAAGCTAAAATCTAGTTATAAAATAAATAGGTTAAATATTTGATTTTATGGAGAAGGTAAAATGTGTGAAAATAGAAAATCATCTTTAATTATATTAAATATAAATGGTGAGCAGTTTATTTTGGAAAGTGATACAGAACTCACAAGGGATAAGAAAAATTATATTGAAGCAATATGTGAGACAATGTACGATGAAAGTAATGAATGGTATGAAGATATATATGATATGTCCCCATATGATATAGCTGAGCTATTTGAAAAAACAGTAAAAGAAGAAGTAGGAATAACTGTTATATTTAAAGCGATAGACCTTGAAGTATCGATTTTAGAAGACTAGAAATAAGGTATTAATGAGCGATAGAAATTAAAAACTCTATCGTCTTTTTTTATACTCAAAATTAGACCAGCTATCAAATGTCAAGTAAAAAATATAAAATAATCAAACTTGTAATTGATGGCATGGCAAACAAGCCTATCATGATAGGCTTAAAGAAATGACAATTAAATATTAGGAATGTAAGCTTTGTTATCCCTCAAAACAGCAAAGATAATATTAGTAAGCTTTCTAGCAACAGCACCAATAGCTGTACCATGAGCCTTCCCTCTTTCTCTAAGTTTTTGATAATACAAAGATAAAGCAGGGTCCTTAAAAGCAGCAACAATTGAAGCAAGCCAAATAGCACGTCTTAAATAAGGTGAGCCATGTTTAGAAATCTTAGTGTTAGTAGCTACAAAATTACCTGATTGCTTAACAGCAACATCTAAGCCTGCATATGCAACTAATTGATTAGCCTTATCAAATCTTTTGATATCACCAATTTCTGAAAAGATAGCAGCACCTAAAATAGGACCAATACCAGTAATACTAGTAATTACAGGGCAAAGTTGATCAAGCATAATCTTAATTTCATTTTCAATTTCAAGAATTTGTTCTTCAAGAAAAGAAATTTGATTAATAATCTGCTTAATCTGGAAAGAAAAAGATCTAAGAGCAAACTTAATACCAAAAGTATTAGAAGCAGCATCTTGAATTTCCTTAGCCTTATCGATACCAAAACGACCCTTACTAGACTTACTCAAAAGTTCAGCAAGAGATGAAGCGGGAATAGAAATCATATCTTCAGGTAAAGGGTATTTACTCAAAAGCTCTTTAGAAGCAACACCATAGATATTAGAAAAAAGCTTATCATATTCAGGAAAAACCTGATCCAAAATAGCAACAAGCTTCCTTTTCCAATCAGAAGCTTCATCAACGAGAGCAAACCTGTATCTGGAAAGATTTCTGAGAGCAAAGGTATCCTCATCAGAAAAATTAGAAATGGAATATTCGCCAAACCTAAGAATTTGAGCGATAACAAAAGAATCAACAGCGTCATTCTTAGTCTGTCTAATGTACATTTTTCTAAAAGCATCAGACTGAATTGGGTTAATAACAACACAAGAAAAGCCTAAATCAGTTAGAAAAGAATAAAGACTAAGCCAATAATGACCAGTAGCTTCCATACCAATAACACAATTGTCATTAGATAAAGAAAAAGAGGAAATGAACTTCTGAAATTTTTCTAAACCCTTAACAGAATTAGAAAAAGATAAAGACTCAGAAAGAGCTTTTCCTGAAGAATCAATAATTGAAGCTTCGTGGTTACACTTTGCAATATCAACACCAATGTAAAACATAAAATCACCTAGCTTTAATATAAATTTAGATAGAGCAAGAGCCCTCTGAACTTTACGACAATGCAACCTCGTTAGACATACAGCAACGAAAAGTGCTATCCAGCTCATACGCATAAAGACGTAAAGAAGAGGCGTAACCCTAATTTAGGAAGACGAACTTCAAGGAGGTTAGCTACGACCTCTATCTATACAATTATTATCTCACAAGAAAGTGAGATAGAGAACAATATGTAGTAATTTTTACTACAACTATAATATACGAGGAGGTTAAAATGGTAAGGATAAGAAGTCCC
This sequence comes from Peptococcus simiae, assembly GCF_046097595.1. NCBI lineage: Bacteria > Bacillati > Bacillota > Clostridia > Eubacteriales > Peptococcaceae > Peptococcus > Peptococcus simiae. Next base: position 318,550 of record NZ_JBJUVG010000001.1, read on the forward strand.
ACTTAAAATAATTTAATATATAAGACATTTAGCGATTGAAATATAAGTTCAGTCGCTTTTTTAATTGAAATTTATAGATTAAGGAGAAGAAATTAATGGATAGAGAAATGATAAATATTAATGCAAATTTAGTTAAGGAAGCTGAATTTTCAGAATTTGAAAAAGATGGAGAAAGTGTTCAAGTAGCAAATTTTGCTCTTGTAAAAAAATATGGAAAAGGCAAAGAGTATACAAATTGCTCAGTATACGGAGAAAAGGTAGAAATTGTAAAAGAATTTGAAAAAGGAGATCTTATCCATGTCTTTGGATATTTCAAAGAAAACAAAAAAGGAGATAAGGTCTACAAGAATTTTATAGTTAAATCACTAAACAAAATAGAAAATAAGAAAGAAAACGAGGAGGAATAATATGGAATTTTTTACAGCTGGAGTTGGAGTTTTAAAGACACTTGTAACTGCAATTGGTGCAGGTTTAGGAGCATGGGGAGTTATTAACTTAATGGAAGGTTATGGTAATGATAACCCTGGTGCTAAATCTCAAGGTATTAAGCAGCTTATGGCTGGTGGTGGAATTGTACTAATCGGTATCAAATTAATTCCACTACTTGCAAATGCTTTAAAATAGGAGAAAGTCTATGTTTGGTATCTTTGACAAGCTAACTGAATTTTTTAAGGATATGCTACTCGGAGGTATCAAAGCAAATCTTGAGTCCATGTTCTTAGATATAAATGACAAGGTAGGAGTTATTGCAACTGATGTTGGGAAGACACCAATGGGTTGGAATGGAGAAGTGTATAACTTCATAAAAAACATTAATGATAATGTGATCGTTCCAATAGCAGGTCTTATCATAACAGCAGTTTTATGTATTGAACTCATAAATATGGTTATGCAAAAGAATAATATGCACGATACGGATACTTTTGAGTTTTTCAAATACATTATAAAGATGTTTATAGCAGTCTACCTTGCAAGCCATGCCTTTGAATTTTCAATGGCAGTCTTTGATGTGGCACAAAATCTTGTAAACAAAGCGGCAGGGGTAATCACTACTTCTGCCACTGTTTCAGGAGATCAGATAGTTGCAATGGTTGATACATTAAAAGAAAAAGATGTTGGTGCATTAATTATGATATTAGTTGAAACAAGCCTTGTAAGGATTGCAATTCAATGTATATCTTTAACTATTACCTTAATAGTATATGGGCGTATGTTTGAAATATATGTCTACTCATCAGTATCATCCATACCATTTGCGACTATGGGAAATAAAGAATGGGGTCAGATTGGAACAAATTATATCAAGGGACTTTTTGCCTTGGGACTACAAGGTTTGTTTTTGATGGTATGTTTAGGCATCTACACCGTTTTAATAAGGACGGTACAGGTTACAGATATTCACGCAAGCTTGTTTAGTATATTAGGATATGCTCTACTACTTGGACTTATGATGTTTAAGAGTGGAACAGTTGCAAAAAGTATTATGAATACGCACTAGGAGGAATAAATGTTAAAAAAGAAAAATTGTGTTTTATTGGGACTTGGAATTTTATTGGGAGGAACTTATGAATTCTTAAAAGAGAAGAAAAGAAATGAAGAAATTAGAAACTTAAAGAAAAGAATAAATAGACTCGGAAGATGTCACAATGAATTTGTTATTTATCAAGGAGAATACAATGACAGAAATGAAGAAAAACAAGAAGAATTAGAAGAAAGAATTAGCTACCTAGAAGAGGAAACAACATCTAATTATGACCATATACTTGAACTTTCCAAAGAAGAAGTAGAGGGAGATTAAAATGGCGTATGTACCAATACCAAAAGATTTGGACAAGATTAAAACAAAGGTTGCCTTTAACTTAACCAAAAGACAACTTATAGGTTTTTCGGTGGCAGGACTAATTGGCATACCAACCTATTTATTTATGAAGAAATATCTACCTAATGATGTTTCTATTATTGCAATGTTAATAGTAACCCTGCCAATCTTTTTTATAACCTTATATGAAAAAGACACCTTAACTTTTGAAAAGTATTTTAAATTTTTCTATCTTCATAAGTTTTATCAACCAACTAAGAGAATAAGAAAGGAGGCATACCTTGAAGCAAAGAAAAAAGCAAATCAGCGACTTAAATCTAAGGGAAAAACAATTAAGAAAAGACCGCAAGGAAGTAAGAAGGCTAAAAGCAAAGAAAGATCCAACAAATAGTCTTCTAAGTGTACTTTTAAAGAAAGAGAAAAAGAGATTTACAGTTGAGGATACTATTCCCTATATAAGAATGTTACCAGAGGGCATTTGCCAGTTAGATGAAAAAAATTATTCAAAGACAATTTCATTTCAAGATATAAATTACCAGTTGGCATTGGAAGAAGATAGAGATTTAATCTTTAACCAATTTGCCAACTTTTTAAATTCTTTTGATCCAAGTGTCCACATTGAACTTTCATATGTAAATCAATTAGGAAGAAATAAAGACCTACAAGATGCAATTAAAATTGCTGATAAGGGAGACTTCTATGACGATGTAAGAAAAGAGTTTAGGGAGATGTTAAAGCTTCAACTTGCAAAGGGAAATAACGGACTTAAAAAGATGAAGTATATAACCTTTACAACAGAAGCCGATAATCTAGAGCAAGCAAGAGCAAAGTTAAATAGACTTGAAGTAGATATTTTATCCAACTTTAAATCTATGGGAGTAAGAGCAGAGAGTCTTGATGGCGAAGAAAGGTTAAGACTTATTCACGATATGTTAAATCCAGACAAGAACTTTGATTTTTCATATAAAGATTTGAAGAAGAAAGAGTCTACAAAATCACATATAACTCCCAATACCTTTAATTTTGCACCAGCAAATAATTTTAAATTTGGGAAATTCATTGGAGCTGTAAGCCATTTTCAAATACTTGCAAGCGAGTTATCAGACAGAATGTTATCTGAGTTTTTAGATATTGATGACAATATTTATGTAGCTTTTCATATAGATGTAGTTGAACAAGCAGAAGCTATTAAACTCATTAAGAGAAAGAACACAGACCTGGACAGAATGAAAATTGAAGAACAAAAGAAAGCAATTCGTGCAGGATATGATATGGATATTATTCCTTCAGATATAAATACTTTTGGAGCTGATGTTAAGTCCATGTTATCTGACTTACAAAATAGAGATGAAAGGCTCTTTGTAGTTAGCATAGTAATGATGAATTTTGCTAGGACTAATCAAAAATTAGAAAACACTGTTGCTCAAATCTCATCAATTGCAAACAAACATAATTGTCAGGTAAAAAGATTATCTCATCAACAAGAGCAAGGACTTGTTTCTGTCTTACCTCTAGGACTTAATCAAGTTGAAATAAAAAGATTTTTAACTTCATCATCAACGGCAGTTTTTATGCCTTTTACAACAGAAGAGCTATTTATTGATTCGGCAAATTCTTTGTACTATGGCTTAAATGCCCTTAGCCAAAACTTGATTATGGCAGATAGGAAGAAACTAAAGAACCCTAACGGATTAATATTAGGAACACCAGGTTCTGGTAAATCTTTCTCAGCAAAAAGAGAAATGGCAAATGCAATTCTTGTCACAGATGATGATGTAATTATTTGTGATCCAGAAGGCGAGTATTCAAACCTTGTAAAACAATTTAATGGAGAAGTTATTAAAGTTTCAGCAAAATCAAAGGATTATCTAAATCCTTTAGATATTAATATGAACTATGGAGATGGGGACGCACCTTTAAAGGATAAGGCAAACTTCATAATGTCTATGCTTGAACTTGTAGTAGGAGGATCTGGTCTTACTGCTGCAGAAAAATCTGTTATAGATAGGTGCTTACCAAAGATATACCAAAAATATTTTGAAGACCCAAAACCAGAAAATATGCCTATATTAGGAGATTTATACGATATGCTCCTATCTCAAGAAGAGGGAGTTGGTAGAAAACTCGCAACAGAAATGGAAATTTACGTTAAAGGAAGTCTTAATGTCTTTAATAATAGGTCAAATGTTGACCTAAATAGGCAACTGCTCTGTTTTGATATAAAAGAGCTAGGAACACAACTTAAAAAAATAGGTATGCTTGTAATTCAAGACCAAGTTTGGAACAAGGTTTCATTAAATAGAGGAAGCAAGTCTACAAGATACTATATAGATGAGTTCCACCTTTTATTAAAAGACCCCCAAACTGCTTCATATTCAGTAGAAATCTGGAAAAGATTTAGAAAATGGGGCGGTATTCCAACAGGTATAACTCAAAACGTAAAAGACCTTTTAACAAGTCAGGAAATTGAAAATATCTTTGATAATACAGATTTTGTTCTAATGTTAAATCAAGCATCTGGAGATAGGGATATTCTTGCTAAAAAATTAAAAATATCGCCTTATCAGTTAAACTATATTACTAATTCAAATGCAGGTGAGGGACTCTTATTCTTCGGAAATACTATTGTTCCCTTTATAGATAAATTCCCTAAAGACACCATGCTATATAAGCTAATGACAACAAAACCAGAAGAAGCTAAGTAGGTGTGATATGGATAAAAAAATAAAAAAAGATTTTCAAAAGAAAATTATCCGAAATAGGGATGCTCCTGAAAAGAATGTAGATAGTAAACTTGTTCATTCAGATGATTATACCAATAAGATTATTAAAACTAAGGATAGGTTCGGAGATAAAATTTCAGAAAAAGAATCTAAACTTATTCATGAGAATGTATTATCTAAAGATCAAAAACAAGATAGACTAAAAGACTTTCAGAAGGCTAAAAACAAGGAAAGAATTAGAAAAGAAGTTTTAGATAATAAGAATAAGGCTGAAAAAACAAAACAAACTAATCTTGAAATAAGGACAGATGAAAGCTTTAAACTTGATGAAGAGTTAGATGTAGACTTCAAAAAGGTGAATTTTGGTAGTGAAAACAGTAGAAATATTAATTCTAATAAATTAACAACAGATGATATTCCAGCTAACTCTGAAGTAATAAGCAATAAGAAGCCATCAAGTAAAAGACAAGTTCTTAAAAATTATGAGGATAAACTTATCCATAGTAAGGATAAATTCCAAGACAAAATCAACGAGAAAGAGTCTAAGCGAATCTACACAAGCGAAGATAAACCTATCGAAGCAAAGAAAAGCAAGAGAGTATATAGAAAAGATAAGCTTGTTAAAGATGAAGTAAGCAATAACGAGAGTAATACTAGTATCGATAAAAAGCAAAAGCAGAAGCTTTATCAAGAAAAGAAGTTTAGGGATAAGGAAAAAATTTCTAATGAAATAGATAAAGAAAATAAGCTAAGCGGAGTTGATACAGATAAGACTTTTGATAATACCGAGATTAAAGACGATAATCTTGAATTTGTAAAGGATGAAAAGGAAACAAATCTTAAACCTTCAGAACAAAAGAAAGTTAATAAAAAGAAGACTTACTACAAGAGAAAAAATTATAAAAGTGATAAATTCACTCGAAAGAAAATTGATAACTTAAAAAATGAATCTAAGAAAGCTACACCGAAAGATTCTAAGAAATCACAAGATGTTAAAGATTTTATCTCAGATAAAAAGATTGGAGAGCTTGAAAAGTCTAAAAGTAAGCTAAAGGATAATATCTTAAAGAATAAAACTAAAGGAAGCCTATCTTCTGGGGTTTTATTATCTGGAGCTAAGTCATCAGAGTTAGTGAGAGATTATCTAAGTTCAGGATCTGATAATACTGGTGTAGAATCTGGAGAAAAAGTCGCTAATGTAAGCTCTAAGCTCCAGCATGGAATAAGGAAGTATAAGCTAGATAAAAAGAAAAAGTCCTTAAAAAAGCTATCTAAACTTGATAAGAAAATAAGAAAGAGAAAAAGCAAGTTGGAGTTTAAAAGCGGCTTGGAAGATTTAAAAAAGTCAGATGCCTATATAAAGAAAAATAGATTTAAGAAGTTTTACCAGAGAAAACAAATGAAAAGCATGATAGCTAAAAAGCACGAAACAAGACTTGTAGATAGAGTAAAAAAAGCTATTTTAAGTTTAGGGAAGGCTTCTAAAGAGCTAATAGTAAGAAAAAGTAAGATGGTTCTATTTCTAGTAATAGGACTAGGTCTTATGCTATCAATCATGATTGGTGGCGGAAGTGTTGGTATGAGTGGACTAAGCAATTCAGTAAACTCAGTAATGACAACAACATACCTATCACAAGATACAGTTCTAAGTGAAGTTAATCAAGAATTTTCATCAATGGAATATGACCTACAATCACAAATAGAAGGTGTAAAGACAAGTCATCCTGGATATGACGAATATATCATAAACAAAGAAGGAGAAATTGGTCATAATACCCATGAACTTTTATCCTATATAACTTCAAGATGTGGAGAAGTAAAATCAGCATCTGAAGTAAAAGGAATTTTAAAAGATCTTTTCGATAAGATGTATAAGCTTGATTTTAAGGAAGAAATTGAAATTAGAACAAAAACAGTAGCAAGAACAAGATATGATAGTCGTGGCAATCCCTATACTAGCTATGAAAAAGAAGAGTATGAATATAAAAAGTTAATTGTAACTTTAAAGAAAAAAGAAATGGATGAAGTTGTTAGGGAAATATTTAAAGATTATCCAGACAATGTAGTTCATTATGAAGCTCTTCTTGAAGCTAAGGGGAATATGGGTGATGTTTTTGGATCAGGTAATGGGGACTTAGGAGAAATAATAGACAATCCAAACTTTGGAAATCCTGGTCTTGCTTTTGATTCAGCCACTGCTAAAGCCTTATTTAATGAAGCAGAAAAACATATAGGCAAAAGATATGTGTTTGGAGCAAGTGGACCATCTAACTTTGACTGTTCAGGTTTTGTATGTTGGTCATTTACTAAGTCTGGAGTAAAGAGAATGCCAAGAACAACTGCATGGAGAATATACAAAGACTATTGCAATCCAGTAAGTCCAAGTGAAGCTCAGCCTGGAGATATTATATTTTTCCACTCAACATATAACAGTGGAACTCCAATATCTCATGTAGGCATATATGCAGGTAACGGAATGATGATTCACGCAGGAGATCCAATTCAATACACATCAATAAATTCAAAATATTGGAAATCACACTTTTATGGTTTTGGAAGACCAAGATAGAAGGGAGATATTATGTGAACAGGAAGCTTATAAGTATTAGAAACAAAAAGAAAAAAATAGAAGAGAAATTGAAAGATTTAAATGCAAAATACAAGGAAATTTGCGATGAAGAAATACAAGTTGAAAATGAAGAAATAATTGTAACTCTTAGGAGGAACAATATTAGCTTGGAAGAATTAGTGGAGAAAATCAATGATAGAAAAAAAGAAGAAAAATTAAAAGAAAAGGAGAACATTCATAATGAAGAAATTTAATACGAACAGACTAAGAGCCTTTTTTATGGCTCTTTTATTAATTTTGACATCAACTGTGCATACAAGTGCATTTGCAAAGTCTGATGTTACTTGGACGGAAGATGATTTTATGTATTCCTCTGAGGGAAATATAATTGCCTTTAGTGATAAAGGCTTAGAAAAGAAAGAAAAGACAAATATTCTAGTATTTCCTGAAGGAACGAAGTCTGTAAATGGAAATTATTCTTTAAGTCATTCAAACGATGAACTTAGATATAAAAGAGAATTTGGACGTGGCAAACATTGGGATAAAGTAATTATTCCTGATTCTGTTAAGCATTTAGGTTATGCTGCCTTTTTCGATGCAAGTATAGACGAGGTAAAACTATCAAATAGTCTAACTTACCTTGGTGGTTTAGCATTTTTCAATTGTGGACTTAGAGAAGTGACTTTACCTGATAATTTGGTAAATATTGAACATAATGCTTTTGAAAGAAATAACCTCCAAGAAATAACTATACCGAAGTCTGTGAAGACAATTGAACAATATGCTTTTTCAAAAAATAAATTGCACACTGTAAAAGTTTTAGGCAATCCAACTATTAATAGTAAAGGAGTATTCCACAATCAAGAAGTTGAATATAGACCAAAACAAAATCCATTTTACGAAAATCATTTTGGTTTCAACGGAAATCAAGGATTCAAATCTATTCCTAATGGATTAAGGTTTAAAAATGGAGAGTTTGTCTTTGATAAGAATGTAGATAGTGTAGAACTTGAATTTGATTATAACAATGATATGTATCAAGGAAAGATGACTATATACAATCCAAATAAATATTCCATTGATACTCAAACTGATTTAACAGGTCATGATATTGATGAAAAGGACAATAAGATTGATGATTTAACTAAAAACATTAAGGATCTAGAAAATCAGATCAAAGATTTAAATGATAAGAAAAAAGAAGACCAATCAAAGATAGATGAATTAAAGAAAAAGTTAGAATCTTGCAAAGATAATGGAGAAAAACTAAAACAAGAAAAGTCTAAGCTAGAAGAAGAGATTAGAGATAAAGATAATAAGATTGCTCAATTAAATAAAGAAATTGAGGATCTTAAAAATTCTAATAATAATGATGAACTAATAGCAGAAATTACTCAGCTTAAAGATGAACTAAAAAGACTACAATATGAAAATGCAAAACTAAAAGAAGATTATTCATCTACAAAATGGGAGTTAGAAGCTGAGAAAGAAAAGACCGACAAAAACGAAAATAAAATCAAAAAAATGCAAGAAAAGCTTGAGTCTTTAGAAGGAGAACTTGCAAAGAAAAATAAAGAAATTGAGGATAAAGACAATAGGATTAAGGACTTAGAAAAAGCGCTTGATGAAAAAGATACTAAGATAAAAGAACTAGAGTCTAAGAAGAAAGAAATAGAAAATTCTAAGTCAGAATGTTGTAAGAAAATTGAAGAGCTTCAAAAGGCTATTGATAGTTTAAAAGAATCTTCTGAAAATACAAAAAAAGAATTAGAAGAGAAGATTAAAGAACTAGAAGAAAAACAAAAAGCTTCTGTAGAAGAAATTAAAAAGCTAAAAGAAGAATTAGATAAGAAAATTGAAGAAGCAAAGAAGTTAATCGAGGAAGCAAATAAAAAATCGAAAGAAGAACTTGAAAAACAAGCTAAAGATGAAAAAGATAAAAATCTAAACCAAGACTTATCTAAGAAATTAGATGAACTTCTAAAACTCCAAAAAGAAAACAAAGAAAAGAAAGAAGATAAGAAATCTCAAGATAAGAAGTGGGATGAACTTCTGAAAGCTGATGATAAGAACATCCTAAATCAATTTGATCTTAACAAGATGAAAGAGCAAGATAAACAATTGGACAAAAAACAATTTAAAGATGAAAAAGAATTTGCAGTTTTTCAAGTAGACAAAAACTTTTATAACATTATCAACAAAGATGGTAAGACAACAGTCTATATGGATGTAAAAACTTATGTAGATCAAGGAAGAACTATGATTCCAGTAAGATATATCGCTTATACTCTAGGTTTTAATGTTGAGTATGACAACTATACTCGTGAAGCTATTTTCTCAAATAAAGAGAATAATATCCTAGCTAAAAAGACATTAAGACTAAATATTGATACTGGTGTTATGAAAGATTCAGATGGAAAGGTCTATAATTCAGATGTTAAGCCAGTGATTATAAATGGCAGAATTCATGCTTCAATTTCAAATATTGCTAAAGCTTTTGGAGCAAGTCATGGAGATATTAAAGATGGTAAAAATCAAACAATAGAATGGGACAATGCTAGAAAAGCAGTCTATGTATTTAAAAATGTAAAATAAGAAAGGATAGAAAAATGAATAAGAGTATTAAACGAGGAGTAGCCATAGCGTTACTCCTTTTTACATTTACAGTACCAGCAACTACATTTGCAATGACAAATGAAGGGCAAATAGAAAGTCAAAACGAATCAATCTATGAACCACAAAAAGAAGAATTTGAAAAAATGTTGAAAGATGATGTTTTTACACCGTCAAAAGAAGAAATTCCTTATCAAGATGTTCCAATAATACCAGGAAATACAAGTGAAGCAACCAAACCTTCAAATAATCCTCCAAAGAAAACCCCACTTGTAAAAGGCGGTAATACTAAGGCAGTAAATAATCTTGCGACACAAGAAAATAAGGCAAGAGGTTCAGTAATTGAAAATGTAGATAGGAATGGAAAAGATATTACACCAAGTGGAGATACAGAAAAAGATAAAGAAAATCCAGTTGATGTAAGACAATTTTTAACATTTCAAACCAAAAGTGGAAAAACTATGCACCTAATAGTGGATCACTCATCAAATCAAGATAATGTAAGATTATTGACAGAAGTAGGAGAGCAAGACCTACTTAATATGATTGAATCAGAAGATAAAAATACTATAAAAGTTGAAGAACCTAAGAAAGAAGAAGTAAAAAAAGAAGAACCTACTGTTGTTCCAGTAAAAGAAGAAAAGAAAAGCGGGATAGGTTCATTTCTAATTATTGCACTTGTAATTGGAGGAGTTATAGGAGCAGGATACTATTTTAAGGTAGTTAAAGCAAGAGAAGATAAAATGTTGGAAGACTTTGAAGAAGATGATGAGGATTATATTAGTGAGTCAGAAGATGAATCTGACAATGATGAAACTCACGAAGAATCTTTAGATGAAGACGATGAACTATTATAAGAATATTAAATTTAAGTACAATTGAACTTTTGTCCCAGATATGATACGATATTTGGGACAAAGGAGGATTGTAATGAGTTCATATACAGAAAAAATATCAGATAAAATAAATGATTTTGACTCACATAAAGTATTTTTTGCAAATGACTTTTTAGATATTACATCTTATGAAACTGCTAGAAAGACATTGAATAGAATGGTTAATGAAAGAAAAATTCAGCGTGTCATTGATGGCTTTTATTACAATCCAAGATACAGTGAATTAATTGGAGAGTACGAAGCAGTATCAATTCACGAGTTAGCACTTGCCATAGCAAGAAAATACAATTGGAATATTGCACCATATAGTAGCACAGCCTTAAACTTATTAGGACTATCCACACAAGTTCCAACTCACTATAAATATATATCTAGTGGAAGATACAAGGAATATAAAATTGGAGATACCATTTTAGAATTTAAAAAAGTAAATCCAGGAGAAATTGCAAATATGTCCTTAAAGACTGCAACAGTTATTCAAGCAATTAAGTCTTTAGGTAAAGAAAATATAACTAATGAAGTTATACAAAAGATAAGAGAAAATTTAACTGAAAAAGAAAGAATAGATCTAACGAACGAATCAAAATCAGTTCCATCATGGATATATGAAGTGATAAGAGAAATTTCTGAGGGTGAAAATGAATAAGTTTTATATAGGTAACAAGGACGATTTAAGAGTTTTAATAGTAAATACAGCCAGAAAGAAAAATATATCTGAAGCAGTCATTGAAAAAGACTATTGGGTTACTTTTATCTTAGACTATCTATTTAATGAAAATAAATGGAAAGAATATTTAACCTTTAAAGGTGGTACATCACTTTCAAAGTGTTTTGGACTTATAGAAAGATTTTCAGAAGATATAGATCTAATCTTAGATTGGCGAGTATTAGGATATGAAGAAAAAGAACCATGGATAGAAAGATCAAATACCAAACAGGATAAATTCAATAAAGAAGTTAATGAAAAGACAGAAGAATTTTTAAGAGATGAATTTTTAAAAGTTTTAGAAGAAGATTTAAAGGATTTTGAGTTTGAATTTTGGGTTGATACAATAGACCCACAAACAATTCTGTGTAAATATCCTAAAATCTTTGAATCCAATTATTTAACACAAAATATAAGACTTGAAATAGGAAGCCTTGCAGCATGGACACCTGCAATTGAAGTGGAAATCCTGCCAATAATTGGAGAAGCCTATCCAAATGTTTTTAAAGAAAAAACTAATATAAGAACAGTCTCAGCAGAGAGAACTTTTTGGGAAAAGGCAACTATACTTCATCATGAAGCAAATAGACCAGAAGCTTCTCCTATGCCCCACAGATATGCAAGACACTTTTATGACCTATATAAAATAGCAAAATCAGATTATAAAAACAAAGCCTTAGAGGATAAAGATTTATTAAAGAAAGTGATTGAGTTCAAAATGAAATTCTATCCTAGGAAGTGGGCAAAGTATGAAGATGCATTAGTTGGAAAATTGAAGTTAGTTCCAAGAGAGTACCGATTCTCTGAAATAGAAAAAGATTATAAGGCTATGGCAGAAATGATTTATGGAGACTATCCAAACTTTGAAGAGATTATAAAAGTTCTTAAAGAACTAGAAAAAGAAATTAATAAGTAATAGAATTCTCCCAAAAATAATACAATATTTGGGAGAAATACTTTGAGCGAGAGAGAAATCTTTCGCTCTTTTTTTATTTATGGAGGTATTAATGAAATTAGTAATAGCAGAAAAGCCAAGTGTAGCAGTTATGATTGCAAAAGTAATTGGAGCAAGAACAAGAAAAAATGGATATTATGAGGGAGGTGGTTACATTGTTTCTTGGTGCGTAGGTCATTTAATTCAAATGGTAAGACCAGAAAGACACAATGAAAAATGGAAGAAATGGACGATAGACACTCTTCCTATAATCCCAGAAGAATATATTTATGAAGTATCTAAAAGCACTAAAAAACAATATGGAGTTTTAAAGAAACTTTTAAACGATAAGAATATCGACACAGTTATAAATGCTTGTGATGCTGGAAGAGAGGGAGAACTTATTTTTAGGCTTGTATATAATCAAGCTAAATGTAAGAAGAAGATTCAGAGACTTTGGATATCTTCAATGGAAAACCAAGCTATTGAAGAAGGTTTTAGAAATCTTAAAGACGGAGAAAACTTTGAAGACTTATATAGATCGGCAAATGCAAGAGCAATTGCGGATTGGTTAGTGGGAATGAATTTAAGTAGGCTTTATTCTTGCATTTACAAGGAAACATATTCTGTTGGTAGAGTACAAACACCAACCCTATATTTAATAGCTAAAAGGGATAGTGAAATAAACCTATTTAAGAAGCAAAAATATTATACAGTTGACCTATTTTATGGAGGATTAAAACTTGTATCAGATAGGATTGATAGAATTGAAGTTGCAGAACAACTATTAAACTTGCTAGAAGATGAAATAGTTATTACAGAGGTAGAAGATAAAGAAATAAGCACAAAACCAGATAAGCCTTATGATCTCACTACCTTACAGAGAGAAGCGAATAAATATTTTGGATATTCAGCAAATGACACTTTAAACCTGGCACAAAGCTTGTACGAGAAGAAACTAATCACATATCCAAGAACAGATAGTAGATATTTAACCGATGATATGGTTAATACTATGAAAGAATTATTAGAAGGACTTGAAGAAGATTTTAAAATCAATGAATCAAACTTTAAGTCTATTTTTAATTCATCTAAAGTTACAGACCACTATGCGATTATTCCTACTATATCAGGTATTGGAAAAGCTAAAGATTTATCTGATAAAGAAAGCAAAATTTATAATCTAATTAAGGATAAATTACTTGCTTCATGTTCGGATAACTTAAAGGAATCTAGTAGAAAAATCAGATATGAATATGATAAATTTAATTTCAATGCAAGTGGCAAGACTATAATCGATGAAGGTTATGCCAAGTATCTAAAGCCTTATGGAAAACAAAAACAAGAAAATGAATTACCAGATGTAAAGACTGGAGATAAAATTAAGCTAACTTCTAAAAATATATCGGAGAAATTTACAAAAGCTCCAAGTCATTATAATGAAGATACACTTTTAAAGGCTATGGAGAATGCAGGAGTAGAGTCTTTGGATAAAGACATAGAAGTAGAAAGAAAAGGCTTAGGAACACCAGCTACAAGAGCAGGAATTATAGAAAATCTTATCCATAAGGATCTCATAAGAAGAGATAAGAAAAATTTACTTGTAACAGAAAAAGGCAATAGGCTTGTATCAATTGTAGAGGATAAGTTTAAATCAGCAGAAACAACATCTGAATGGGAAATGAAACTTGCAAAGATTAGCTCTGGTGATGTAGATAAAGAAGACTTTTTAAGAGAAATTGAAGATAGTATAAGGGAGCTTGTAGATAGGCACAAGAATAATCTAAATGAATAAGGTAAAAATATTAGAGCTTTTCGGTGGCATAGGTGCTATTAGAAAGGCTTTTATTAATTTGAAGATACCTTATGAAGTAGTTGATTATGTAGAAATAGATAAGGCATGTGTTAAATCATACAACGCACTTTATGGAGAAGACTATAAGCCAAAATCAGTAGTAGGATATAAAGCTCCTAATGAGAAGATAGACTTAATAATGCATGGAAGTCCATGCCAAGACTTTTCAAGAATAGGGAAAAAGCAGGGAGGAGCAAAGAATTCAGGAACTAGATCAAGCTTACTATTTGAAACAATTAGAATAATTAAAGAAATGAAAGATAAACCTAAATGGATAATTTGGGAAAATGTAAAGGGAGTCCTTGATAGAAATATGAGGGACTCCTTTTTTATTTATCTAAAAGAGCTAGAGAGCCTAGGATATGAAAGCAAGTATAAAATCTTAAATGCAATGGATTTTGGGATACCTCAAAAAAGAGAAAGGATATTTGTTGTTTCATGTCTTGGAGCAAATAACTTTTCTTTTAATAAATTGGAGAGGAAAGAAACAAGACCACTAAGTGAATTTTTAGAAAAGGATGTAAGTGAACTTTATACAATGACCCAACCTTATATGCTGAAATTTTTAAATAAAGGCATAGATAATAGTTTTAGAGGGCGATTAAAAGTGATTAAAGATTTTTCTTATACTATTTCTACAAAACAAATGAGAGTACCAAATTCTGGAATAATAGATATTGGAAATGGTCAGTATAGGTATTTAACAGAAAGAGAATGTTTAAGACTCATGGGTTTTGATGACAGTGATATTAACAAACTAGAAGAAGCACATCCAAGAAGAAAAAATTGTACTTCAAGCAAGCTATATAAACAGGCCGGTAATTCTATTGTGGTTGATATTTTAATGGCTATTATAAAAGAAATTCATAGAATGGAGGTAGGAAATGCAAGTAAATGATTTTAAGAATATACAAGAAGCAATAAAGTATGAAGTTTTGCAAGATGAAAATGAATATTTAAAACTCTTAAAGGTTATAGGTAACAATCAGAAATATGATTTTTCTAGCCAACTAAGTATATATAACAAAGAACCTGAAGCTAGAGCTTGTGCGACTTTTGATATGTGGAAAAAATATTTTGGTCGAGTTGTTATGAGAGGAGAGAAGGGAATTCCAATTTTAGTTGGAAGTGATGTAAGTCAAAGAGTTTCATACATCTTTGATATTAGTCAGACAACATCAATGGATAGGAATATTAATGAGGTTAGCTTATGGCAGTTTGACCACGAAAACCATAACGAGGCTTTAAAAGAAATAATAAGAGATTCTTCATTTGAAGCTAGTGATTCACTAAACGAAAACATATTTTCTTTAAGTCGAATTTATGGAGATGAATACATTAACTTGGCTCTTGCTGATTTGAGAATAGATATAGAGGATAGACTGAGTTTTGAAAAGTTTATGAGAGACTCAATATCCTATGCAGTAGCTAATAGGTTTAATACAGTCTATCCTATGGATTTGGAAAATTTAAAAAATAATTTTTCTAGGATAAATACAATTTCTTTAGAGCAGATAGGTCTTGTAATATCAAGGATTAGTGAAGATATTATAGATAGAACAATAGAAAAATCTAAGGAAATGGATCGAGCTAGGCTGCTGACAGAAAGGGTCGCTGCCGACTATAATAGAGATATAGAAAATATAAATGAAGATAGAGGAGGTCAAGATGATTTATATAGACGAGATGATAGGTCAAGAAGTAGAGATGGACGAGTTTTCACAGATGGAAGCTACAGAAGAAATAGCAATGAAGATCGAAGAGAAAACCTTGGACATGATGGAGAAGGATCTGGAATTTATGGAGAGATTTCCGAATCCAACATACGCAGTTCTAAGACTGTCTTACCTGGTAGGGAGCGAGGACATGGAGAACTGGAAGAAGCTGCAGGAAATGTACGAGGAGAAAACACTTTTGAACCATCTGAAGGAAATCCAGAATCAGGCAGTGGACTTTATCAAGAGAGAGAAAGTCAAAATGATGAAAGCACAAGGATTGACAGAGAAGATGATGAGAGAGAATCCAGAACAATACCAAGGACAGATGAACAACTTGATGGCAACAGTGAAGAGAATGGCAATCAAGGAATACGTGGAAGCTTAGAAAATGAAATAAGCCAAGAAAAGGAAGCTGACGAAGCTTCTTTTTTTGATGGCAACAACATTGAAAAAAGAAAAGACTACTGGATTGTAGAATTTAATGAAAATCACGAATTAGTTCCCGATTATAGTGGGCAGATAGTAACTAAAGACTTAATCAATATCCTAAGACAAAAGGATATTGATATTAAAGACCATAATCAAACTCATGGAGAAAATGAATTTGGAGAAATGACTGATGATTATATCGGATATTTCAAATTCTATTTTGATCACTATGTAGACGGCGAAGTTGTCGAACATTATAGGATTGACCTTGGAGATGGTGAAGAAGTTAATGAGCGTGAATTTTCATATTTAGAAGAGCAAGTTGCACTAAGTGAGGAAAAAGCTTCACAAGAAGAAGTTAAGGAAAAGATAGAGCCTAAGTTTAAGATAGGTGATCAGGTTAGATATAAAGATAAGGACTTTACCATTACAGATTTTGATGAACTAAGTGGAGGACTTAAAACTGTAACCATTAGAGATAATATGGAGTATATGGGAGGTATGATTAGGGGTTCGGAAGTAATTCCATATAGAAACGATTCATACCTTGAAGAAATCTTTGAAAATCTAACTCAAACATCAGAAAAATTAGCAGTAAAGGTTGGAAAAGAATTTATTTTAGAAGATAAGAATACCTTTGATGGAATTAACTTAATTGAAGCTGGAACTAAGGTAGAAGTTAATGGAGAAGAAATTCCCTTATATAAAGGTGAAACATTTGAAGAAAGTAGAAAGATTGATGACCTTTTAGATAGTGGAAATTATGAGATATACAAATTATCTGAGCATGAAAAACAAATTGAAAGACAAGTAGAGCAAGAAAGCTTTATTGATAACTACAATCCCGAAATTGACCAAATGATGGATAGGTATGATGTCCCAAGGGAAGCAGCCGAAAACTTATTGAGAGGTAAAGAGGATTTAAAAAATCTAGGCTATGAACCTAATAAGGAAAGGCTAAGTTTCGCTAGAAATTATGACTTGAAAAATCATATCTACTCGGAATACCTTACACCATCAGAAAAGTTAGATAAAAATATCAAAGCTATTAAAATGCTCAAAAGACTTGAAAATGAAAATAGGAGTCCAAGAGAGTATGAACAAGCATATCTGGCTGATTATCTGGGTTGGGGAGGTCTTTCCGATGTCTTCGATGAAGAAAAAGGAGGGCAATGGCTTGAAGCAAGAAATATTTTAAAAGAAAATCTAACAAATGAAGAGTATTTGAATGCTAAAGAGTCTACTTTAACATCATTTTATACACCTAGAGAGGTAATGGACGGAATATATAAGATTCTAAAAGATATGGGATTTAAGACTGGAAATATCCTTGAACCGTCTGCAGGAGTTGGTAACTTCATTGGTAATATGCCAAGTGAAATAAAAGGCTCTAAAGTATATGGAGTAGAAAAAGATAGTCTAAGCGGAAGAATAGCAAGAGAGCTTTATCCTGAAGCCAATATTCAAATTAAAGGCTTTGAAGAAACAAACTTCTCAAATAATTTCTTTGACTTAGTTATAGGAAATGTTCCCTTTGGAGATTTTAAAGTAAACGATCGTGAATATAACAGAAATAACTTTCTGATTCACGATTATTTTTTTGCCAAGTCAATAGATAAGGTTAGGAATGGAGGAATTATTGCCTTCATAACTTCATCTGGAACTATGGATAAAAAAGATGAATCTGTTAGAAAATATATTAATGCTAGATGTGAGTTTTTAGGAGCTATGAGGCTTCCTAATACAACATTTAAAGGTCTTGCTGGTACAGAAGTTACTTCAGATATTATTTTCTTAAAAAAGAGAGATTCGGTTATAGAAAGAGATGACGATTGGATACACCTAACAACTGATAAAAAGGGTTTGACTTATAATAAATACTTTGTAGATAATCCTCAGATGGTATTAGGGGATATGAAAGAAGTATCTGGAAGATTTGGAAATACTATTACTTGTGATGAAAAAGAAGATGAAAAGTTAAAAGATTTAATGGATCTTGCAAGTAAGGAAATATCTTCAAACTCAAAATATGAAGAAGTCGAGCTATTGGAAGATGAAGAATTAAGTCTTCCAGCAACAGATGATGTTAAGAATTTTTCCTATACCATCATTGATGAAGAAGTCTACCTAAGAGAAAACTCAGTCTTAATTAAGAAAAATATATCAGATAAAAACAAAGAGAAAATAAAAGATTATCTTGATGTAATGAATGCTTTAAAAGATGTAATAGAAAAACAAAAAGATGATTTTTCTGATGAAGAAATAAAAGAGTCACAAGCAAAGTTAAATGAAGTCTATGATAACTTTTCAAAGAAACATGGATTTATTAACTCCTTATCAAACACTAGAGCCTTAAAGGAAGACTCAAACTTTCCTTTAGTATCATCAATAGAAATACTTGATGATGAGGATAATTTCAAAGCTAAGAGTGACATATTTTCAAAAAGAACAATCACAAAGGCAAAGGTAGTAGACCATGTAGATACTTCCCTTGAAGCTTTAGTTTTATCAGTTTCACAAAAGGGATATGTAGATTTTGAATATATGGGATCTATCACTAATAAAGATAGGGACACCTTAATTGGTGAACTTGAAGGCGAGATATTTTTAGATATTAAGGATACAGACCTGATAAATAACAGAATGCCCTTTGAAAACTTTAACAATGACGATCCATTTCATTTTTCATATGTATCAGCTGATGAATATTTAAGTGGAAATATTAGAGAAAAAATTGGATACCTCAATTCATATATCGGAGAAATTGAAAATGTAATAGATTTAGCACCTTCTGAAAAGAAAGACACATTATTAAATGAGTTAAGCAAACTCAAATATCAGAGAGAAAAATTACAAGAAGTTATGCCTGAAGAACTCACTGCTTCTGATATAAATGTAAGGTTAGGAGCAACTTGGATACCTCAAAAAGATATAGAAGACTTTACTTTTAATCTTTTAAAAACACCAGGTTATGATAGGTGGAATATAAATGTTAGGTTCTCACCACACACAAGTGAATGGAATATTGAAGGTAAAAGTGTTGACTCGACTAATGACCTTGCTAACATGACTTATGGTACAAGTAGAGTTAATGCCTATAAGCTAATTGAAAATGCTCTTAATCTAAAAGATACGAAGGTATTTGACCAAGTAATAAACGATGATGGTTCTAAGACTTCTGTATTAAATAAAAAAGAAACTATGCTTGCAAGTCAAAAGCAGGAATTGATTAAAGAGGAATTTAAGAACTGGATATTTGAAGATCCTGATAGAAGATATAGGCTAGAAAAGATTTATAATGAAAAATTTAATTCAATTAGAAATAGAGAATTTGATGGCTCTAACTTAACTTTTGATGGAATGAATACTGAAATCAGACTACGAGAACATCAAAAAAACGCCATAGCAAGGACTCTATATGGAGGAAATACACTACTTGCCCATGTAGTAGGAGCAGGAAAGACTTTTGAAATGGTAGCTTCTGCTATGGAATCTAAAAAGTTAGGGCTTGCAAGTAAATCATTATTTGTAGTTCCTAACCACCTAACCACTCAAATTGGTAGAGAGTTTATGCAGTTATATCCGTCAGCAAATATTATGGTGGCCGATAAAAAAGACTTTCAACCAAAAAATAGGAAAAGATTTATTGGTAGGATTGCAACAGGAGAATATGATGCAGTCATCATAGGACACTCTCAATTTGAAAAAATACCAATGTCCAAAGAATACCAGGTAAGACATATACAAGACCAAATAGATGATATAGTTTCCTTTATTGATGAGAATAAAAGAAATAGAGGAGAAAATTTCACAGTTAAACAACTGGAAAAGACAAAGAAAAAACTCTTGGTAAGACTAGAAAAACTAAATGATGACTTTAAAAAAGATGATGTAATAACCTTTGAAGAGCTAGGAGTAGATAAGTTATTTATAGACGAAGCTCATAATTACAAAAACCTATTCTTGCATACTAAGATGAGAAATGTTGCTGGTATCGGGCAGAGTGAAGCCTTTAAGTCTTCAGATATGTTTATGAAATGTAGGTATATGGACGAAATGACTGGAGGTAAGGGTCTTGTATTTGCTACTGGTACACCAATATCAAATTCAATGACTGAGCTTTATACCATGCAAAGATACCTTCAGTATGATGATTTAAAGGCAAGGGGATTAGAACATTTTGATGCCTGGGCTTCTACTTTTGGAGAAACAGAAAACACCTTTGAGTTATCTCCAGAAGGTACTGGATATAGGCAAAAGACAAGATTTTCAAAGTTCTATAACTTGCCAGAGCTGATGTCTATGTTTAAAGAAGTAGCAGATATAAAGACTTCAGATATGTTAAATTTGCCAGTTCCTGAAGCAAATTTTGAAGTTATTAAAACAAAACCGACTGAGGAACAAAAAGAAATATTAACTAGCTTATCAGAAAGAGCAGACGCAGTTAGAAATAACCAAGTAGAACCAACAGAAGATAATATGCTAAAGATTACAAATGATGGTAAAAAACTTGCCCTTGATCAAAGATTAATAAATCCACTACTTCCAGATGATCCTAATTCAAAGGTAAATGTATGTGTTAAAAACATCTTTTCAATCTGGGATAAGACAAAAGAAAAATCATCGACCCAATTAGTATTTTCAGATATGTCTACACCAAAAGGAGATGGAGAATTTAATATCTATGATGATATTAGAAATAAGCTAGTGAATATGGGAATACCAAAAGAAGAAATAGCCTTTATACACGAAGCAGATACGGATAAACAAAAAGATGAATTGTTCTCTAAGGTAAGAAGAGGAGAAGTAAGAGTATTATTAGGCTCTACTCAAAAAATGGGAGCAGGTACAAATGTACAGAACAAACTAATAGCCTTACACGATTTAGACGTCCCATGGAGACCGTCTGACCTAGAGCAAAGAAGTGGTAGAATTGTTCGTCAAGGTAATGAAAATGATAAGGTAAATATCTTTAGATATGTAACAGAAAATACATTTGACGCTTATTTATGGGTGCGACATGAAGTCGCTTAATTTAACTGTTTAGCAAAATGACCAAACCAACTATTCCGTTAGTTGAGCCGAGTATCGACTGCACTTAGGTGTGGTAAGCCGATACTAAAGTAGCCCTACTTGAGGTAAAACCGTGAGGAAATACCGAAACTGCCAGCAACAAGGTGGTTAGGGAGCGAGGCTTGATAATATGGCTAACATATGTGAACTACTGATAAATGTCGTTAAGGTGAACAGGCTAAAGTTGCTGATAAGCCTGAACCAAAATGGTGTGTAGTCGGATAATCCTTTCCATAGTGGGATTACACGGACAAAAAGACTACCGGCAGAGAGGTAGAGCCTAAGTTATCAACGTTAATTAAGTGAAACATGGTAAGCCTGCACTATTGCCATAAGGCAAGGCAAATCGTAAGAAATGCTGATAATGGTGCAGGTAAAGGAGAATGGAAAAAGCGAATGCCATCTTGTAATGAGATGGGTAGGGGTTCAAAATTTGCCCTAACTTGAAAGAGTGCAGACTTCCATTTGGTTTTTAATCACAAGAGAACTTGTAGAATTTTTGAAAGGAGAAAGCAAATGAACAGTAAAATGTGTGCTACTACTAACAGAGCTAAAAACTGGGAAAGTATAGATTTTTCTCTAGCAGAAAGCTATGTTAAAAAACTACAAATGCGTATTGTGAAAGCGTGGAAAATGAGTAAATATGGAAAGGTAAAATCTTTACAACATTTACTCACAACTTCATTTTATGCAAAAGCCTTGGCTATTAAGAGGGTAACTGAAAATCAAGGCAAGAAAACAAGTGGTGTTGATGGTGAATTATGGCTAACATCACAGGCAAAATATAAGGCGATAGAAAAGCTAAATTTAAGAGGATATAAACCTAAGCCTCTTAGAAGAGTGTATATACCAAAGAAAAATGGGAAGAAAAGACCTCTCAGCATTCCTACAATGACAGATAGAGCAATGCAAA
The DNA here is from genome assembly GCF_046097595.1 of Peptococcus simiae. Lineage (NCBI taxonomy): Bacteria > Bacillati > Bacillota > Clostridia > Eubacteriales > Peptococcaceae > Peptococcus > Peptococcus simiae. The sequence goes on from NZ_JBJUVG010000001.1 coordinate 340,798, forward strand.
CTCTATATAAATTTGCACTTGAACCCATAGCAGAAACTACTGCTGATCCTAATTCTTATGGATTTAGGGCAAAAAGATGTACACAAGATGCTATCGAGCAGTGTTTTACATCACTCAATAAAAAGAAATCTGCAAAATGGGTACTGGAGGGAGATATAAAAGGTTGTTTTGATAATATAAGTCATGAATGGATATTAAATAATATCCCAATGAACAAGAAATTATTAAAACTTTGGCTTGAATGTGGATATATAGAAAAACAAAAACTATTTCCAACAGAAACAGGAAGTCCCCAAGGCTCGCCAATATCACCCATTATTTCCAATATGGTATTAGATGGTTTAGAAAAAGCAATCAAAGAGAAATACCATAGAAGAACAGTAAATAAGAAAACATATTTCCCAAAGGTTAACTTTGTTAGATATGCAGATGATTTCATCGTTACAGGGGAAAGTGCAGAATTGCTTGAAAATGGTGTAAAGCCAATCATTGTAAAATTCTTGGCTGAAAGAGGTTTAGAATTATCAGAAGAAAAGACACTTATAACAAACATAAATGACGGTTTTGATTTTCTTGGAGTTAATATTAGGATGTATAAAGATAAGTTGCTGACAAAACCATCTGATAAGAACTTCAAGGCTATTGTCGATAAAATCAGACGAGTCATAAAAGATAATCCGTCAATGAAACAAGAAATTTTGATTAGAAAATTAAATCCAATCATTATAGGTTGGGTAAACTATCAGAAATATAATGTTTCATCTAAAGCCTTTGAAAAACTTGATTATGAAATATATAAAAGCTTGTGGATCTGGTGCGTTCGTAGACATCCAAAGAAAAGTAGAAAATGGATAGCTAAAAAATACTTCCATACCATTGGAAATAGAACTTGGACTTTCAGTGTAGCAACTGGCGAGAAAATGGAAAATGGCGAGAAATACTATCTTCGTCTTAAATATGCTACAGATACTGATATTAAAAGATTTACTAAGATACAAGCTGAAGCAAATCCATTTGATGAAAATTGGCAAATATACTTTGAAGAAAGAGAAGAGTTAAAAATACGAAACGAACTTAAAGGACGTACAGTTATAAATAGACTGTATAAAACGCAAAATGGAATATGCCCTGTTTGTGGGGAGAAAATAACTATTGATACAGACTTTAGAGTACATCAAACAATTCAAAATAATATTACCCTTAAAACATTAGTACACCCTTGGTGTCATAGAAAATTGCATATAAATGATGAAGAAAACACGCTGGCTCTTTAATCAGGGCTTATAAAAACTTGAGCCGTGTGAGGGGAAACTCTCATGCACGGTTCTTAGAGGGGAAGGGGATAGTAATATCCTCGACCTACTCGACCAGACAATAGAGAATAAGCAAAAATTTATATCTCAAATTATGACTTCAAAAACTCCCGTAAGAGTTGCAGAAGATGTTGATGAAGCAAGTCTGTCTTATTCAGAAATTAAGGCTTTGGCTACTGGTAATCCCCTAATTAAAGAAAAAATGGATTTAGATAATGAAGTTACAAAATTAAAAATGTTAGAAGCAAACTATAAGTCTAATAAATATAAGCTTGAAGATAAGGTAAATAAAATTTATCCTCAAAGTATTTTAAAAACTGAAATGGAAATACAAGCAGTTAAAGAAGATATTGCAAGTGTTGAGAAATTAGGAGAAGGAGATAGCAAATTCACTTCAATCAGTCTTGGTGGAAATAAAATTTTAGATAAGAAAGAGGCTGGAGAAAAGCTATTAGAAGAAATAAAAAAAGTAAAGATAAATGATAGCAAGGTTATTGGGAAGTATAGAAATTTAGGCTTACAAGTTTCATATAACTTTATGACTAATACTCACACCTTTAAACTACTAGGAAAAGCAGAATACTTTGGAGAGCTTTCAAACTCTACTGATGGTAATATAACAAGGCTTGATAATGCAATTGAAAAAATGCCTTCAAGACTTGAAAGGTTAAATCAAAACCTTGAAAACTATAAAGAATCTTTAGAAAATGCCAAGGTAGAATTAACTAAACCATTTGAAAAAGCAGATGAGTTAAGGGATAAGACACTAAGACTAGCTGAGATTAATAAACTTTTAGATATGGGAGAAGTAGAAGAATTAGAAAACCAATCACCATTATTAGAAGATTTAAAGAGGGCGATAGTTGATTATTCTAACTATGAGTTTTCAGAATCTAATAGCTATGAAGACTTTGATAAACTATATCCTGATTTAAGCCATATAGGACTTGCCTATACAGAAACACCAGATGGTAAGCACTCTATTCAATATGAGGTAAATTTGGAAGAAAAAACATGGACTCAGTATGTAGATAATGTTGCTATTAGAACAGAATCTTTTGTAGAAGAAGATATATCTAATTCACAAGCTCTTAAAGACATGACTGAAGCCATAAAGATGTCAAGTTTTGATGATCTGGTATCAGTAGATGAAGAAGATTTAAAACAAGCCCTGGGACTAGAAATAGATGATGATGGAAACTTCTATGATCCGCTTGCAAAAGATCTTGATAATGACGGAATACCAGATAGGTATGACAATGATTTTAAAGATAGTGATTACTTTGAATCAACTTATGATGTTGAGGATAATCTTCACGCAAGGGAAGAGAAACCATCAATATTGGGACAAATATCAAAATTCAAATCAGAAGAAGAAAAAGATAAAAATCAAGAGAAAAACGAAAAAGGACAAGAAAGATAGAGGAGAGCGAAAGGCTCTCCTTATTTAGTACAAGGAGGAAATTATGGAATACAAAGATATTAGAGAAAACATAGAAGAAATGATGAATGATAACTACAAGGACTTTATAAAAGCACTTGTGAGTATAGAAAAAGGTGTTAATGATGAAAAGGCACTTGAAGAAGTCTATGTTTTATATATGAACAATGACACAACAGGTCTACTAAGTGATGACTTTGACTATATGATTGATGACATGAAAGAACAAGGTAAGCTCATTGAAAATACCAATGAACTTGAAGAAAAAGATGACCTCATAAATCTCGTGGGTAATATAGCTGGCAAAGTAGAAAATCTTGAAAGAGAAAATGCAAATGGAGAAAAGTTTAAAGTAAGTAATTTTTCAATTGTTTCAAAAGATGATGATGGAAATAAAGTATATACCAATTGTTCAGCCTATGGAGATAAGACAAAAGATTTAGAGAATCTTAAACAAGGAGATTTTGTTAAAATCTTCGGGCAAGTTAAAACAAGTATTGATAATAACGGGAAAGAACATAAAAATGCTCGTATTTTGTCTTCTAAGCTCTTAAAAGCAAAAGAACAAGTAAAGAGTCAATATAAGGATAAAAAGTCCATATTAGGGCAAATAAAAAGCTTTAAGACAGATGACAAAGCTAAGCAAAATAAGAAAGAACATAGCAAAGGAACAGAGAGATAAATATCGGCGGTCTTCGGACTGCCTTTATTTTTTTGTTTATAAATAACTTGAGTACAAAGTATATTTTAGGTAAAAAAAGAACAAATAAAACAAGATAGAGCAGTAAATGATAGAAAATTGTAACCAGAATGATACCGGAAATAGTTTTAAAATAATTTCGAAAGTAGTATAATTTCTATATAGAAATTACTTTGAGGTGAAATTATGGATTTAAAAAGAGCAATTATGGAATTGCAATGCGAGATGGTTGCAGAAAGGAATTTAGTCAATCCTAAAAATATATCATGGTTACAATATGACATACTAAGTCAGGTAAAAAAACTAGAAAAAGTATTGCCCTCAGATTTAAGTATTATTTTAGGAATAACAAGAACAAAGTTATCAAAAGCTTTAAAAGGTCTAAAATCTATGGGATATATTGAACAATTTCCTAATAAATTAGATGGTAGGGAGTTATATACTTCACTTTCAAATGAGGGAAGTAAGCTTTTAGAAGAAATATCAAAAAAGCACAATTCAATTTTTGAAATTGCATCTAAGTCTTTTACTGAAGAAGAACAAGAAATTTTTATAAGACTATCGAATATACTATCCAATGAATTGAGAAAGAATAGGTTAGAAAAAGATGAATGATTTCATTTATGTAGAAAAGGCTAGAACAAATAATTTAAAAAATATTACAGTAAAAATACCTAAGCATCAAATTGTTGGCGTCACAGGAGTTTCTGGCTCAGGAAAATCTTCATTCGTATTTGATGCCATTGCAGCAGAGTCTCAACGACTATTGAATGAAACATATTCTTCCTATGTTCAAAACTTACTTTCTAAATATAAAAAGCCAGATGTTGACTCAATATCTAATCTTCCAGTTTCTTTAGTGATTGATCAAAAGAGGATTCGTGGAAATTCAAGGTCAACAGTTGGGACAGTTACCGATATATATTCAGACTTGAGATTACTTTATTCAAGACTAGCAAAACCTTTCATCGGATATTCTATGAAGTATTCCTTTAACAATCCTGAAGGAATGTGTAAAAACTGCCAAGGATTAGGTATAGTTCGAGAGATAGATATCAATAAATTAATTGACTTTAATAAATCCTTAAATGACAACGCTGTAAAATTTCCTACATTTCAAAATGGAGGATGGAGATTAACCAGGTATACGGAATCAGGGTATTTTGACAATGATAAAAAATTATCTGATTACACTAAAAAAGAATTAGACATGCTTTTAAATTCGCCAAAGATAAAGCCTGAAAATCCTAGCAAGAACTGGCATAAGACAGCTAAGTATTATGGAATTATTCCTCGTATTATGGAGACCTTTGTAAATGTTCAGCATCCTCAATATCAAGAAGATTTACAAAGGATTTTAATAACAAAGACTTGTCCAGTATGTCATGGAGCAAGACTTAACAAAGAGGTTTTAAGTGCCAAGATAAAGGGCAAGTCCATAGCTGACTCTTCTAATATGGATATTATTAATTTGTATAACTTTATAGCTGGTATTAAAGAAGATAAGGTTAAAGAGATCATAAAAGCCTTAAAAGAAAAATTAACTAGCATTTCCCTTGTTGGCTTAGATTACTTAAAAGTAAATCAAGGAACAAAAAGCCTATCTGGTGGTGAATCTCAAAGAATAAAAATGGTTAAATATCTTAACAGCTCACTATCAGATGTTCTCTATATTTTTGATGAACCAAGCGTAGGTCTTCATCCAGAAGATATTAAGGGGATAACAAATATTTTTAAAGCTTTAAAAGATAAAGGAAATTCTGTTTTATTTGTCGACCACGACCAAGATATGATTAAATGCTCAGATGAAATTATAAATTTTGGAGAAGGCGCAGGAGAAGATGGTGGTAAGGTCACCTTTCAGGGTACTTACAAAGACTTATTAACATCCAATACTATCACTGCTAAAGCATTTACAAAGAAACATCAAATTAATGAAACTAGGAAAAATTTCGAAGGATATTATACTTTAGAAAATGTGTCGAAAAATAACATAAAGAATATATCGGTAAAAATTCCCAAAAAGGCGATAACTCTTGTAACAGGTCTTGCTGGTTCAGGTAAAAGTACCTTAATAAGGGAAATTTTTACAAGTAAATATCCAGATTCTATTGTTTTAGACCAGAGTCTGCCACAGGCATCGAGTCAGTCAAATATTATCACTTATTTAAATATATATGATGAAATCAAGAAACTTTTTGCAAGAGAAAATAGGGTGAATAAAAATCTCTTTTCAGTAAGAGGAAAAGGGGCTTGCCCTGAATGCAAGGGAAAAGGAACGATAAAACTTGATTTAGCCTATTTGGGAGACTCTGAACACATATGTGAAAAGTGTGGTGGAAAAAGATTTAATGATAAAACTCTTTCCTATAAATATAGAGGCAAGGATATTAATGAGATATTCAACTTATCAGTAAAAGATGCTCAAGAAATATTTTTTGATAATTCTAAGATAAAGCAAGTTTTAAATTCCTTAATGAAATCAAACCTATCATATATTAAACTTGGGCAGACCTTAGACACTTATTCGGGCGGAGAACTTCAAAGATTAAAAATTGCTCAGATGCTTAGTAAAGAAATAGAAGGGATCATTATCCTAGATGAGCCAACAACAGGACTTCATGAAGCAGATATTGATAAGTTAATGACTCTAGTTCGTGAATTGGTTAGTGATGGTAATACATTAATAATAATAGAGCATAATTTATCAGTAATAAGCCAAGCTGACTGGATTGTAGACCTGGGACCTAAAGGAGGTAATCTTGGAGGAGAATTATTATTTCAAGGTTATCCTATAGATTTTATTAGGTGCAAAGAATCTTATACTTCTAAGAATTTAATAAAGTTTGTGGAGATTTATTAATAATGAGTGATGTAAATGAAAGATAAATTATTTTCCAAACTGAATAAAGAAGCGATTATATATTATGGGGAGCATATATACAATACAACAACTTTAACTAGAGAGGAATATGAAATTATCAGTGGTTCTGTATTGAAGCGTAAGAGAGAATTTTGTACAGGTAGATATTTTTCGCATAAAGCTTTGAAAGAATTAGGAAAAGATAATACACCATTGTTGAAATCACAAGAAGGCATTCCAATATGGCCAGATGGTATTGAGGGAAGTATTTCTCATTGCTTTCATAAAGGAGCGGTTGTAGTAATCAGGTCAGATCATAAGATTTTTTGTGGAATTGATATAGAGTGTAATAAAGCACTTCCAAAAGAAGTTGAGCGATTAATTCTTAGTAAATATGAATTACAGCAATGTATAGATTTGAAAAAAAACCCTAATATTTTTTGGGAGACTTTAATTTTTAGCACTAAAGAAACAATGTATAAGTATTGGTGTAATAAACTAAATTATAAACTTAAACCAGAAGAGTGTGAGATTAAGCTGATTGCAAATAAAGACATATTTTACGCTAAATGTAAATTACCAAATGACAATATTGAATATATAGTAGGCGAATTTATAATTATTGATAATCATATTATTACTTTGGTTATTAAATAAAGAGAGGGGATTTTATGTTAAATAAGGTAAGTTCTAAAATAGAGAGTAATATAAATAAATATAAAGATAAATCCTTTATTATTAGCAGCAAATGTAATATCACTTATGCACAAATTGGAGAATTTATAAATAAATATAATCAAAAAATGAAAGATGCCGAAATAGAGAAAGGAGCTGTTGTTATAATTGATGTATCAGATAGAATTCTTTATATTCAATTAATTATTGCTACAATATTGTCAGGAAGAATTGTAGCACATGGTAATGCTCGTATTTCTCAACCAGAAGAATATATAGGCAAAACAGCACAAGCAAAAATTACTCAAGCGAATTTGAGTGGCTCTGAGGATTACATTATAGATAAGATTAATAGTTTAAAAGCTGAGATCTCATTAGAAGAAGTTGCCTTTATTCTGGAAACATCAGGTAGTACTGGTGAACCTAAGCCTTGTTTTTTACCTATAAATGCAATAAGTCGAATGATGAATGGGTTTGGTTTTTTTAATATTAACTCTAGCAATGTACATCTTTTCAGTGTTCAACCAAATTTTGGTGCAGCAACAATTGATATTTGGGGGACGATTCTTAATGGAGGAAGTTTAGTAATTACAAAAAATATAGTGCCAACACAGGAAGAAATAATAAAATCAATTAAGCAGGCTGGAGTTAATTTTCTTAACTTATCAGCTCCTATGTTTCGTATTATTTTGGAATTTCAACCAGAAATATTAAATAAAGTCAGTACGATTGTTATTTCTGGAGATTTTTTCCCGTTTGATAAATACAAAGACAAAATAGTTCAAAAATCCTCCAGAATCATTCACGCTCTTGGTTGTTCTGAGTATGGGTCTCTTGTAGCAGCACATATAGTAAGTGAAGAAGAGCTTATAGCTTCAAAATCATATATAAGTGTAGGCAAAGGATTTGCTGGTTCTACTGTATTGGTAGTCTCTAGACAAGATAACGGACAATACGTAATGGCAGAAAAAGGGGAGTTAGCGATAAATGGAGACGGGCTTGCTGTTAACCTTTTAAAAACAAGAATAAATAATGTAGAAGGATGCTGGTATCTTACTAATGATAACGCATTAATAGAAAATGGTAATATTATTCTATTAGGTCGAAAAAACGACGAAATAAAAGTACGAGGATTTAGAGTATCGCTCTCTGCTATACGTTCCGTTGTGTTGTCATTACCTTTTGTGGAAAATGCATATGTTCTTCCTATAGAAAATCATGAACATGGATTGGATATAATTCTATTTGTGCAATGTAACGAATCTGATTTACCCATGGAAGATATTAATAAAAAGATTAGAATGAACTTACCAAAATATATGATTCCGTCAAAAATTGTGTATGTTAAAAATATTCCTACTACAGATCGTGGTAAGACAGATAAAGTGAAGTTAATAAAAATTCTAAAATATAAGAATAAAGATCGATATGTGAGAGGTATTAAGTTTTTTAAGGACATTAACATTGCTGAGTTACTTCCCGATAAATTTGATCCAGATCAAAATCTTATAAGTCAAGGAGTAACGTCTATAGAATTGATACGTATTTATGAGTATTGTCATAATAAAGATCCTAGAATAAGTTTAGAAAGTATACTTTCTATTAAGACATTTTTTGAATTGCGTAATTTAGTTGAGAGGTGATATAAATGGAAATCAAATTAAACGATATTCAAAAGGGGATTTGGTATGAAATTGCTAATTCTGAAGATAAATCAATATATAACGAAGGCTTTTATTTAAATTCATCTAAGCAAGTAGATAGGAAAAGATTTGAAGAAGCATTTTATTCAGT